>NZ_BAAFRU010000002.1:0-225885 GCF_045862015.1 Levilactobacillus muriae
GAACTTGGTGGAATAACTTCCAGGCCGTCTTGTAATTTTTGATAGCATTGGCCTTCATCAGGCTGTCAAAATCTGGATGGTTTAGCCAACCATGACTATTAGAGATTGCAGTTGACGGTTTCTTCAGGCGCTCCGTCAAATCAGCGATTCGGTCCAAGACAATTGTGATGGGGATCTTTACTTGCTTTAGCCAGAATAGCTCATTGTTCATCCCGTTCATCTGGTTGTAAATGAAGCGACTAGCATCACTGTTACGCTTGATTAGACGCTTCTGTTCAGTTGAAGGAAAAAACCGGACCTTAACCCCGTAATGATAAGGTAATTGCGCCATCGTTTTCGCCATAGCCTGCACCTCCTTTTGCTTGAATATAGCATATCATATGAGTATACTATAGCCATAGCAAAACAACTTATAATAATATTTATAGAGGTGACATATGAGTAAGAATATTGCAGGACCTATTCACGAACGAGGCTATGTTTATAACTTTCATTTCCACTTGGTCTGGGTCACTAAGTACCGGCACGAGGCGTTTACAACGCCAAAGTTGGTCTCTGAAATGAAGGGAATTTTAACAAAAATAGCCCAATTGAACGAAGTCACCATTGAGCAGATGGAAATCATGCCTGACCATGTTCACTTGTTGCTAAGTTTTAAGCCCAAGTATGCACCAACCAACGTTGTCAAAGCCTTCAAAGGAGGCTCAGCGCGCCTATTCTTTGAATTACATCCCGAGATAAAAAGTCAAAAGTTTTGGGGTGGACATCTCTGGTCTCCTAGCTATTTCATGAGTACGCTTGGTGACATGAGCAAGGAGACCGTGGAAGACTATATCATAAAGCAACGAAAGGCATGATGGCATTCATCCCTTGTTTGAAAACGAGGGAATTCTGCCTAACTCGTATTAAATGGATTGCCAATCCTGTTGCCATAGTACACCCATCGTTTTTTCACCGGTATGGACACTAATGGCAGGGCCCAATGCGCTACGAGAGACACGGATTTGCGGAAATTGTTCGTGAAGGGCCTGTTGCCATTGGAGCGCGGTTTCTTCGTTATTGGCGTCGATAACCGTTGCGTGGAGCGGGTAATCGATTTCCTGTAGGTGAGCGGAAAGGTGGTCCGTGATGAAACCAAAGGCCTTGCGCATCGTTCGCTCCTTGTCGATAGCGATAATTTTACCAGTGTCATCGAAGGTCAGCAGTGGCTTGATGTTGAGCAGGTTGCCAATCATGGCGGAACGATTACTCAATCGCCCGGTTCGCGCCAAATGACTCAGATTATCCACGGCAAAGTAGACCCGCTGTGTATCGCGAAGGGCGTTGAGTTGGGGGACAATTTGCTCGGCAGTCTGACCAGCCTTGATCAGCTTACCTGCTAGCAGGCACAGGTTAGCTTCGCCAGCGCTGGCAACCAGGGAGTCCACCGGGTAGATCTTTGCCTTGGTGTAAGTTTTGCAGAACATCTTCAAATTACTGAGAAATGAGGTGATGCCGCTAGAGAGGTGAATCGAGATAATCTCATCGACGCCTTGACGCGCCAACTCATCATAAGCGTCTTCAATCTGACCTAGGGAAACTTGCGAGGTCGTCGGTAGTTCATTATCGGTTTTTAAATAATCGTAGAAAGTTTGAGGACTTAATTCTGATTCAGGATACTGTTGCCCACCGAGAATGACCGTGATGGGCAAGACCGTTATTGGGTTTTCCGCGATCTGGTCGGCGGTGAGATAAGAAGCAGTATCGGTGACGATGGCAGTTGTCATAAGCGTTCCCCTTTAAAAACCAAAATAGTTGGGTCAATCATACCATATCGGGTGAGACAACGGGCAAATATTGGATTACTTTTTTAGGGCCACCGTAATCCACAAAAAAAGGCTCACGCGATTGCACGTGAGCTCTCCGTAAAACGGTTTATAACACCCGCAGATGTGGCGGAAAGGCACCCAATGATGTTGAAGCAGCTTGGTCATTTTTGGGGTAATTCGGTTCAGTCATTAACATTTCTCGCGTAGCTACACCCTGACTCTCACAGACGTCACATAGGGAGTCGTAAGTCACATCGTTTAAGAGTAACCCACATTGAGAAACATCACAATTGAAGATAACCGCAGATGAAGACTGTTGAATCTTCATTTCGGCTGCGAGCTTTTGGTCCGTCTTAAAGGCTTGTTTCGCCAAGTCGGAGTCGCAGTCTTCCGCGAACATGTCAAGGTCTAAGCGACAGTCCTTTGCCACTTCCACTGCCAAGTCCTGTGAGAACTTTTGGTGGTCGCTGACAACGGCCGTTTGCATGTCGAGTAGGAATTTCCGTCCTTTACGTTTGCCCTGAAAGAGGGCTGCTTTATAGGCTAAAATAGCCTGATAGTAAACGTTGAAGTAGGCGTTACGTTGGACCAACGTGGGCCGTTCGGGCAAGGCCTGTTCAATGATTTGTTGATTTAGCAGCGGGACGAATTGAAACGACACCTTGCTATTTAAATGGTCGGCCAACCGCATAATATTCTGTTCTGAACGCATACAACGTGCGCCCAGAGGGTTGACGAACAAATAGACTTCTAACACATTGCTTCCTCCTAATATCTATCCTGATTAGTCATCCACAAGAATCACTAAACAAAAAGTAACAATAGCACTACTTTAGCAAATTTTCAAAAAATAGCAATCCAAACGTTTGTTTGAGGTGAATCCCGTCCGTTTAAAACGCAACCTAATCATGCAACATTTTTAGTCGGAGGTAAAGCTAAACGCCTCGTGAAATCAAAACTGGCAGGAACTTTGAAATTTAACGGGATGATACCAAGTAATTAGTCTCGGTTCCGGCCAAATTATGGTAAAATTCAATGGTAAGCTGTGTAATAAAGGTTGGGGGATAGTCGTCATGATAGCAAATTGGGATCAATTTTTATTGCCCTATCAACAGGCCGTGAGTGAGCTGAAAGTCAAGCTCCGCGGTATCCGAAAGCAATTTGAGAATCGCAATCAGCGGCCGCCCATTGAGTTTGTTACTGGACGAGTTAAACCGGTACCTAGTATCGTGGAGAAGATGACTCGTCGGCACGTGGCCGAGGAACGCTTGGAACAAGATATGCAAGACATTGCGGGACTACGTATTATGTGCCAATTTGTTGAGGATATCTACCAAGTGGTTGACCTGCTACGGCAGCGAACGGACCTTACAATTCTTGAGGAACGCGATTACATCCATAACGAAAAGCCCAGTGGCTACCGGTCTTATCACATTGTGATCGAGTATCCGGTTCAATTGGTCACGGGAGAAAAAAAGATTTTAGCGGAGATTCAGGTGCGGACACTGGCCATGAATTTCTGGGCGACGATTGAACATTCATTGAATTATAAGTATCAAGGTGACTTCCCGACAGAGCTGAGTGCACGGCTCCAGCGAGCGGCGGAGGCCGCTTTCAAGTTGGACACGGAAATGTCCGAAATTCGAGAAGAAATCCAGGAAGCCCAGCACTATACGCCGCAGAATGGCGCCGGTGGGGATGCCCCGGACTCACCTCACAGTAAGGAAGATTGACGCAATGAAGGTTTCCATTTATGGCAATAACGGCCAGGCCTCGGTGAAGGTCGCGACGGCTTTAAAAAAAGGACTAACAGCGGCGGGCATCGAGCTGGATAGTCTGGACCCAGACATTGTGATCACGGTGGGCGGCGATGGCACGCTGTTATCCGCTTTTCACCACTACAGTGATCGCTTGGATCGGGTGCGCTTCGTGGGTATTCATACGGGCCACTTGGGTTTCTACACCGATTGGCGGGACTACGAGGTTCAGGAGTTGATTGATAGTCTGGTTGAAGATAATGGCCAGAGTGTCAGCTACCCTTTGCTGACGATAAAAGTAGAATATGCGGATGGTACTCATCCTGATAAGGCTTTAGCATTGAACGAGTCGACAATTAAGAAGGTCTCCGGGACCATGGTGGCCGATGTCTATATCAAGGGTGAATTCTTCGAAAGTTTCCGAGGGGATGGCCTGTGTATCTCCACGCCAACTGGATCGACGGCTTATAATAAGGCTGTTGGTGGTGCGGTGTTGAGTCCACAGTTCAACGCAATTCAGATGGCAGAAATTGCGTCCATCAATAACCTTGTTTTTAGAACGTTGGGTTCACCACTCATTCTGCCGGCCGATGAATGGATTCGCGTGGAACCAGCGAGTTCAGCAAATAATGTCTTGATGTGTGATCAACTGAGTATTGAGGGCCGGCCAATCAAGGCGATTACCTACCAGATCGCGCAGCATCGGATTTCCTTTGCTGAGTATCGACACACCCACTTCTGGCAGCGAGTCGAGTCTTCCTTTATCGGGAGAGATAACGAATGACGGCCTTTGCGTGGCGTGTGACGGGAACCAGCCCAATTCACGTACGGACGGTTCTGATGGATCACGGTGTGACCCGGACCTTTTTGAAACAAGTTAAATTTCACGGTGGCGTGGTCACGTTGGATGGCGTAGAGGTTCGCGTGATTGCGATGGCCAATCCTGGTCAAACGGTTGGGTTGCAGCTGCCTCCAGAAGCACCTAACGATCACGTGGGCACGTCATTTCTACCGCTGGACATTCTATATGAGGATGATCACTTTCTGGTTGTTAATAAGCCTGCTGGAATGGCGTCTGTGCCTTCACACCTATATCCAGAGGATACGTTGGCTAATCGGGTAAAGGGCCACCTGACGACAATATGCGCCCCCAGTACGGTGACACATATCGTGACTCGGCTGGATCGGGAAACGAGTGGCGTCGTTATCTTTGCTAAGCATCACTTTGCTCACTCGATATTGGATAAACAACTTAAACTAAGACAGCTGGACAAAAGGTATGTGGCAGTGGCTGCAGGGATGGTTACACCACGGCATCAAATGGTGACCGCGCCGATTGGGCGTGCAGTCGGTTCCTTTATTAAACGTGCCGTTCGACCAGATGGACGCCAAGCTGAAACAGAATTGCAGGTCGTTGCTGCGTCTCCGACAGCAAGTTTATTAGCTATCAAATTGCATACCGGACGGACGCATCAGATTCGAGTTCATTGTGAATCGATTGGGCATCCGTTACTGGGAGACTGGCTATATGGGACAACGACAAATCCTTGGATTCACCGTCAGGCCTTGCATTGTGCCAGACTGTCATTCTACCAACCCTTTGAGCAACGTTGGGTTACCTGTTACGCGCCGTTGCCAATCGACATGGCAACGGTGATTCAGCATGAAATCTACGAGGATTGATGCGGTGTTTCACAAGCTGGTAACGGGGGCAATCGAGAATTGTCCCTCACATTAGTGATAACTTAATTTTAGAACGAGTGCCACGATTCCACCATGAGAGGTGGAATCGTGGTATTTTTGTTTGATTGGTCACCTAACATTAGGCGTTGGTGAGACCTTTTGGAGGTGGATTAGTTGCTTGCTAGTCGAATTTGGCTTAAATTAGGAACATAGAAATGCAAGTGCTTTCATTTGTTGGAGATCGCTTGTGAATTAAAGACTGACAATTGAGAGGTTAGAAGAGGTGAGGTTGTTGTGAATTATTTTGTAGATACAAACTTGGGTGTTTCTGTGACGGGGATTGAGAAAGCACAGTTTAACCGCATGACATTATTTCAGAAGGCTGGAATACCAGCCACACTCCTGTATCTAGCGTATGGGTCACGGTTACATGAACATCTGACCAAGTATGGGTTTCAGGGTGTTGGATTTTCCATGTATGATTATTTTCAAGAGTGTCGGCAGTACCGACCGGCGGGTCATTTTGATTGGCGCAATTATTGGCAAGCGACTTGTCACTTTCAGTTACGCTACGTGGCAGCCAGCAATGATATTCGGGTAGATGATGAAGATGGTTTATTTTTGATGTATGCTCATTTTCTGGATGACAATTATTCACAGATTGATTACATTAATTATTTTGATCATAACCATAAAAAGATTCGACGAGATGTATATGACTGGCGGGGCTTTCTGAGCCGGACGAGTCTGTTAGCTAATAACGATGAGATTAATACGGAACTCTTTTATAGTCCAGATCAGCAAATTAAGTTAATTAAGCAGTGTGAGGAAGTTAAGGGTAAGTCAGTTCTGCGGGAGATCACGCTAAAAAATTATAAACAGCGGGACTATTATTTTAATAGCGAAGGCGAATTACAAACGTTCTTTATCGATGAGTTGGCTGAGGATGAGGATATCTTCTTTACGGATCGTAACGGACAAATGGCACCAGCAATGGACCACACGCGCCCTGAGATTAAGGTATGTCCAGTGTTTCACAGTACCCATGTGCGCGTTGGTCAAGACGTGGTGACGGGGGACTTGAAACATGGAATCTACGACTATGTTTTAACGCATCCCTCCCGGTTTAATGGCATTGTGGTATCAACGGAACAGCAACGGACGGATTTGTTAGCCCGGTACAGTACGTTACCGCCGATTACCGCCATTCCGGTAGGTTTTGCAACGCCACAAGTGGTTGATTTTAGTCAGCGTGATCCTCACCGGATTATTAGTGTAGCGCGATACTCGCCAGAAAAGCAGTTGATTCATCAAGTTAAAGCGGTGGAAGAGCTAGTACCAGAGTTTCCAGATATTCAGTTACACTTGCTTGGTTTTGGGAGTAAGATCGAAGGCGAGCTAAGAAAATATATCAAAGAACATGGCCTAGAGGACTATATCTTTTTACGAGGATTTCAGAAGGATCTTACAAGTGAGTATCAGCAGGCCTCTTTGGCATTGATGACCAGTGTGGAAGAGGGATTCTCGCTCTCAACGATTGAGGAATTGAGTTACGGTGTTCCTGTCATTGGGTATGATATTCGGTATGGGCCAAATGAGATGATTCACGATGGGGAGAATGGCTTTTTAGTGCCAGTTAATGACCAGGAACAACTGGTTCAGAAGATGCGTGAGTACTTGTCTAATCGGGACTTACAGTTAAAATTGATGACGACGGCACAGCTATTGGTACAACAATATTCTCCAGAAAACACGACAGAAAAGTGGAAAAATTTAATTCGAAGATTAAATAATCTAAATGAGTAAATTTTTATAATAGCTTGCAATTAGTTTTAATTATAAAACAAATCAGGTATAATCTTAATCAGTTGATATGTGGTCATGTTTTTTGTGCATGGAATCGCATATATAAGAGAATAAGGTGTCCTAACCAGACGAATGGGAGTGTTGCGCTGTGTATTACTTTGTTAATGAATATATCCTGCAAAAAAATTCTAGTGTTGAACATACGGCGATGAACCGAGTTAAATTGTTCAATCATTATAAAACACCGGCCAAAATTGTCACCAAAATTTATGACCGACTGTTGCATCGGACTATCGGTGACTTTGGGGTTACAGATGGGCAAGTGTTGAATATGTTTGATTACTTTCAACAGGTCACGGATTTTGCGGATACGCGCGTCGTGACTACCGATAATTTACAGGTGCCTATTGAATATGAAGTTACCGTGGGGGCTAATTTCAGTGGTGTAGCTGATGGTGACCGGTTAGTTGAAAACGTTGGCTTTATTCCGGGAACCATTGGTCGCGTCTTTTATCAAGAGTTCTTTGACCAACAGGGTAATCACGTGGGAAGTGACCTCTGGGATTGGCGGGGGTTTAAGTCTGCCACGCAATATTTTGGTCAAAATGGTCAATTGATTTTGCAACGGTATTACACGCCAGCCGGCCAAACTGTTTTGGAAGAATATTTTGCACAGGATACGGAGGGTAAGCCGTTACCTTCCCGGATAATTTTAAAAAATTATCACGATGAGGATGACCGCTTCTTCCAGAACACCGATGATCTATTCACTTTCTTTTTAAATGAGCTCAGTAATCAAGATCCTGAGCAAACAACCTTCATTGTTGACCGGCCGGGTACTGGTGTTCAACCGTTGTTGGCATTGAATGATGCGTCCCGCAAGTATCTCTACATCCCCATCAACCATGCCGTGAATCCAAACGATCCGGTTCATGCAGATCTGGATGGTTTCTTAGAGCCAGCCTTTGAACACTTCAGTCACTTTGATGGCTTTATCACGGCGACCGCTCAACAGGCAGAAAACTTGGCGACCCGTTTTCCTAAAGCACATGTCTTTTCCATGCCGCCCGTAACCACGTTACCACTCTCAAAGGAGGCAACGGAAAAGGTTGCATCCACTAAACGTCACCCGCACAGCTTGCTCTATGTTGGGCGAATTGGCCAGGATAAGCGAATTGATCAGCAGTTACGAATGTTTGCCTTGGTTAAGGATCGGGTACCAGACGCAACCTTTACGTTATTTGGTTACGGTGACCCGCAGTATATTACGGATATGAAGAACCTCACAGATGAACTGAAATTAACTGACAGTGTTTTCTTTAAGGACTATGTTGTCGATTTGGCCGATCGTTATGACGATTACCAGGTCCTAACCAATATGTCTCTCGCCGATGGGGGATCATTAGCCATGATGGAAGCCCTCATGCATGGTATTCCAGTCGTCAGCTATAAGTTTAATTATGGACCAGCAGAATTGATTACGGATAATCAGGATGGTTACTTAATTGAGCCGGGGCAGACGTTAGCCATGGCGGAAAAGATTGTGGGGTTGTTCGCCGATGCCACTAAGTTGACTGAATTCAGTGATGCCGCCTACAGCAAGTCACACACACAGTGGACGCGGCGCAAGGTTTGGAATCGCTGGCAAAAGGAACTCAATGCTTAACTTAATGGCTTGAGAAAGGAAGGGTCCGGGAATGTATTATTTTTTAAATGACAACATGCAGTATTCAAAATCGGGTATTGAACAAGCTGAAATCAATCGGTTACGGTTATTTGAGAAGCACCATATCTCTGCAAAAATTGTAACGCGGGTCTTCTCGATGGAACTCACGAACATTCTGCGTCAAGCAGGGATTGCTCGTGAAAACTTTGTGAATCTATTTGAATTCTTCTGTGACAGTGCTGATGTTACGAGTCGATCGTTTACCATGAATGACTTTTCATTACCGGCAAACACAACGACTACGCGGAAGGATAATCAACTTCAAGTCTTCGCCCAAGGGAAAATGATGATGATCATTTATTTCCGGAAGGACAGTGACGAAATCAGTAACGTTCAGTATTTTGATGTGAATGGTCGAACGATTAAGATGGTCTGGTGGGATGTTCGCGGTTTTAGAAGCTTGGAACAGCTCTTTGACTGGGACGGTAAGATTTCTCAGGAACAATACTTCGGGCCAGATGGTCAAGTTCATATTGAAAAAAATCATTATCTCAATCGCGCCGGTAAAGAGTGTCTGTCTTGGCGAGTATTGAATTATCGGCAAAGTAGCTGGGTTTTTAATGGCATGAATGAATTGACCCGTTTCTTCTATGATGAATTAAATGGTCTAACTGCCAACAATGTTTTCATTTGTGATCGAACGGTAGAATGTGACTGGGGCCTCTTTCACATGCAGACGCCGGCTTTCAAGGTGCTTCACCTGCATAACGACCACGTGAGTGATCCCAGTGATATGTTGCACTCACCCCTAAATAATAACTATACGAACGCCCTCAATAACTGGGATAAGTGGGATGCTGTGATTTCCGCAACACCTGAACAGTCTAAGGATGTTGCCGATCGGTTTGGCACGGCAATTCCAGCATTTACCATCCCAGTGGGATATGTGACCGATGAGGAAATTGCCGCCAAACACCAAGCCTTTGACCAGCGACAGAAAAATCTGATCGTCCACGTGGCACGGTTAGCACCTGAAAAGCAGCAAAATCATTCCATTCAGGCTTTTGCGCAGGTACATCAACAGTTTCCAGATGCCCGCCTTGAATTGTGGGGATACGCAAACGGGGACATTGAAAAACGTTTTAAGCAACAAGTGGCGGATGCTGGTCTAACAGATGTCGTTAGCTTTAAAGGGTATACGCACGATATTGGGGCAGTCTATGACCGTGCACAACTGGGGGTATTACCGAGTCGTGCTGAAGGTTTCTCTTTAACCTTGTTGGAAGCACAATCTCACGGTGTACCGATGGTCGCTAATGATGTGAAGTATGGTCCGAGTGATATTATCCAGAATGGTCAGACGGGTATTTTAACGGAGAATGGCCAGCCCCAGCAGTTGGCGGATGCTTTAATTAAATTGCTTGGGGATCGAAAACTACTACGCGAGTACAGTGACGCTGCTTATGAAAATGCGAAGCGCTACTCTGAGGACGCAGTCTTTGATCAATGGCAACAGTTATTGGACTACTTTGCCAGTCTGATGCAAGAGAATACCGCCGTTGTAGCGGATTAGAATGAAGGGTAACCGCCGAGAACGTATCTAGTTTGGGCGGTTTTTCTATATAAGGGGGAGTGAGTATGCACCGGTCTGGAGAAATTTGGATGGCAGTGATTCTGGGTATCATTTTCCTAGGAATCATCGGCTTTCAGGTCACTCAGCGCGTTATCGGTGGACCTAATCATCACTATTACCAGCGCACCAAGACGGATAATCGCGGAATAATTGCGCGCAACTACTATTCGCAAGATCAGTTGAAGACATTAACGGCGATTACCCACGGTAGCCAATACCATGGCAATACGAGCCTAGACACTGCTGCAACGACGCATAGTTATCAGTTAGATGGTAAACCACTCCCCAACATTGTAGGGAAGGATGGTGTTCTGCAGCTATACAACCAGTCTAAGTTTATGACGACGAAGATGGTCCTTGATGCCGCCAGTTATTGGAATCACATAGCTGGTTCCCATATCGTAGAGGTTGTTGATCGGCAGTCACAGAGTGATGAGGTCATTCATGATGGCAAAAATCAACGAGGGGTTTTGGGGAGGCAAGCGTACAATGGGCAGGGAATCATGTACTATCCTGCTAATTGGCATGTAGCGAACCTTTCGGCTGAGCAGCAAAATAATTGGCAGGAAGCCGCTTTAATTCACGAGATCGGACATGCTCTGGGGATTCCACACTTAGGAGGCGGGCCATTGGGAGGCAATGCTGCTAGCGCTGGCGTCTATAATATGGACTTCATGGGGCCATGGTCGCCGTCTAAATCTGACTTGGGGGTTCGTAGTACCACAGTTGACGCTGCTGCATTAGCCCTGGCTGGGCTCAGCTGGCAGCATCCACGTAAGCTGGCGAGTTGGGTACTCACGAATCCAACGGCTACGGTGACTTACAACGATAGCGTGCTAGCGTCAACGATTCCGAGGGGGAGATAAATGATGCCGAAAGTAATAAAGCGATTGGTGATTTTCGTGGGATTAGCGCTCATCATTGCTGGCGTGTTTTTGGGAATGAACCGGTTGCAAGTTTTGATGAATGGGGATGTCCATTATTACCAACACACCAAGCCAACGAGCACCGTGGATGGTGCAATTAATTTGAAGACGTATTCCCAGCAGGAGCTGACACAGTTAACGAAACTAACCCATGGAACCAAGTATACGGGTAATCACAGTTTGGATGCAGTGGCTACACGGCACGTTTACCAGATCTCTGGCAAGAATATCCGTAACTTTATGGGAAGGGACGGTGTCCTTCAGGTGCACAATGAGTCCAAGATGATGACGACGCCAATGGTTAGGGACGCTGCAAAATTTTGGAATCAGGTTGCTGGCTATCAAATCATTCAGGTTGTGGCCAGTGCTAAAGGCAGCGACGAGGTTATTCACGATGGTAAGACCAAGGACAAATACATTGGTGGCCAACAGTATAATGGAACCGGCATCCAATTTTTTCCAAAAAACTGGAAAACTAAGGGATTTACGGCAACTGAAGATCAAGATAACCGGGAAGCGGTTCTGATTCGTGAATTGGGTCACGCGTTAGGTATTCCCAATCTAGGCGGAGGCAAGACAGGGTCTGCTGCTGGTGCCGTAGGCTACATTACGCCAGAGGTGATGAGTGTGTGGGAGACTGGGCCGAACATGCTGGAGGCAAACCGCACGGGAATCAAGAGTACACCGATGGATGGTGCAGCCGTGGCAATGGCCGGAATCAGTTGGCAACGACCACGCAAACTTGCCAGTTGGGTGTTGACGACGCAGAAGCCGGTAGTTGTCACGTACCATGCTGGGAAAATGACAATCGACAAATAGATAACCTATTTTGTGGAGCGATGAATTGGTGTGAAACCAATTCATCGCTCCTTTTGTTTGGATAAGAAACTAATGCCGAGGGTGACCTGATAAACAACAGAAAGAAAAGGTACAGTAGTATACCAGAAATGATTCGCTTTCAAGAGAATTTCATAATTATTTAAATGAAATAATAATTATGAAAGCACGAGTACTTCACGATGAGAATTCAATTGTTAGGTGACACAAAGAAATTACCCATACAAGTTAATCAAAACGGTCCAAACCTTTATGTTACACATCACTAAGAATGTGAGCAAAACTAACTAATATTGCAACCGGATGCGCAAAAATAGCAGTGAATTTGCGGTCTAATTGCTTGAATTATTAATGATATTATGGCCAATAGACATAGGGGAATAGTTGTTACCATACAGATTTTTTAATCAAAATGTAATAAAAGAATATAAAAAAATTAACTAATGAACCTGCGTTTGTTAATGGTATAAGCCGTGCGTGAAATTTGATGATCGAACTGTATAAAAGGGTAAAGGGCTATAAATGTTGATTTTTAGGCGTTTTAAAACTGATCTCATCAGTTTTAAAACTTTCTAGTTCTGCATAAATCGGTAGTTAGTCAGTTGAATGGATTATTAAAAATGACTGTTAGAAAAATACTAATTTCACCTATTTTGCCGTTTTCTCATGTAGACCAATAATAAATTTATCTTTAAAATAGTATGCATGGTGAATTTATGATAAAATGATTTTGTTGAGGAGTTCGTTTATAGGGGATACACTTTATATAGACGACTCTTCATTATAGAAATGTGTATAGACCGATTATACTCAACTTTCAAACTTGTGAGTGCGATGCGTAACTGGGAGGCGTACTTACATCGAAAATTTATAGACAACTTTTTCAGACAACTTAAGGAGGACGATTAAAAGTGAAGTTCATGCGGAATAAAGCTTTTAATGGCGATCCCAAATTGCGGTATAAGATGTACAAGGTAGGGAAAACCTGGGTTTTCGCTGCATTGGCATCATTCTCGTTATTGGGTGCTGGGTCATTGACAGCGAGTGCTGATAGCACAAGTCAAGCCGATACCAGTAGTAATGCAAGGGTAGTTTCATCTGCGGCAAGTTCTGCGAATTCTGCCGCCGATGAGCTAGAGTCAAGCGCGTCATCAGCTAATACATCTAGTGCAGCTAGCTCATCAGCTAGTGGTACAGATACTTCAACTACTTCTAGTACCGCTTCATCCACAGCAAGCGCTGTGCAAGAGAGCGAAACAGTTTCTACTAGTAGCTATTCAGAATCATCATCTTCAACCGCAACTAGCTCTACGAGTTCCGCTGCAACGAGTGCTACGAGCACATCTGCGGCAGCAACAAGCGCTTCTAATGCTAGTGATGCGGCAACCACAGCTTCCAGCTTGGCATCAACTGCTAAAGTTGACATTACCTTAACCACAAATGTTAGTAAGACAGTGGCAACGGTAGCAACTACCAAGAAGGCTGTTGTGACACCATCTACTGAAAGCGCTACGGTCAGTTCTAGTGCAGCAACGACAGGAAGTACGGCTGCTGAAAATTCTGCAGCTGCCGCAGATCTGGCCACGGCATCTTCAGCTGCCAGTGCTGCAAGCAGTTACGCAGCGGTAGTTGAAATACAGAATGCTTTAGATGTCCAGACTGCGAATAGTGCTGCGCAGAGTGCTTATAAGGAAGCTGAAAAAGCTTATGACTTTGTTGAACATTACAATAGTCTGGCAGCAATGTACTCCCAAGCTTCAATTGATATTGCAGCTGGGGGTGCGAGCGGGGATGTGGGAGCTAACACGATTGCCTATGTTAACGCTTTATCCATGGCAACTTCATACACGGCTGAAGTCAGTTCCTACGCTTCAGTCGCAACGTCTGCTGCCAGTGCAGCACGGAATGCGGCAACGCAACAGATTGTTTACATGGTTAGCAACGCAAGTACTGATGTTAATGCCGCGGCAAGCACAGCTAATGAATTAGCAGCTTCAGCCGCCGCTGCCGCAAGCAGTGCTTACACGGCTACGCAATTTGATAAGACTAATTCAGCAGCTTTATCTGCTTACTCAGCGGCTAACAGTGCTGCTGCCGAAGCTAGTAGTGCTGCTACAGCTTTAAACGATGCTGCAACTAAAGCCGCACAAGCATTAACGGTTGCAAGTAGTGCCGCTGCTGCTGCCGCCACTGCCACGGATGATACGGAATACGATGCTGCAATGGGGGCATTATCAACAGCCAATAGTTTGGCCAGCGAAGCCGTCACCACTTTGGAGGCAGCAACGACGGCCACGAGCACAGCACAGGCCAAAGCAGAGGAAGCTTCAGCACTAGCGATTTCTAATATTGCTAATAGTGCTGCTGTCAGTGCCAGTAACGCGGCCACCGATGCAATGGCAGCCAGCAGCTCAGCTAGCGAAGCAGCACAGTATGAAGGTGATCAATCGGTTATTTATGCTACATCTGCTGCCAGTTCTGCAACGTTAGCCACTGCCGCCGCAACTGCAGCATCTACGGCCGCAGTTAACGCAGCCAATGCATCTACGGCAAAAGACGCAACGTCATATGCTAAGACCGCTGCCAGCTCTGCGGTAGTTGCGTCATCTGCTGCCAGTGAAGCCGCCGCTGCTGCATTGTTGGCAGAAAAGTTTAATACGCACGTTAGTGGGCAGCAATCGGATGCAGATGGTGCTACTCTGACAACGGCAATTGACAACGATACCTTGGCAGTGGGAGACACGTTGACGATTACAACGTCAATCACTGATTTGACAAGTGGTGCCTTGCTTTATTCGCTGAGTGGCACACAGACGTATACCTGGTACTTCTCTACGGACGGTCAAAATTGGAGCCAATTAACGCAAACGACCGGTAAGAAGACGACGACAACGAATACGTTTACGCTGTCTACGGCAGGAACGTATTACTTCCAAGCTGTCGTTTCTGGGAAAAAGACGTATCCACTTCAAATCGGGGCAACAGCTATCAAGGCTGCATCTAATGTGTTAACGGTTGTTGTGACTGATGCAAATGGGAATTATACAGATCAGGCTTCAAGTTCCGCAAGCTTGGCGGCGAGCTACGCAAATGCAGCGACCGCCGCGGCTTCCAACGCAAGTAGTGCCATTTCAAACGCTTACGAGGTTGCTAACGTTGCTGGGATTCCAGCCGCTAGCTCTTATGCAAATATGGCAAGTTCCGAAGCTGCTATTGCAGCTGAGAACGCGGCAAATGCGACAAGTGCTGCGGCAGCTGCAAGTACAGCATATAGCAACGCTGCTGCCTTCGAAGCGGCCAAAGATTACTCGGCGGCCAGCTCTTACGCATTGGACGCGGCTGATTCTGCTTCCACAGCTAGCTCTTACAATACGATTTCCAGTACAGCAGCTAGTGCTGCGTTGAGCTATGTGAATACGGCTCTTGAAAAGGCTAAGGCAAACGACTACCTGGCTTCTAGCTATGCAACCTTAACCGCAAATGCCGCTAGTGAAGCCGCTAGTTTGGCTACAGTTGCTGGTTCTCATGCCAATGATGCTAAGAACGCGTACTCTTCAGCGGTTGACTTCAACTCTGGAGCGACCGAATACTACGAGGCAGCCATTTCAGCCGCAGCCGAAGCACTGGCTCAAGCTGCAGTTGCTTCTAGTGCCGCTTCAACTGCAGCCTCAGCAGCGGTTGAAGGGGATGCGGATACCGCAGAAATGATGTATGACCAAGCCTTGACGAACTTGGCCTACACTAATGATGCATTGGCCGCTGCCTCTGCAGCAGCCAGCTCCGCAACCAAGACAATTGTTGATGCACAATTGGACAACACGACAACTTTAGCTTCGTCAGCCGCAGCAATTACTTCTGCCGCTGCAGATGAAGCTAGCACGGCTTCATCTGTCGCAAATTCATTGGCCACAGCAATGCCTAATAACACAAGTTTAGGGGCATCCTACGTTGCTCAGGCTGCATATTATGCCCAGTCATCATTGCTAGACGCAGCGTATGGAGATCAGGCTGCTGAAGCGGCTACGAGCTACATGACATTGGCGTCATCAGCAGTTAGTGCAGGAAACTTCGTGGAAGCGAGCTCTTATGCAGCTGCTGCCGATTCTTCAGTAGCGGAGGCTGCTTCCTACGCAGTCACAGCAACTTCTGCCGCTTCGGACGCCACAATTGCTGCAAGCTATGCGGTCAATTATTCAAATAACTTGAGCACTTATCAAGGCAAACCAAGTGGGAATGCTTCTACCCTTTGGGGGATCACCTTAAGTTCTGGGTATACGCAACAACCAGCACAGTTGACACCTGCGATTGCCGGCGGCACGTTTACTTTAACCGCGACATCAAAGGTATCAGGGCTTGGGAACCTCACTGCTTCAGGAACATGGTACGTTCAGGTTAATGGCAAATGGATGACTACTGATGCCGCTGTGAAGGCCAACTATATTGAATCTGCTACTCCGAATGATGTTACGGGTGGATTTATTACCACTTCAACAATGAGTTCAAAGTTAACTGTTAAGACGAAAGCAGATTTTACTGGAACATTAGTCTTCCAATTGAGATCCTCATATGGGGTCATAACTTCCTTATACAGTGACTTAGCCGAAGTTGATATTTACGACAGTGAAATTCCAGCAACTGGAATTGAAATTAGTGGTGACAGCTATGTCTTCACTAATGATGTAACGAGCTATACGGCCATTACCAATCCAGGGAATGCGACTGGTACCGTGACTTGGACGAGTAGTAACACGTCAGTTGCGACCATCGATTCATCTGGTGTGTTGACAACTGTCGCTGACGCCAAAGGCACGACGACAATCACAGCAACGATTACGAATGAAGATGGTACCAGCTATACAGCTTCAAAAGTTGTAACGGTTGGGAGTGGGCTGAACGACCAGACGGTTAACGCCGGTGATGACTTAGAATGGGTACCAGCTGCAAATGCTGGTTCAGGTTCTGACACGGCAACTTACCAATGGTATTACGCAAGTACTGAGGACGGGACGCAAACAGCGATTGTAGGAGCAACCAACTCGACGCTTTCGTTGTCAGATATCAAGACCAGTCAAAGCGGCTACTACTTCCTGAAGGTTACTTCCGGAAGCTCAAGCATAACGCTAGGGGCCGGATTGCTGACCGTTAACGGTACAACTTCTGAAGATGCTGAATCAGCAGCCTCAGATGCATCTTCCGCAGCAGCAGTTGCTGGCGACTATGCGGCAGTGGCAAGCTCATACGCGAATGTAGCTGATCAATATGCAGACAACAATAAGTCGGCCGCTTCATACGCATCTCAAGCGCAAGATGCAGCAGCAACAGCTTCATCGGCGGCTTCAGATGCATCGGCCGCAGCATCAGCCGCAGCAGATAATTATAGTAGTGCTAAATCAGCCGAAACTGCTGGAGATAATGCAGCAGCTAAGGAATATGCTTCTCAAGCACAAGCGGCAGCTTCAGCGGCTCATGCGGCAAAGGACAAAGCATCTAGCGCAGCAAATGATGCCTTGAGTTACGCTAACTTGGCAATTGCAGCCGAAGGGGATTCTGACTCCGACAGTGATTCCGACTCCGATAGTGACTCAGATAGCGACAGTGATTCCGACTCTGACAGCGATTCTGACTCCGACAGTGATTCCGACTCAGATAGTGATTCTGACTCCGACAGTGATTCCGACTCAGATAGTGATTCTGACTCCGACAGTGACTCAGATTCCGACAGTGATTCTGACTCCGATAGTGATTCTGACTCCGACAGTGATTCTGACTCCGACAGTGATTCCGACTCCGACAGCGATTCCGATTCCGACAGTGACTCAGATAGCGACAGCGATTCCGATTCCGACAGTGATTCCGACTCCGACAGCGATTCCGATTCCGACAGTGACTCAGATAGCGACAGCGATTCAGATTCCGATAGTGATTCGGATAGCGACAGTGACTCAGACTCCGACAGCGATTCTGACTCAGATAGTGATTCTGACTCCGACAGTGATTCCGACTCCGACAGCGATTCCGATTCCGATAGTGACTCAGATAGCGACAGCGATTCCGATTCCGACAGTGATTCCGACTCCGACAGTGACTCCGATAGCGACAGCGATTCTGATTCCGACAGTGATTCCGACTCCGACAGTGACTCAGACTCCGACAGCGACTCAGATAGCGACAGTGATTCTGACTCCGATAGTGATTCGGATAGCGACAGTGACTCAGACTCCGACAGTGATTCAGACTCCGATAGTGATTCTGACTCCGACAGCGATTCCGACTCCGATAGTGACTCAGATAGCGACAGCGATTCTGACTCTGACAGTGACTCAGATAGCGATAGTGACTCAGACTCTGACAGTGACTCAGACTCCGATAGTGATTCTGACTCCGATAGTGACTCAGATAGCGACAGCGATTCCGACTCTGACAGCGATTCCGACTCTGACAGCGATTCCGACTCTGACAGCGATTCTGACTCTGACAGTGACTCAGATAGCGACAGTGACTCAGACTCTGACAGTGATTCGGATAGCGATAGTGACTCAGACTCTGACAGTGACTCAGACTCCGACAGTGACTCAGACTCCGACAGCGATTCTGACTCTGACAGTGACTCAGACTCTGACAGTGATTCCGACTCAGATAGTGATTCTGACTCCGACAGTGATTCCGACTCCGACAGCGATTCCGATTCCGATAGTGACTCAGATAGCGACAGCGATTCTGATTCCGACAGCGATTCTGATTCCGACTCCGACAGCGACTCAGATAGCGACAGTGATTCTGACTCCGATAGTGATTCGGATAGCGACAGTGACTCAGACTCCGACAGTGATTCCGACTCAGATAGTGATTCTGACTCCGACAGTGATTCTGACTCCGACAGTGACTCAGACTCTGACAGCGATTCTGACTCCGATAGTGACTCCGATAGCGACAGCGACTCCGACTCTGACAGCGATTCAGATTCCGACAGTGACTCAGACTCCGACAGTGACTCCGATTCCGACAGTGACTCAGACTCTGACAGTGATTCCGACTCAGATAGTGATTCTGACTCCGACAGTGACTCAGACTCCGATAGTGATTCAGACTCCGACAGTGACTCAGACTCCGACAGTGATTCGGACTCCGACAGCGACTCTGATTCCGACAGTGACTCAGATAGCGACAGCGATTCTGATTCCGACAGTGATTCCGACTCCGACAGTGACTCAGACTCCGACAGCGACTCAGATAGCGACAGTGATTCTGACTCCGATAGTGATTCGGATAGCGACAGTGACTCAGACTCCGACAGTGATTCCGACTCAGATAGTGATTCTGACTCCGACAGTGACTCAGACTCCGACAGCGACTCAGATAGCGACAGTGATTCCGACTCCGACAGTGATTCCGATTCCGACAGTGATTCCGACTCCGACAGTGATTCCGACTCCGACAGTGATTCCGACTCAGATAGTGATTCTGACTCCGACAGTGACTCAGACTCTGACAGCGATTCTGACTCCGACAGTGACTCCGATAGCGACAGCGACTCCGACTCTGACAGCGATTCAGATTCCGACAGTGACTCAGACTCCGACAGTGACTCAGACTCTGACAGTGATTCGGATAGCGATTCTGACTCTGACAGTGACTCCGATTCCGACAGTGACTCAGACTCTGACAGTGATTCCGACTCAGATAGTGATTCTGACTCCGACAGTGATTCTGACTCTGACAGCGATTCCGATTCCGACAGTGACTCAGACTCCGACAGCGACTCCGATTCCGACAGCGACTCAGACTCCGATAGTGATTCGGACTCCGACAGCGACTCCGATTCCGACAGTGATTCTGACTCCGACAGTGACTCAGACTCCGACAGTGATTCGGACTCCGACAGCGACTCCGATTCCGATAGTGATTCGGATAGCGACAGCGATTCTGACTCCGACAGCGACTCTGATTCCGACAGTGACTCAGATAGCGACAGCGATTCTGACTCCGATAGTGATTCGGATAGCGACAGCGATTCTGACTCCGACAGCGACTCTGATTCCGACAGTGACTCAGATAGCGACAGCGATTCCGACTCTGACAGCGACTCCGATTCCGACAGTGACTCAGATAGCGACAGTGATTCTGACTCCGATAGTGATTCGGATAGCGACAGCGATTCTGACTCCGACAGTGATTCTGACTCTGACAGCGATTCCGATTCCGACAGTGACTCAGACTCCGACAGTGACTCAGACTCCGACAGCGACTCCGATTCCGACAGTGACTCAGATTCCGACAGTGATTCTGACTCTGACAGTGATTCTGATTCCGACAGTGATTCTGACTCCGACAGCGATTCTGACTCAGATAGCGACAGTGACTCCGATTCCGACAGCGATTCGGACTCCGACAGCGACTCCGATTCTGACAGCGATTCTGACTCCGACAGTGATTCGGACTCCGACAGTGATTCAGATTCCGACAGTGACTCAGATAGCGACAGCGACTCCGATTCTGACAGTGACTCTGATTCCGATAGTGATTCGGACTCCGACAGTGATTCTGACTCCGATAGCGATTCAGAAGGTGACTCTGATTCAGATAGTGGTAACGGATCTGGCTCAAATGGTGGCGGATCAGACACTGGTGGTGGCACAACCGGTGGTGGTACGACTACCGGCGGGACTGGTGGAACTGGTACTGGGACGACTGGTACTGGCACAACGGGTACCGGAACAATTGGTGCTACGGCAGCACCAGTGGGCTACGCAGCAAGTGCTACGCCAACAGCTGCTAACGGTACGCAACCAGTTGTAACGAATTTGGCTAGTCCTAGTTCTAACGATAACAATGCATCAAACAACAATTCGTCAGACAAGAAGACAGCTGATAAGTCTACCGCTTCAAAGAGTGGAGCAGCCGCTGGTGCCTCAACTGGTAACAGTGCCGACTCTAGTCAAAATGCTCAGAATGATGGGAACAACCTGACACTCTGGGGATCCATCCTAGCAGCTATCGCGGCCGTAACCGGTGGCTCATGGTGGTACTTCGGTAGCAACCGTGGCAAGCACAGTGACGATTAACAATTGGTATCACAAAAGTGGTAAATAGTAACAAAATAGTTTAAAAGTGGGTATACTTGATTTATATCCAGACGGGTCTCCTTTGGGTCAAACTGGGGGGGCTCTTATATTAGAAAAATAATTAATGTGAGGGGCGGTTCTATCCATGAAAAAGACAGTGATTAAGGAGCTTCGAGAGGCACTTACGGCGCGGGGAACAACTAAAGATCAGGCGACGGGGAAGGTGACATTGGCGCTGTCTGTCTCGGACAAACGGCACAGAGCAAAGACATCATTTATCCGGGCGACTAGTTTGGATTTGGCTTGGAAGAGAGTCACTGAAATCCTGGCACCGGCACCCCAAGAAGCTTGGGTACGAATTGAGACGGTCAACAGTCTTCAACGGCGACCATTAGTGGACTTACAACAGGATTTGAAAGTCATGACCCGTATGAACTTCTGGCGACGTGGTGTCAGCTTTGATCCGGACCTGAAGACGGCGTTACTTGAGATGGAAATTAATGGTCACGAGTTCTTTCATCCCGGTAAGGATCATCAGGTTGGTAAGAATGCGTCGGATATGTGGATTGACTTTAAAGCGATTGCTGACTATCTGCAGGAACGGGATGGTCAAGAGACACCGGATTTAGCGGAAAGTCAGTATATTTGGAGCTTTACCACGGCAGGTATCTTTTCAGATGGTCAACAGATTTGGCCACTGTCTACGCGTGAAGATGGTACAACTGGTGTTCGTTTGCTGCAGGATCCTAAGCAAGAAATTCAGACGTATTTGATGGCTGGAGAAGCCTATCTTGCTCGTCAAATCGACGATGATGGCAAGTTCGTTTACGGCTATTTTCCAGCTGTACAACGGGTATTAACGAATTACAACAGTGTCCGCCATTTTTCCTCAATTTATGCGCTACTTGAAGCCATTGACGCGACTGATCGCGTGGCGGATATTGCAAAAGCACGGACCGCATTAAAGTGGGGAATTGACCACTTGACCGTATTGAAAAACGACGCTTGCTTTGCGATTGAGAATCCTAAGAATGATACGCCTGAGATCAAGCTTGGTGCGCAGTCAATGTTGATTCTTGCTTTGTGCAAGTACCAAGAGGTTGCCAAGGATTCACGGTTCGAAGAGGTTGCTCGCCAGGCCTTTCGTGGGGTAGTGGCTTTCCGCCAACCAACTGGACGTTTCAATCACGTCTTGAATCCTGATCTGACAGTAAAAGACAGCTTCCGAATTATCTACTATGAAGGGGAAATTGCTTTCGCACTGATTCGGTTGTTCGAATTGACTGGTGACGCTGATATTGGTCAACAGGCACAACAGACACTGAACTTCATGGTTGAGAATGATTTTGGTAAGTATCATGACCACTGGATTGCTTACGCTTCGAACGAAGCTGTACAGGCCTTTCCAGCCAATCGGGACTACATGGCAATGGGGTTACAGAATGCCTTTAGTAACCTGGGCTTTATTGAGGAACAAGTTAGTCCACACCCAACGCGTCTAGAATTATTGAATGCAACAGTTCGACTGATCGACGCAATCCGCCGGACGGGCAACGAGGATTTGTTAGAGAAATACGATGTCCAGCACTTGCGGGAAGTCTGGCAACGACGGGCAGAGCACGAGATAGCAACCGGGGCCTTTGAGCCAGAAGTTGCCATGTTCTTCTACCGACCAACTAAATTCTATGGTGGGTTCTTCACACGTAACGACCACTTCCGGACGCGAATCGATGACTGTGAGCATTTCCTATCAGGCTTGATTAACTATTACAATTACAAATACTAGGAGGCGACGGCCAATGATTATCTTAGCGAACATCTTTGCCTATAAGAAAATTCAAATGTTTATCCGAATGTCAATCTACATTGTCTTAGGGATCGTGGTCTTGGTCGTGCGTCACTACAATAAGAAAAAGACCCGTAAGCGTATGGATGAGAAGACAGAATATATGATGAAGCACACGAAAAAGGACAAGAATGGTAAGTATCCATGGGAAATCTAACGGTTAACTCAAATTGGGGGTAGTAGGATGAATTACTTTGTGGGAGCGTATTTGAATGCCAAACTAACCGGTATTGAGAAGGCTCAGGTCAACCGGATCAAGTTGTTTGCGGATGCAGGGTGGCCTGCACGCTGTATTTACACGAAGTACAATCCTAAGATTCATGCGAATGCGGCTAAATTTGGTTTAGATGGTCAATGCTTCACGCTTTATGACTACTTCCAAGAAGCAACAGATGATCAAGTCGTGCCGGTCAAGGACTGGGTCGAGTATTGGGAAACAACCTGTCATTTTCGCTTAGAGTTTGTGGACATTGCCCCAGATGTTAAGCTTTTCGATGAGCAGGATCGCTACGTGGCATACGTTCACTTCAACGATAAGGACTATCGGCACCCCGACTACGTGAACTATTTCGATAGTGATCACCAGAAAGTTAAACGGGACCTCTATGATTCACGTGGTTTTCTGAGCCAGACGAAATTCTTAAAGGAACAGCAGCGGGTACAGGCGGAGATTTTTTACAATCGTGACGGTCAGGTCAAAATTGAGCGAACATATCGTGAGGTTGACGGAAAGATGGTCTTGAAGCGTATCATCTTAAAAAATTTTCAGCAGCGCGACTGGTTCTTTGACACGGAGGAGGAGCTACAGACCTTCTTTTTCAATACGTTATATGAAGATGGCGATGTCTATTTCTGCGATAAGAACGGGTACATCGGGCAGGCGATGGCGAACACCGCTGCTAACGTCAAGGTGTGCGCGGTCTTCCACAGCACGCACGCCCGTGATCAGAGCGATGTCGTGGGTTCCAAACTGAAGAGTTCCTATCGGGTGCCGTTATCACAGCCGGAAAAATTCGATCGGTTCGTGGTCTCGACTACCTTACAAAAGCAAGATTTATTAGCCAGATTTGATAACTTGCCACCGATCGACGTGATTCCAGTGGGGTACGTTCAAGCGAATAAAGTTAGCCTGCGTAAAAAGCAGCCCCACCGAATCATTGGGGTCGCACGCTTCTCACCGGAAAAACAGGTGCTGCACCAGATTCAGGTAGTTGACCGGCTAGTCGATGAATTTCCCGATGTCGAACTCCATTTATTTGGTTTTGGCGGACCTACTGAAGAAAAACAATTAAGAGATTATGTGACGGATCATAATTTGACGAAACACGTCTTCTTCCATGGATTCGTGACGGATCTTTCGACGGCGTATGCGCAAGCCTCCTTGGAAATGGTGACCAGTAATGAAGAGGGATTCTCACTGACGACGTTGGAGGCTTTGAGTTTTGGCGTTCCAGTTATTAGTTATGATATCCGGTATGGACCAACCGAAATGATTACGGATGGTGTCAACGGAAATCTCGTAGAGCGGGATAATCAAGACATCCTGTATTGGAAGGTTCGGACTTATTTGAAGGATACAAAGATGCAGAAGACCTATATGAAGAATAGCTTACTTACGGCAAAAGAGTACACGGAAACGGCAACAATTGCGAAGTGGCGGTCTTTATTGTCAGCAATTCAAGGTTAGGATCGCTTGGCAAAATCGGTTAATATGGCGTTGGGGGGACTAATAATGGCTGTGGAAATTAGGGGAATTACTTTTTTTCAGACCGGTTTAGCTTATCAAGAGAGCCACAAACGAAAGGTTATTCAGGTCACACCAGCAGTGGCTGCTATGTTACGGGAACGGCACATCTTGAGCCACTTAAAGTCAGAGCAAGTGCGATTCTCCTTGGGCACATTTTTAGAGGTTAGTCGTAATGTGGTTATTGAACCCTTTGCAACATTTCCAGTGGGGAATCGCTTGTATCCCATGGGGGCATTCAGCTATTCACGCAGCGAACTACCCGTTAACACGATTGTTGGGCGGTATTCGTCGATTGCCACTGGTGTCAGTCGAATGGGAGCAAATCATCCTATGGATCGTTTTTCGACATCTATCGTGACTTATGAAGGTGGGAGTGCCGCGGTTAATGCTTATTTGCGATACCGATCAGACCAGATTGCTAGTTTCACTGGCGTCGCAGAATCTCAACCACTCGATCAGCCAGTTGTGATTGGCAATGATGTTTGGATCGGCCAAGATGTGACCTTTTCTTCAACAGGAATAACGGTTAACGATGGTGCTGTGATTGCAGCGAATGCGCTAGTGACAAAGGATGTCCCACCGTATGCTGTGGTGGCAGGAAACCCCGCGCGTGTGGTGAAATATCGATTTGATTTTGCTACGATTCAAAAATTATTAGCGCTCAAGTGGTGGCAGTATGATTTTGACCAGTTTGGGACGGTTCAAGCAGATGATGATGTTGCAACCTTTCTGGCTAAAGTACGGGTATTACGTGAGACTGATCAGTTACAGCCATTTGTGCCAAAACCAGTGAGGTTAGCTGATTTTCAAAAGTGACAAGGTGTGGTCATTGGCAAAGAAGCCAGCACGGAGACTAGATCTATTCGGGGTAGATTGCCAATTATAGAAGTTAACGATAGCAAAAAAGGGGAGCGGCAATCGTCGTTCCCCTTTTTGCGTCTTAAAGCTGGTTGATTATCTGATGTCCTTAGAGTGCTAGAACTTTCTTACCATAGAAGAGATTGGATCCCAACTGATCGGCTATGTCCTTGATTTCATTGGCAGTGACACCAGCAGGAACCAGGGTAATGCCCACGGAATCTGTCAGTCGCTTGGTCATCGTCCAGTCTTCCAAGCGCTCTTCATTGGCGAGACCAGTGCTCAGAATATGCTCGAAGCCTTGGGTGGCTAACCAATCCACGGCGGTCCCACGGTCTTGCGGACGGATCTGGTCGAAAGCAGTGCTAAAGGTCATGGTCATGCCACCAGCGGCTGCAATCAAGGGACGTAGCGCCTCCTGATCGAGATGGTGGTGAAGGTCGAGGGCACCGAAAACGACACCATCCACACCCAATTGCTGGGCTTCAAGTAGATCGGCCTCCATCATTTTCAGCTCAACGTCATCGTAAGGGCTGTGGCCACCACGAGGGGCAATCACAACATCTAAGGTGACTTGATGTTCGTGGGCGTAGCGGACGGCTTCGCCCATGACGCCCTTACTAATGGTGGTACCACCGACCGCCAAATTGTCGGCTAGGGCGACACGTTTGGCGCCAGCCTCAACAGCAGCGGGTAGTTGCGGATAATTCTCTAGTAACGGTTCAACTAACAGCAAAATCGTCAATCCTTTCTCAAATTAGAAATTCGTCAATGGCACTAACGGTATGGTACAATGAACGCACTCTATTAACGGGAGTGAAGTTATTGAAATCAGATACGCATAAAACACGCTCCTGGTTCTGGAACTGGGTCGTGAATAATCGCTTAGTGTCGATACTAACAATTACGCTTCTTATTTTACTCATTTTACTAGTCTTAAGTAAAGTCCCATGGCTTGCCACACCATTCGTTTTGGTCTGGCAGATTGTCGGTTTACCGATTATTATTGCTGGGGTGGGCTATTATTTACTAAATCCACTGGTTGACCGGTTGGAAAGACATCGCGTTGGCCGAACCTGGTCGACACTGGGGCTCTTCGTCATCATTGCCTTACTGTTGGTCTGGGGGATCGGTAGTCTGATTCCAATGGTGCAACGGCAATTGACGACTTTGATTGCCGAGTGGCCACATTACTGGCGGGATGCTACCAGTATGGTCTCTACGTGGCTCCAGGATGACCGGCTGAGTGGCTTAAAGGCACAATTGGACCAATTCAATCAGCAGCTGTCCGACAGCTCTTCAGCAGCCGTTTCCGGCTTAGCACAGAGTACGGTCAGTTCAGTTGGGGGTATCGTCAGTCGGGTCGTCTCAATTGCTGTGGGCGTGATCACCGCGCCATTCATCCTGTTTTATTTGCTACGAGATGGACACCAGTTACCAGATTACTTGGCCAAGGTTCTACCAATCAAGCATCGGCAGTCGGCTAAACATCTATTGGTGGAAATGAATCGACAGGTCAGTAATTACGTGCGAGGACAATTGATCGTGGCATTTATCGTCGCAATGTTGTTCTACGTTGGTTTCTTAATTGTTGGGTTGCGCTTTGCCTTATTGCTGGGAATTGTTGCGGGGGTGCTGAACCTGGTGCCTTACCTGGGATCTTTCCTAGCTATGGTACCTGCCGTAGTAGTTGCTGCCTTTGTGTCTCCGTGGATGTTGGTGAAGGTCCTGATCGTCTTTATTGTTGAACAAACGCTGGAAGGCCGGTTCATTTCGCCCCTTGTCCTGGGGAGCTCACTTAAGATCCATCCGTTAACGATTATTTTTATTTTACTGATTTCCGGGAAAGCCTTTGGCGTCCTCGGTGTGATTCTGGGGATTCCCGGATACGCCGTGATTCGCGTCATCGCGACCGAGAGCTTCCAGTGGTACCGCCAATTTGTGGGTGGCTACGATGAAGAGGAGCCGGCGCCCGTGATTGAACAAGGAGAGACGACACCTGATGAAAAAGATTGATGAAGCAGCCGCGTTCCTAACGACTCATGTAAACTTATTTCGCTGTCCCGTGTGCCTGGCACCATACGACCACGTTGAGGGGCACAGCTTGGTCTGCCCACATGGGCACAACGTTGACCTCTCGAAGAAGGGGACACTGTACTTTATGCAGCGTGCTGTCGAGAGCGAATATGACAATGCCATGTTAGCCGCCCGGCGACGCATGCTACAAGCTGGACTCTTTGCCGGTATCACGGCCGAGTTCGCTGCACAAATGCCAGCCAGTCCTCAGACGATTCTGGACGTGGGATGTGGTGAGGGGACACCGTTAGCCGATGTGCTACAACTTCGCGATAATCGCGATACGGCAATTGGCTTCGACCTTTCTAAACCCGGCATTAATTTAGCTACCCAACTGGGTGGGCCCGCTTTCTTCTGTGTAGCCGACTTGGCACAAATGCCGTTTAGCGATGGCGCTTTCACCACGGTGTTGGACCTCTTCTCGCCATCGGCTTATAAAGAGTTCAACCGGGTGATAGCGCCTGGCGGTCGCTTGTTAAAGGTGATTCCCAATGCGGATTATCTGATAGAATTGCGGCAAGCTATTTTTCCAGCCGGGAGTGCCCATGCTACTTACGATAATGGAAATGTCTTGGGGTTGTTCAAGCAACATTATCCAGAGGCAACGGCTCAGCGGATCCGTTACCAAGTGCCGGTTCCGGCCGACTTATTCGCTGATCTCATGTTGATGACGCCAATGCATTGGGGGGCTGACGAGGCGCAATTGGCACAGGTCAAGGCCGACCCCTTCGCCCACATCACGGTCGACGTGACTTTGTTAAGTACACAAGTGAATTAAGTAAAACGTTAAAGAATCTTACGCAAAAGGCTTGCGAACCTGACAGTGCGGTGTTATATTTACCAGTGAGAAATCGTTTGGCGGTCGATATCAGCATACGTTGTTAGCGACTGACAAGTAGCACTTCACTAAAGCAGCCCCTCGCCGTGCCCACACCGAGGAACTGCTTTTTTTCTGCGCTAAAGGTAAAAAACAGTGTCGCTGAAGTCACCGGCAAAGCCGAATTTGAGCCCTTGTCAAAAGCCTACCAGAATGGCTATAATGATGGGACAGAACGAATGTTTGACAGACAGAACGGAGAGAGAGTATGACTAACCATATTGCCTTATTTGAACCACTATTTCCCGCCAATACGGGAAATATTGCCCGGACGTGTGCTGGGACCGATACGATTTTAGATTTGATCAAGCCCTTGGGATTCTCAGTGGATGATGCCCATTTGAAACGGGCCGGTCTGGATTATTGGGATAAAGTTGATGTGCGATATCACGAGAACTTACCAGAATTTTTGGCCACAATCCCGGATCCAACGCAATTATACTTAGTGTCAAAATTTGCCGATCAGGACTATACCGAACCCGATTACAGTCTGAACGATAATGATCATTACTTCTTATTTGGTAAGGAAACGACTGGGTTACCAGAACCTTTCATGCGAAAGAATGCTGAGAAATGTATTCGAATCCCACAAGATGATACCCATATTCGGGCTTTAAACTTATCAAATTCGGCCGCAATCGTAATTTACGAAGTTCTGCGGCAACAGCAATTTCCAAAACTGGAACGC
The DNA here is from genome assembly GCF_045862015.1 of Levilactobacillus muriae. Lineage (NCBI taxonomy): Bacteria > Bacillati > Bacillota > Bacilli > Lactobacillales > Lactobacillaceae > Levilactobacillus > Levilactobacillus muriae. The sequence goes on from NZ_BAAFRU010000002.1 coordinate 29,271, forward strand.
GTACACAAGTATCCACATGATAAACTGAAATAATTTTGAAACACGAAAGGGGGCCGCTTCTTGGCTACGAAACGAAAGACGTCACGACGTCGGCCAACTAAACGTAAGCCGACCAAGCGGCGGACAACGAAAAAGCAGCCTTTTCCATACACAAGTAACGTGATCGGGCTGGTTTTACTGGCGTTAGCAGCATTGGGGCTCTTTAATTTGGGTTTGCTGGGTACACTGTGGGCCAACTTAATTCGCCTGTTTATTGGGGATACCTATCAGTTCGGATTAGTCCTGATTGGGGCTTTCGGTGCGGCACTGACTGTTACAGGCGTCCTACCGCACTTAAAACACCATTATTGGGTCGGCGGCGGGTTAATCTACGGCGGCTGGCTACTCTGGATCACAGCTAGTCACTTTATTGAGGTCGATCAACACAGTCAATTCTTTGCAACTACTTGGCAAGCCGGCCTGGCTGACCTGTGGAGTGGCGGCTTGACCTCGCAACTCGGTGGTGGGGCCATCGGGGCCTTTGAGCTGAGCATTGTGGCTTGGTTGATTGCCCTAGTTGGGGCACAGGTTGCCTCCTGGCTGATCATGGTTGGTGGGGTCATCGTCTTCTTCCAGATTCCCTTTGCCGATATTCAACGCTGGCTTCAAACCATTTGGCAGACATTGCATCACGGTGTTCAGGCCAGCAGTGATGCCTTGAAGCGGGGCAACGAAAAGGTGCAACAACAACGTGAAAAACGAGCAACGCCTAAGCCGGTCAAGCCAGTCGTTACGACACCAACCGATCCAGACGCCAAAGACCTGCCAACACCCCGTGCTGAGGCTAAACCGGCCGAACCGGAACCCAGTTATCACATTACGGTGGCAAACGAACAACCTAAGACACCGACCGATGTGACGCCGTCTGATACGGCTGACGCCGATGATACCGAAGCTAGTCTGGTCAACAGCACGCCGGTTGATCCTAACTATCAGTTGCCAACGGCAGACCTTTTGAAGCAGGTGCCACCGACTGACCAGACGGATGAGGTCAATGCAATCGATGCTAATACTAAGATTTTGAAACAGACACTGGATAGTTTTGGCGTTGACGCCGAGGTGAAGAACGTCAGCCTGGGGCCGTCTGTGACCGAGTACGAATTGCACCCAGCTATTGGGGTCAAGGTTTCCCGCATCGTTAATTTGGCGGACGACCTAGCGCTCGCATTGGCGGCCAAGGGTATTCGGATTCAAGCACCCATTCCAGGGAAATCTCTCATTGGGATCGAAGTCCCCAACAAAGAAGTCTCAACAGTGGCCTTCAGGGACGTGGTCGAAGGTCAGCCGGCCCACCCAAATAAGCCGTTACAGGTACCACTAGGTCGTAACGTCACCGGTCAGGTCGTCAGCATGGACCTCACCAAGATGCCCCATCTTTTGATTGCTGGGGCAACTGGGAGTGGGAAGTCCGTGGCCATCAACGGGATCATTACCAGTATTTTAATGAACGCGCGGCCAGACCAAGTTAAGCTGATGCTGATTGATCCCAAGAAGGTTGAACTCAGCGTGTACAACGGAATTCCCCATTTGCTGACACCGGTGGTTTCCGAACCGAAGAAGGCGGCGCGTGCCCTGCATAAGGTCGTAGCCGAAATGGAACGGCGCTACGAACTCTTTTCACAGTTTGGGCAGCGGAAAATTTCGAGCTACAATGCTTTTGTTCAGAAGGCGAATGCCGAGGATGATCAGGCACGGTCAACCTTGCCATATATTGTGGTCGTCGTCGATGAATTGGCTGATTTGATGATGACCGTTTCCAGTGAAGTAGAAGATGCTATCATCCGGTTGGCACAAATGGGTCGGGCCGCCGGGGTGCACATGATTCTGGCAACGCAACGGCCTTCGGTTGACGTTATTACCGGTCTGATCAAGGCCAACGTACCATCACGAATTGCTTTTGCTGTATCCAGCGGAATCGATTCGCGGACGATCCTCGATACTAACGGTGCAGAAAAGTTGCTTGGCCGAGGAGACATGCTCTATCAACCAGTTGATGCCAATTCACCAGTCCGGATTCAGGGGGCATTCATTCCTGATGAGGATGTGTCTAACGTGGTCGAGTTCATCAAGCAGCAACAGACAGCGGATTATGATGAAGACATGATGGTTACGGACGAGGAGATGCAACAGGAAGACGCTGGCGATAGTGATGACGATCTCTTCGACGACGCCTTAAAATTCGTGGTCGATCAGCAGAAGGCCAGCACGTCACTGTTACAGCGGCGTTTCCGTATCGGCTACAACCGGGCAGCACGGATCATGGATGATCTCGAACAACGCGGTTATATTGGTCCCCAGGAGGGAAGTAAACCGCGGCAGGTCTACAAACAACCTGACAGTTCAGCTGACCAACCAGATTCATCGGATTAGTAGTCAGTAGTGCTGACAGGCGCCACTGATGGTTGAATTAAAAACAAGTTACCTAACCAAGTCTCCTCCCAGCCGACACAATTATTGGTCGGTTTCGTTAACGCGCGTATCGTGTTAACTAAATGGGGGAGGCTTTTGCTATGGAATTGGGAACCTGGTCCGACTGGTTTGAGGGCGTTAGCGAAATACTAGCCGTTGTGGTGGCTCTCTTTCTACCAGTCGTTCAAGAAAAGAAGCGTAAGCGGGCAACTCGTCAACGTGTTAATCAAAATATTCGGCGGTTAACGCTTGACCTGATGGCCAATCCAGAGCGTGACATTCAGTGGAAGTCGGACTTTAATAGTCTACAAACACTCTTGAGACTCTATTCATCCTTACTGACGGATGAGCTAGGTGAGCCAATCGTGGCGATTGGGGAGCGATTATTGACGGCGGTTGAAGCGCCAACGCCTAATCAACAGGTCGTTACACAGCAGTTAGCTGCGTTGGCTGATTGTCGGTGAGGGACAACTTTTATGGAAGCCTGTCTGGTAGCAGACAGACTTCCATAAAATTAAAGCAATTAAGTTAATTCATTTAGTTGACATAATCACAAGCAGAAATAACCGACTTTTCGGTTATTTCTGACGGACTGTGACACGTTGTCATTTCAACCACGCAATGTGGATATTATGCAAAAATAAAAAGGCATCCTGTCACAGTATTTTTACTGTGCAGGATGCCTCGTAGCATTAATTAGTTCATGAATGCGGTAATGGCACCGAAAACAAGTGACCCAATCGTTGCGATAATCATGATCCAAACAAAAACGTTGAGAATCTTTTGAAATGTTGATTTCTTTTTCTTTTCCATACGTGAATAGCCACCTCTTTACGTCCCATTTTACTCAACTAGTTTACCGTGGTGGCGCTCGAATTGCAACAGCTACAGCCAACTTGTCAAGGAGTTGTTACAAATCCGAATTGCATGTGGTCGCTGAAATCTCTATAATATAACGAAGACTAGCAGTGGGGGGAAGTAAAATGAAGTTTTGGACGTCGCCGGGGGGCCAACTCGCGATTCTGGCGATTGGATTCTTGTTAATTCGGGGTGTAAAGACCTTGTTGCGGAAGCGTTGGCCAACGGGACTCAGCACCTGGGATCTGATGGCACCGCTCTTCTTACTGGGCGCTCTGAACCTGATCCCCGCCGGCTCAGGCGTCATCATGCCCTGGCTGGTCATCGGATGGATGGCTGTGGGTATCTTGGTTGCGGTGATGCAAGCGATTCGGAACCACGAAATCCTATACAGTAGCTTTTTTAAAACCTTTTGGCGCCTGACCGACCTGTATTGGCTGCTGGGGTTCATTGTATGCTTTTTACTTGTAATTAGTTAGTTAATGCATAAATATTAATAATTCTGATTATGGAACCAGTTTTTTGGTGAAATATGAAGGGCTTTCAGCCGCGGTGAACAGATGTTCGCCGCGGCTTTTTTAAGCTTTGTGGGGAAATTTATAAAAATTCGGAAACGTTGTGGTAGAAAGTGGGGGCATGTGGTAAACTTGACAATAGTTACAAATAGGGGGTAATGGCCATGTTCATGGGCGAATTTGAACATTCAATCGATACCAAGGGCCGACTCATTATCCCCGCGAAATTTCGGGAGCAGCTTGGTGAACAATTTGTGGTGACCCGGGGCATGGATGGTTGTTTATTCGGCTACCCAATGTCCGAGTGGGCAGCACTGCAAGAAAAATTGAAAGCCTTGCCAGTTAACCGTAAGGACGCTCGGGCCTTCGTTCGATTCTTTTACTCCGCTGCGACGGAGTGTGAGTTGGATAAGCAAGGGCGGATCAACTTGCCGAAGTCCTTACAGGATCACGCCGCGTTGTCTAAACAATGTGTCATCGTCGGCGTGGCCAATCGCTTTGAAATTTGGAGTCAAGAACGGTGGGATAAGTTCTCCACCGCCGCCGAAGAAGATTTCGACGATATTGCCGAAAATTTAATCGACTTTGGGATGTAACTCGGGAAGGGAGAGTGTTCATGGAAGACTTTCATCATGTAACGGTTTTGCTAAATGAAGCAGTGGCGGGGTTAGCCATCAAGCCAACGGGCACCTACGTTGACTGCACTCTCGGTGGTGGCGGACATAGCCAACACATTCTGGAGCAGTTAACGACGGGTCATCTCTACGCATTTGACCAAGATCAGACAGCCATTACTTACAATCAAGAACATTTAAAGCAGTACGTTGAAGCCGGGAAGTTGACCTTTATCAAGAGTAACTTCCGCCAGATTAAAGAGGAACTGAACGCCCGGAATATTACCGAGGTCGATGGGATTCTTTACGACCTCGGTGTTTCTTCGCCACAATTTGACGAGGCCGATCGTGGGTTCAGTTACCAGCACGATGCCCCGCTGGACATGCGGATGGATCAGAGTGCAAAGTTGACTGCGTGGATCGTGGTCAACGAATGGGAATTCAACGACTTGATGCGGATCTTCCATCGCTACGGCGAAGAAAAATTTGCTAAGCCAATCGCCAGAGCTATTGAGCGTCACCGGGCCACCGCGCCTATCGATACGACCGGTCAATTGGTTGAAATCATCAAGGAAGGAATTCCCGCAGCCGCTCGTCGGCACGGCGGGCATCCCGCTAAGAAGGTCTTTCAGGCGATTCGAATCGCCGTTAATGATGAACTGGGGGCCCTTGAGGATTCCCTGGAACAGGCGATCGGCTTGTTGGCCCTGAATGGACGGGTCAGCGTCATTACCTTCCAGTCACTGGAAGATCGACTTGTTAAAACCATGTTTCGTGAAAATTCTTCATTACCAGAACTCCCCCACGGTATTCCGGTAATCCCTGATAATTTGCAACCCAACTATAAGCTGGTCAATCGCAAACCAATCACGCCTTCCGAGGAAGAATTGGACGCGAACCATCGCGCGCACAGTGCTAAACTACGAATTTTAGAAAAAGTTAAATAGTTAAAGCAATCACTAAATATTGACATAGGATGATGATCAATTATGGCGCAAAATAATCTAGCTGAAGCTGTTCCCCTAACACCGGAACCCCAACAACGCCCAAACATAGAGCAACCGCAACGCCAGGCGCAGCCTCAGGTTCAACCGCAAGGCAATCCAAATAGCCAGAAGTTACCGGTTTCGAAATTTGAAAAATGTTTGATGACCGTGTGCGGCCTTGTTTTAGCCGTGCTTATGGTCTGTGTCGTTTCTGCCAAGATCTCGATGAGCAACGCCCAGCATGAATTGCAAAGTGTTAACAATGCTGTGACGACCTATACCAATCGCAATACCAACAAGCAACAGCAAATAAATGAGTTGCAGAGTCGGAGCCGACTTGATAAAATTGCCAAAAAGCAAGGTCTATCTCTTCAAAATGACCGCATAAGGAATGTAAACGAATAATGAAAGACCCAAATAAGCGACAAATGATGAATAAGCAACCCCGCAGGAACCGGAAGTACGTTGGCCAGTTTCTGTTTTTCCTTTTCATTGCTGTATTTATACTCATCGTTGGTCGCTTTTCGTATATCTCCATTGGCAAGAAGGTCCAAAACGTTAACCTGAGTGCTTCGGCACAGAAGCTCTATACGGCGAACGAAACCCTCAAGGCCAAGAGGGGGACAATCTACGATGCCAACGGTCAGGCGATTGCCGAGGATACCAGTGTGTATTCCCTTTATGTCGTTCTGGATAAACGGCAAAAGAGTGTGGATGGACAGAAACTGTATGCCACTAACAAGGAAAAAATTGCGACCGTTTTGGCAAAGTATTTACCAATCAGTCGGAGTAAAGCTTTGAAAATCCTGAATCCCAGCTCCGGGAATCCATTTCAAGTGGAATTTGGGACGGCAGGTCAGAATATTTCACTGACCACTAAGCAAAAGATTCAAAATGAACATCTGAGTGGCGTCAACTTCATCCAACAGGAATCGCGACTCTACCCTAATGGAACGTTTGCTTCCCATCTCGTTGGCCTAGCACAGTCGAAGACCAACAGCAAGGGTCAGACGACACTGACAGGATCAATGGGAATCGAGCAGGCTTTCAATAAGCAATTGACGGGGACAAATGGGTCACAGAAAATCAAAAAAGATATGTACGGTTACCAGCTACCTGGGACTAAGCAGAAGTCCAAGAAAGCTAAGAATGGGGATAACGTGTATACCACTCTGGATACTCGCCTACAGACGCTGCTAGAAACTGAAATGAGCAGCGTTCAGAACCAGGTCAAGGCCAATTCGATGAATGCCGTACTGATGAATGCTAAGACTGGGGCCATTCTGGCTGCTACGCAACGGCCGACATTTAATGCCAGCACGAAGCAGGGGCTGGGTGATATCTGGCGGGATACATTGGTTCAGGATGCGTACGAGCCTGGATCAACGATGAAGGTCTTCACGTTGGCCTCATCCATTGATAGTGGTCATTACAATGGGAACGCTACCTATCAATCCGGGAAATACGCCATTGGTAATCAGACTGTTCCTGACTGGAATACCGCTGGTTGGGGGACAATTACCTACAACAAGGGATTTGCTCTCTCCAGTAACGTCGCTATGGCTCATCTAGAGCAACAAATGGGAGCCAAGACTTGGAAGAAATACATCAATCGCTTCCACTTTCTGAAGAGTACCAACTCCGGGCTACCCGGCGAAATGAATGGGAGTATTGCCTTTCAACGGCCAATCGAGCAGGCCGATACTGCGTTTGGTCAAGGGATTCAGGTCACCGTCTTCCAGATGCTTCAAGGTCTGACCGCAGTCAGCAATAATGGTAAGATGATGAAGCCGTATGTGATCAGTAAGGTAACGGATCCCAATACGAACAAGACCGTCAAAAAGTATTCGCCAACAGTCGTGGGGAACCCCATTTCTGCTGAAACGGCGAAAACTGTTCGGAAACATATGGAAGATGTCGTCTATAAGAGTTATGGTATTGGGAGTGACTATAAGATGAGCGGGGAACGGGTCGCTGTTAAGACCGGTACCGCTCAGGTCAGCAATGGGAAGGGGTACTTGTCAGGCGATGATAACTATCTCTATTCCGTGGCAGCCATGGTTCCTGCAAGCAATCCCAAATACGTGATGTACATCACCATGAAGCAGCCCCATTTGGGCAGTAAGACTGCAACACAATTGTTGGCTTCTATCATGAAGCCGGTCATGGCACGGGCCTTACAAGAGGATACCGAGGCCAAGACGACCAAGGAATCCAAGATGCCACTGGTTGCCGGTCGCACCGTGACGGTAGCAACCAGTGCACTGACCAAGGCCGGTGCGACAGTCACGCTACTTGGAAATGGGAACAAGGTCACGAAGCAATCCGTTTCGGCGGGAACTACGTTGTACAAAAATCAGCGGGTCTTCCTGAATACGAGTGGTACCGTGGCTTTGCCAAGTTTGACAGGCTGGTCAAAGGGTGATGTGGTAAAATTAGCTCAGATTGAAGGATTGAAGCTTAATGTTACCGGGGATGGCTACGTGACGAAGCAGAGCATTAAAGCGGGAACTACCGTGGCTTCTGGCGCAACGTTAACGGTGACTTTGAAACAAAATAAATAAGAATGAGGATTGAGAAAGAGAATGATGAATGTAGTAGTGCCCTTGCTGGGTGGATTTATAATTACCGTGGCGTTCATGCCGTCACTGATTCGGTACTTCCGAGCCCGACATGAGGGGCAGATGATTCGTGAAGAGGGACCAACCTGGCATGAGAAAAAGTCAGGAACACCAACGATGGGTGGCTTGCTATACATTATCGCGATCGTCGTGATGACCCTGGTTACCAGTTGGTCATTGGCCCCACACCACGTCTTGTCTACGACCTGGATCTTGCTCTTTATCCTGGTCCTTTACGGGGCACTAGGTGCTTGGGATGACAGTATTAAGCTATTCCATCGTCAAAATGAAGGGCTCAAGGCGTGGCAAAAATTGCTCGGCCAAATCGTGGGGGCACTGATCTTATTCTGGGTCTATACTCACGAACGGTTGCCTATGGCCCTGCATCTCCCGGGCTTTGGCGACTGGCACATGAGTGGTTGGTATGCCATCTTCATTATTATTTGGTTGGTGGGTTTCTCCAACGCCGTGAACCTAACGGATGGGTTGGATGGCCTGGTCAGTGGGTTGGCTAGCATTGCCTTTGCTGCTTACGGGATTGTGGCCTACCAACAATTTCAGATTAACATTGCTATCTTTTGTTTTGCCATAGTCGGCAGTCTTCTCGGTTTTCTCATCTTTAATCACAAGCCAGCCAAGATTTTTATGGGTGATACCGGTTCGTTAGCCCTTGGTGGGGCCTTAGCAGCAGTTTCGATTCTGTTGCATCACGAACTATCCCTACTGTGGATTGGTTTGATTTTTGTGATTGAGACGGCGAGTGTTATGTTGCAAGTTGCCTCATTCAAGTTAACGGGTAAGCGAATTTTCCTGATGAGTCCAATTCACCATCACTTCGAAATGAAGGGTTGGAGTGAATGGAAGATTGATCTGACATTCTGGGGAATAGGCTTAGTTACCGCGTTGACGGGTGTCTGGGCCATCTTAGCTAAGTAATGACTACGACTAATGGGCTAGCTTGCTCGTTAGGGCCAAGCTAGCCCTTTTTCGTTCACTGTCAGTTTTGCGGGATGGCCGCACGCCCCCTATATTAGGCTCGTCACAGCTCCTTGGTGGGGACAGTGGCAATTGGCCATGAGTTTCTCGAAACAGGCGCAACAGTCCATTTAGGGGCCCTTCACAGAGAAGAAACTGCCGACTATCGGTTATTGGTGAACGTTGACCCTAAAAAACACTGAATATCGAAGATTTCTTGTAGATTTTGGTAGATTTAGTGAGATAAGTCAGTGAACCTGATAAAATAGAGGTAGTGCTAAATTTGGGGTACTCATCATTTATAGGTATCCCGATAAGATTGCTAGTTGGAATGGCGACACATTGTCCTGCAGCAAAGGTCTCCGGATGAAAATTTACTAGGTTAAAGCCTAGTTGGAGGGGATTAGAGATACAGCCGCAAGTGACAATCCGCCTGAGTTAAACGATATCAAAATAAGCAACACTAAAAATGAATGGAGAGCGAACGGTGTTATGAAGCAGATCACGACATATGCAGGGAAACAGGTTCTCGTTTTGGGATTAGCCAAGAGTGGAACCAATGCAGCAAAATTATTAAAACGTTTGGGGGCTACGGTCACCATCAGTGATGTGCAACCACTGGCAGAAAATCAGAATGCGCAGGAACTTAAAGCGGCTGGTTTTAACGTGATCCTAGGTGAACAAACGCCGGATCTGCTAGATGCCGGGTACGATTTGATCGTAAAAAATCCTGGAATACCGTACGATGTGCCAGTTGTGAAGCGGGCACTGGACTTAAAGTTACCGATTATTTCAGAAATGGAATTGACCGGAGAAGTCGCTGAGGCCGAATTGGTCGCTGTCACTGGCAGCAATGGGAAGACCACGACCACCACGATGATTCAAAAAATGTTGGATCACGATCGTCAAGCGGGCCATGCCGTCTATGCCGGAAACATCGGCGTTCCAGCCAGCAAGGTCGCGCAAGAGGTCACAGCTGATGACACGTTGGTTTTGGAAGTCTCTAGCTTCATGCTGGTGGGGACGACCGAATTTCACCCCCACATCGCGGTCTTGACCAATATTTTCTCCAATCACTTAGACTACCACAAGACGCGGGCTAACTACGTCGCAGCCAAGATGAAGATTACCGCCAATCAAACGGCGGACGACTACTTCGTGGTCAACTTTGATAATCCAGAGTGGCGCGAGTTGAGTAAACAATCCGCCGCCAAGGTCGTGCCATTCTCCCGGGCAGATAACTCGCAGGAGGGCGCTTATGAGGCCGAGGGTATCCTCTACTTCCGTGGTGAAAAGATTATGGCTGCCACTGACGTTAAGGTCCCTGGCGATCACAACATAGAAAATGCTTTGGCTGCGATTGCTGTGGCCAAGATCAAAGGGGTCAGTACGGCGGCTATTGTCAGCGTGCTGAAGACCTTTGGTGGTGTACGGCACCGAACCCAGTACGTGCTGGAAGCTGAGGGTCGTCAATACTACAACGATTCCAAAGCAACGGATATGGAAGCAACCGAGATGGCCTTGAAGGGCTTCAAGGACCCCGTTGTCTTGCTAGCTGGTGGTCTGGATCGGGGGTATACCTTTGAAAAGATGGTACCTGCCTTTAAAGAACATGTGAAAGCTATCGTGCTCTTCGGTCAAACGGCCAAACTGCTTGAAGATGCGGCGAAACAGGCTGGTATTAAGACCATCAAATTCGTTGAGAATGCCGAAGCTGGCGTGCCAGTGGCTTACCAGCTGAGCGATCCTGGTGACATCATTCTCTTGTCGCCGGCCAATGCCAGCTGGGATCAATACCCGAACTTTGAGGTTCGTGGCGACCGCTTCATCAAGGCCGTTGAAGCGCTCACGGGTAAGCAGGAGGAAAAATAAATGCGACTAATCGTATCGGGTGGTGGTACCGGTGGACATATCTATCCGGCACTAGCCCTTATCAAAGCTTTAAAAAAGCGCGATCCTGACGCCGAAGTTCTCTACGTGGGGTCCGAACGGGGATTGGAAAGCACCATTGTTCCAGCCAAGGGCATTCCCTTCAAATCAACGAAAATTCAAGGCTTCAAGCGTTCTTTGTCCCTGGAAAACTTTAAGACGCTCTACTTGTTCTTGAAGAGTGTCCACGAGACTAAGCAGATGATCAAGGAATTTAAACCGGATGTCGTAGTCGGTACCGGGGGCTACGTTTCTGGAGCGGTGGTGTACGCCGCCAGTCGGCTACATGTGCCCACGATGATTCATGAACAGAACAGTGTGGTCGGAATCACCAACCGGTTCTTGAGCCGGTACGTGGACCGTATCGCCTACGTCTTTGACGCTGCGCTGGATCAATTACCCGCCAGCAAAATGGTGAAGACGGGGAACCCACGGGCGCAGGAAGCCGCTGAAGTCGTCAGCAACTTTAGTTGGCAAGAATACAATTTAAAAGATGACGTGCCAACGTTACTGATCTTCGGGGGGTCCCAAGGGGCCTTAAAGATCAATGCGGCCACAGTTTCTGCGATTCCGGCTTTCAACCAACGAGATTATCAAGTGGTCTTCGTTACGGGTCAGAAGCGCTATGATGGCGTGATGGAACAGCTTAAGTCGACGACCATCGGTGACAACGTTGTGGTTAAACCGTACATTTCCAATATGCCGGAGGTTCTGCCCAAAGTTGCTGCAATTGTCGGCCGGGCGGGGGCAACGAGCATTGCGGAAATCACGGCCGATGGGATCCCATCTATTCTGATTCCCAGTCCGTATGTGACTGCCGACCATCAGACCAAGAATGCACAGTCTTTGGCCAATGTGGGTGCCGCCGAAATCATCAAGGAAGCCGACTTGGACGGGGATACTCTGGTCGCGAAGGCCGATCAATTGATGACAGATGACGCTCTACGGCAAGATATGGCAGTGGCTGCTAAACAATTGGGTGTGCCAGATGCTGCAGATCGGGTCCTGGATGTCGTTCTTTCTCTCAAGCGTGACTAGCACGCTAATCCAGCAAGTGGGAGGTGTGCGGTTGTGAAGTTTCGTTTGAACCGCAACGATAAGAAGCAACAAGAAACGTTGACTCCCTGGGAAAGCTACCAGCGTAAGGCGGCGGCTCAGCGTAAGCAGGCTAAGGCGCCCAAGTGGGTTCATCAGGCTAAACGCATCGGGGATAAACTACCACGATTGAAGCATCAACGGAACCGGAAGTTGGTCCGCCGGTTAACGTTACTGTTGACCAGCTTTACGGTTGTGATTGTTGCCATGGTTTACCTGATCTCACCACTGAGTCATTTTAAAACGGTGACGGTCACTGGAGCCAATGTATTGACTGCCCAACGGGTGCAACACGCGGTGCAGATTCAACCGGGAGATTCAATCTTTAAGCTGTGGGGGCACACCAAGCAATTCGAACGGCAAGCTCCCCAGCGAAATTCGCGTCTCAAACAAGTCACCATTCATTTCCAGCGGCCCAATCGGGCAACAGTCCACGTAACCGAGTACGCCACGGCCGGGTATGTTATGAAGCAAAATCGTTACTCTGAAGTCTTAGAAAATGGTATTGTTAGTGAACAGTCGGTAACTCAACCTAAAAGTGGGACGCCGGTTTACGGCAATTTCAAGAATGCTAAGACCCTTCATCGGATGATCTTGCAATATGCGAAGCTCGATTCGGAAATTAAACGAAGTATCAGTGAAATTCATGATGCGCCGAATAAGGACAATCCGAACCGGGTTCATTTGTTCATGAATGATGGTAACGAGGTCTACGCTAGTATCCCAACTTTCGCCCAGAAAATGGCGTATTACCCGGGAATAGCAGCGAAAATGAAGCAAAAAGGTGTGGTCAATCTGGAGGTTGGGGCGTACTCATACCCCTTTACAAAATAATTCATTTTGATTGCAACGGCGAAAAAGCGTCAATTAGGCTTTTTCAACCCCTAGTAAATGTGGTAAACTGAAAAATAATTAGGGGAAAAAGCGAATTCATGCAGTGTTGATATTAGATTAACTTAGGAGGTTCCTTTTTCTATGGATAATTCAGGGATGTACGTTGGTCTCGATATAGGAACCACCTCAATAAAAGTCATTGTTGCTGAGAATGTTAAAGGGCAAATGAACGTTATTGGTGTGGGAAATGAACGTTCGAATGGTGTCAGCCGCGGAGTCATCGTGGACATTGACAAGGCAGCTGAAGCAATTCAGCGCGCCGTTCGACAAGCCGAAGAGAAGGCCAGTATCGAAATTCACGATGTAATTGTGGGAATTCCTGCAAATATGTTAAAGATTGAACCATGTAGTGGGATGATCGCCATTGACGACCAATCTCGTGAAATCACAGGGCGTGACGTCCGGACGGTTGCTAGCGCCGCGTTGATACAGAGCTTACCACCTGAACGCGAAGTCGTTGACATCTTAACTGACGAATTTGTGGTCGATGGTTTTGACGGGATCAAGGATCCTCGGGGGATGGTTGGGGTTCGTCTCGAAATTCACGGGACGTTGTTTACCGGCCCCAAGACGATTATGCACAACACCCGCAAAGCTGTGGAACAAGCCGGCCTTAACCTGCGTGGGACAGTTATCAACCCAATGGCGCAAGGTATGATGGTCATGAACGATGGTGAACAAGATTTTGGGACCATTTTGATTGATCTCGGTGGCGGTCAAGCCACGGCGGCTGTCATTCACGACCACCAATTAAAATACATTGATGTCGACCAGGAAGGCGGGCAATTCATCACTAAGGATATCTCGGTGGTGTTGAATACTTCCCTGGATAGCGCGGAAAAACTCAAGCGCGATTATGGTTACGCTGATGCAACGCAAGCCAGCGACGAGGATGAGTTCCCTGTTGATGTGGTTGGTCAAAGCCAACCAACACCAATTTCGGAAAAATACTTAGCTGAGATTATTGAAGCTAGACTCGACCAAATTTTTAAACGTCTACGGTCTAACCTAGATAAAGTCCAAGCCTTAGAGTTACCGGGGGGTATCGTGTTGACTGGTGGCGTAGCTGCGCTGCCAGGCATCACTGACTTGGCTACGGATGAATTTGGAACCAACGTTCGGGTTTATGTGCCTGATCAGATGGGGCTTCGGCACCCATCATTCACGTTGGCATTAGCTTTAGTGAAATACTTTGGGGGATTAAGCGAGATTGATCTGCTCATCAAGAGTGCGTTGACTGGCTCCACCCAATTAGCCGATGAGACTGACGAGATTCGTTCCAGAGAGGCCGCCCAAGAAGCTACCAGCAATGCTCCGGCACAGTCAAGTCAAAGTCCAAAGGCCAAACAACCAAAAGAAAAGAAAAAGCGAACTGATGGGTTCCGGAAGTTCTTTAGCGACTTCTTCGACTAATGCGAGATGGAGGAAATACAAATATGGAATACTCACTAGATTCAGCGCAAAATCACGGCGCGAATATCAAAGTCATCGGTGTTGGAGGCGGGGGTAACAACGCCGTCAACCGGATGATCGCCGAAGATGTTAAGGGTGTCGAATTTATCGTTGCCAACACCGATGTTCAGGCCTTGGAAGCTTCTAAAGCTGAAACCAAGATTCAACTTGGCCCGAAATTGACCAAGGGTCTTGGTGCCGGTGCAAACCCTGAAATTGGGGCCAAAGCTGCCGAAGAAAGCGAAGAACAGATCACGGAAGCCTTGGACGGTGCCGACATGGTCTTCGTTACCGCCGGGATGGGCGGGGGTACCGGGAACGGTGCTGCGCCAATCGTGGCTAAAATCGCTAAGGATGGCGGTGCTTTGACGGTGGGTGTTGTGACCCGGCCATTTAGTTTTGAAGGCCCACGGCGCGGTCGTTTCGCCGCTGAAGGTGTTGCGGCCATGAAGGAAAGCGTTGATACGCTCATTGTCATCGCCAACAACCGCTTGTTAGAAATTGTGGACAAGAAGACGCCAATGATGGAAGCCTTCCAAGAGGCCGATAACGTGTTACGTCAAGGGGTTCAAGGAATCTCTGACTTGATCACGAGTCCTGGCTATGTGAACTTGGACTTCGCTGACGTGAAGACGGTCATGAAGGATCAGGGGGCTGCCTTGATGGGGATCGGTTCCGCTAACGGTGAGAACCGGACGGAAGATGCCACCAAGAAGGCGATCTCCTCACCATTATTAGAAGTTTCAATCGATGGTGCCGAACAAGTTCTGTTGAACATTACCGGTGGACCAGACCTGTCCTTGTTTGAAGCCCAGGCTGCTTCCCAAATCGTGTCTGACGCTGCTACCAGCGACGTTAACATCATCTTTGGGACGTCCATCGACGAAGAACTCGGCGATGAAGTTCGGGTCACAGTGATTGCTACTGGGATCGATAAGAAGAAGGAAGAACGCGAAGCCGCCCAACACAGTCGGGTTGCTCGGCGTGAAGCCAACCAACAAGGTAGTAATACTGACTCACAAAATAACCAAGCAAGTAAGAATGAAGCAGACCAGGATCCATTTGGTAACTGGGACATCCGCGAACCTGCCCACCGGCCAGAACCACAAGCAAATTCGTCCCATGATGAATTTGCCGGGGTCGACAAGCCAGACTTTAACATCTTCAACCCTAGCTCGAACAATGAGAGCGCACCGGCTGATGATAGCAATAAGGGCGAGGACACGCCACCGTTCTTCAAGCGTCGCCGCAAGTAAAGGGCGTCCCAGGTAGGAGTCGTTATGAGAGGAGTGGCCAACCATGGCGGAAAAGTTTAGTCTAAGCAGATTTTTCGGTGTAAACGATGATTATGACGAAGACTATCAGGAACCCGAATCAGCCCCGGTAGCGAAACCAACGCCAGCTACCCCTAATCGGCCGGTCGATAGTCGAAAGGTGGTTGCCATGCGTAATACAAAACCTAACGCCAGTCACATTGCAATTTGTGAGCCCCGAATCTACTCTGATGCGAAGTCGATTGCGAAGCAACTCACGAGCGGCGATGCCGTTATCGTGAACTTTGCACGGGTCGATGAGCCACAAGCCCAACGCATCGTGGATTTCCTCAATGGGACCGCATTTGCTGTGGGTGGCGAGATCAAGCGGATTGGTGAACAGATTTTTCTGTGCACTCCGCATAACTTTGAAGTTAGCGGCGACGTCGCAGCAAATCTAGGAACGCAGTTTACGAAGTAAAGGAGCGACGCCTTGTTAACGATTGTGAATTTGATTTTCCAGGTTTTAGGCTGGGTCGTGAGTGCCTACATCATGTTGATCGTGGTGTACGCCCTGATGAGTTGGTTGCCTGGGGCTTACCAGTCGAAATTGGGTCAATTCATTGGCCGGCTGGTCGAGCCATTTCTAAGTTACTTTAATTTCATTTCGGTTGGACCATTAGGATTTGGTCCAGTCGTGGCCATCATCGTCCTATCACTGGTTCAATACGGTTTGCAGTACCTGCAATACATTGTACTGAGTTTACTCGTTTGACGAGTCGAGGGGAGGCTTGAGACATGGATGAGAACGTCACACAACATTTTCGGCCGGATGAAGCACCGTTCATCGATGCTGTCGGTGGTTGGCTCCAACAGGTGGCGGACGAGTACCGCCCCGTCCTCACGCATTTCTTGAACCCACGGCAAGTCTATATTGCCACCACATTAGCGCACCGCGCCGACGTGAAGGTTCAGTTTGGCGGCGGTCATAAGATGGCTGAGATGCAGCGTGCACTGTTCTTCCCGGACTATTACGAGCCCGAAGAGAAAGACTTCGAGTTGACCCTATTACGGGTGGATTATCCGGTAAAATTTGCGACGTTACATCACAGTCAGATTCTGGGGACGTTATTGGGTTCGGGTATCGAACGCGAGATCTTGGGTGATATCCTGACCGATGGCGAAACGTGGCAGGTCGTGACGGAGTCGTCAATGGCCGATTACTTGACGGGGCAGGTCGATCACATCGGTCGGGTCAAATCCCGGTTAGTAGTCAGCGACTTTGCCGCGTTGATTCAACCGCTAGACGAGTGGGAAACGGAATCTGCGACCTTATCATCATTGCGGTTAGACAACATCGTGGGGACCGGTTTCCATTTATCCCGGCACCGCGCGAAGGAACTGATTGAAGGCAATCACGTTCGGGTCAACTGGACGGAAACCATCAAGCCGGATTACGAGCTCGACGTGGCTGACATTGTGTCAGTCCGAGGGTTCGGTCGGGTACGGTTAGACGAGATTGCCGGCCGTACGAAAAAGGAAAAAATTCGGGTCACCCTAGCGGTGTTGAAGAAATAGATGCGGAGGGAACACAATGGTACTAAGTCCATTAGACATTCATAATAAAGAGTTTGGTACGAAGATGCGCGGTTACAACGTTGATGAGGTCAATGATTTCTTGGATCAAGTTATCAAGGATTATCAAATCACGTTGAATCACAATAAGGAATTAGAAGAACAATTAGATGCAGCGAACGGGAAGCTCAAGTACTTTAACGACTTGAAGGACTCTTTAAACCAATCCATTTTGGTTGCGCAAGAAGCTGCGGATAAAGTTAAGGCTAATTCTCAAAAGGAATCTGAAATCATCATCAGAGAAGCACAAAAGCAGAGTTCCGATATTGTTTCTGAGGCCACAAACAAGGGCAATCAGATCATGGACGAAGCTTCGAAGCGTGCCAAGAAGTTGGCCGTGGAGACTGATGACTTGAAGAAGAGCACCCGAGTCTTCCGTCAACGTCTGCAAGTCATGCTGGAAAGTCAGTTGGAAGTGGTTAAGTCCAATGACTGGGATAGCCTGTTAAAGGAAGGGTCCATGTCCAGCTACGAAGAAATCAAGAAGGTCGTTGGCGACCGGCTTGACAACAATACTACGCAAGGCGTAAACTCAAACACATCCCAACCAAGTGGTGAGACTGCCGTGGCAGACGATGCCCCGGTTCAAGAAGCCCCGGTGACGGATTCGAATGAGGATAATGGCGAAACCGTTGTGATTTTCCCAGACAACGATCAGCCGCATTTTGACCAAGACAATCAATAAATATGAAATGACAGAGAAATCAGTCAACTAAAAAGACGACACAAGCGAGTTAGCGATGGTGAAAGGCTAACGTCTACTCTTTTAGCTGGTATCATTCTCCAAGTCCCGTGGCTGAACGAACAGTAAGCAACGGCGGAAGCGCCCCGATACGGTGCCTTGAGGGAAGGCGGTGACCACCGCCTTCTGAATTTGGGTGGTACCACGAACGACTTCGTCCCTTGCGACGGGTCGTTTTTTGTGTGAAGAAGAGTATAAGAGTGCGGAACAAGGCGGTTAGGTCCTGAGCATTAACGTCATTAAATTCAAAAGCCCGGGCCTGGCTTTTGAGTTTAATGGGGTTAAGCGCAGGGACCTGCCTTGTGGAGCACGTTTCAGCTATGTTGCATGAGAGCGGCCCCAAGCAGATATAGCCATAGGGCTCAAAAGCCCGGACCTGGCTTTTGGGTTTAATGGGGTTAAGCGCAGGGACCTACCTTGTGGAGCACGTTTCGGCTACGTTGCATGAGAGCGGCCCCAAGCAGATATAACCATAGAGTTCAAAGCCCGGGCTTGGCTTTTCCTTATTGGGGTTAAGCGCAGGAGTCTGCCTTGTGGAACACGTTTCGGCCACGTGAGGGTAAAGGGCTTTTAGTACGAGGATGGCCAGAGAAATCGGGTCAGCGGCTAAGACTAAATTACCAATCAGTTGCAGGGCCCCTGTTATACTATGCAGGGTAAGCTCATGACGAGCCGATCCCTTTTGAGCTTTCCGAAGGCACTTACGGCGCACAGTGTAAGTGTTTTGAATGTGCATCAAGATATATTCGGTCAGGTAGACCGGTGAGCTGAGGCCAGTTAAGCTAGCTTGAGCTCACCGGTTCACCAACCGTGAAGGATTTAAACATAAGGAGGAAATGACGGTATGCGAGTGAAAGACACGTTGAACCTGGGTAAGACCAAATTCAAAATGCGTGGCAATTTGCCAGTTAAAGAAGTTGAACGGCAAAAAGTCTGGGCTGAAAACAAGATTTACGAAGCCCGCCAAAAATTAAATGAGGGGAAGCCATCGTTTATTTTACACGATGGTCCACCATACGCTAACGGTCCTATCCACATGGGGCACGCGTTGAACAAGGTTTCTAAGGATATTATCGTGCGTTACAAGTCGATGAGTGGCTACCGAGCACCTTACGTTCCTGGTTGGGATACGCATGGCCTGCCAATCGAACAACAGTTGACGAAGGCCGGTTACGACCGGAAGAAGATGTCGACTGCTGACTTCCGTGACCTCTGCCGCGAATATGCCTTGAAGCAAGTTGACTTACAACGTGAAGGATTCAAACGGTTGGGAGTCTCCGCCGAATGGGATAATCCTTACTTGACGTTAAAGCCAGAATTCGAAGCTGCTGAAGTGCGGGTCTTTGGT
Source organism: Levilactobacillus muriae (assembly GCF_045862015.1). NCBI lineage: Bacteria > Bacillati > Bacillota > Bacilli > Lactobacillales > Lactobacillaceae > Levilactobacillus > Levilactobacillus muriae. The sequence goes on from NZ_BAAFRU010000002.1 coordinate 48,636, forward strand.
GAAATGGCTAAACGTGGGTTGATTTACAAGGGGAAGAAGCCAGTCTACTGGTCTTGGTCCTCTGAATCAGCTATGGCTGAAGCCGAAGTTGAATACCACGATGTGACTTCACCTTCCGCCTTTTATGGTGAAAAGGTTGTTGATGGTAAGGGCGTCTTAGATGACGACACTTACCTGGTCGTTTGGACCACGACGCCTTGGACCATTCCTGGTTCTGAAGGGATCACCATTGATGCTGGTATCGAGTATGCCGTTGTGCAACCTGCTGGTGAAGACCGTAAGTTTGTCTTGGCCAGTGATTTAGTTGCCGAAAATGCCGAACGTTTTGGTTGGACCGACGTTAAAGTCTTAAAGACTGTAATGGGCCAGGACATGGATAATATCGTTGCCCAACACCCATTCATCGCGGACCGTAAGTTAGTGGTCATGTTAGGTGACTTCGTAACGACTGATTCCGGGACTGGTCTAGTTCATACCGCACCAGGTCTTGGGGAAGATGACTTCAACGTGGGTAAGCTGTACAACCTACCTATCTTGGTTCCAGTCAACGATCAAGGGTACATGACCGAAGAAGCTGGTCCCGACTTTGCCGGTGTCTTCTACGAAGATGCTAACCAAATTGCGTTGGACAAACTGAAAGCTAATAATGCTTTATTAAACTACATGCCATACGAACACAGTTACCCATTTGACTGGCGGACTAAGAAGCCCGTCATCTTCCGGGCAACGCCACAGTGGTTTGCTTCCGTGGACAAGATTCGTGACGAAATCCTAGCAACGTTAAAGGACGTTAAGTTCCAGCCTGACTGGGGCCAACGGCGTTTAGCCAACATGATCAAGGATCGTGGCGATTGGGTTATTTCACGGCAACGTGTTTGGGGTGTGCCACTGCCAATCTTTTATGGTGAAGACGGTGAGGCCATCATCACGCCAGAAACAGTTGAACATGTCGCTGACTTATTCGGTCAATACGGGTCAAACATCTGGTTCAAACGTGAAGCTAAAGACTTACTGCCCGAAGGCTTTACTAGCGAACATTCACCAAATGGCGAATTCACGAAGGAAACCGACATCATGGATGTGTGGTTCGATTCTGGGTCGTCACACCAAGGGGTCTTGGCTGAACGTGACTACCTCGATTTCCCAGCCGATCTTTACCTGGAAGGTTCTGATCAATACCGTGGCTGGTTCAACTCTAGTTTAATTACCAGTGTTGCTGCTACCGGTAAGGCACCGTACAAGCAGGTCGTTTCGCAAGGGTTCACGTTGGACAAAGATGGTCACAAGATGTCCAAGTCCTTAGGGAACACGATTGCTCCTGACGAAATCATCAAGAAGATGGGGGCCGACATCGTCCGTCTCTGGGTCACTTCAGTGGATTCATCAGCCGATGTGCGGGTAACTACGGAAGGTTTCGTCAAGATCTCCGACAGTTACAAGAAGCTGCGGAACACCATGCGTTACTTGTTGGCCAATACCAGCGACTTCGATGCCAAGACTGATGCCGTTGCTTTTGATCAGCTGACCGCGGTTGACCGTCACATGCTTTACAAGCTCAACGCGTTCACGAAGAGTGTGGAAGACCATTATGAAAACTTTGACTTCCTGAATATCTACAAGGAACTCATCAACTTTGTCGTGACGGACTTGTCCGCCTTCTATCTGGACTTTGCCAAGGACATCCTGTACATTGATGCCGCCGACAGCAAGGCACGCCGGTCCATGCAAACGGTCTTTTATCAGATTGCTGTTAGCTTGACCAAGTTGATCACGCCAATTCTGCCACACACCGCCGAAGAACTCTGGGGCTTCTTGCAAGAACCAGAAGAGTTTGTCCAATTAGCTGAAATGCCTAAGGTACTGGACATGGATGATGCCAATGAAGCTGAAGATAGCAGTGAGAACTCGGCTTGGGATCACTTCATGAAGCTACGGAGCCACGTTTTGAAGGCTTTGGAAGAAGCACGAAATGCCAAGTTGATTGGGAAGGCTGCTGAAGCCCACCTGGACTTGTACATTGACGACCAAACCAAGACGTTACTGGATAAGTTGGACGTTGACGTACAACAAATCTTGCTGGTGTCTGGATTAGACTTTGCCGACCTAGATCAAGCGCCAGCCGATGCGCTGGGCTTTGATCACGTCGCCGTCAAGGTTACGCCAGCCGCTGGTGAGGTCTGTGATCGTTGTCGGTTGACCAAGGAAGATGTTGGGAGTGACAAAGACTACCCGCACTTCTGTGCCCGCTGTGCCGCTATTGTTCGGGAAAATTATCCTGAAACGGCAACGGAAGGTTTTGAAGAAAAGTAAGTTTTTAGGACTTGTCTTAGCTGAAAACTAAATGGTGCCGCGAAGAGCACTGCCCGGTTGGGTGGTGCTCTTCGCGGCATTTTTAGTGAGCCAGAATCTTGACACGATGAGGCGTCATGGCATCGAACTGGCTATGTGGGAGATGTAAATCGGACGGCTTGATTATTTGAAGATGCCTGATGTTGGTGAATTTTTTAGTTTGTTTCTTGCGGTCGTCAAATGCGCAGTTTTCTTTTTTAAGAATTCCTTTTGCTCTTGGATCTCTGAAATACGTTTATCCAGATTTGTATCTAATTGATGAAGAAATGCAATGCCATTGTCGTAATCTTTGGCGGTAATTTCTGTGTTTCCCAGAAGGGTCATAAAATCTTTACACTCTGCGATAGTCGCACCCAATTTTCTGAGATGCATGACCTTATTGAGCTCTTCGATGTCACTACCGGTGTACTCTCTTTGGCCGCGATTGTTGCGACTGATAGTTGGTAGGAGCTTAATTTGCTCGTAATAACGCAATGCATCATAGGTTACATCGAACTTTTCTGAAACTTCTTTAATTGTATACATATTTAGTCACCTTTTTTAAATAATCGCTTGCGCTAGTGTAACACGAGCGTGCTAGGATGTTCAATATTGAAAGCGAAGGGACGTTAAAATATGGATAAAAACATTATCACACTCGTAACCGGTGGCAATCGGGGCATGGGACTGGAAATTGTAAGAGAATTAGCAAAAGCAGGTCAAACGGTTATTTTAGGCTCGCGGCACTTATCCAATGGGCAAGAAGCTGCTGAAAAGTTAGCAGATGAAGGAATTATTGTTGATGTTGTTGCGCTGGATGTCAATAACGAAGAATCTGTAGCCAAAGCCGCAAAAGAGATCGCGGATCAGTATGGGTACCTAACCAGTCTGATTAATAATGCTGGAGCAGTATTTGATTTTCGTCAGAAACCATCTGAAATAGACTTGAAAGATGTCAGAAAAGATTTTGAAGTGAATTATTTTGGACTGATCAGCGTTACCCGAAGTATGGTGCCATTGCTGAAGAAAAGCAGTAACGCCAAAATCATCAATGTTTCTAGTATGATGGGTTCGAAAACAGAAGCGTTGAATCCAGAATCAGAGGTCTATCATGCAGTGGCCGTTGGTTATCAATCAGCAAAAGCTGCTGCCAATATGTATACCGTTCAATTAGCCAAGGAATTTAAAAAAGAAAACCTGCCAATCACAGTGAATGCAATCGACCCAGGAATAGTTGCAACTGAGTTTGGTGGCGCTGCTCCAGAACAGGTTACGGCTATGGGCGGCAAGCCAGTTGCTTTCGGAGTCGCCAGGACGGTTGAATTAGCAACTGATTTTGATAATAAAGCGACGGCCACGTTCAGCAATACGCATGGCGTTGTTGCTTGGTAAGGTCGTTGTAATGTAGACAAATCAACCACACCTGTTTATAACCGGCCGCTTGTGGTTATCACTCCCCATGGTATAGTGAACGCAATTCGTCTTAAATAACCAAAGTGCTCTGTGATTTTCTGAACGGCATGACTCCGGTATTCTTCCGAAGTCATGCCGTTCAGTGTTTCTTGTCGATGATGTGGGTTATCTCAGGCCATATCTACCGGCCGGTAAGGCGATGACTGGATATTTAGTGTGTTTTCAGCGCCATAATCGCTGGTAAATCAGCAATAAGCGCCTGTGTTTGCGGTCTACCGGTCAAGCGAGTATAATTTGTGCTATGTATGGGAGGGATACCATGTTAACCGGAAAAGTAAAAAGTTATAGTGAACAACGCGGTTTTGGCTTTATTACCACGTCAGACGGTGAAGATATTTTCGTGTATTACACGGGCATCATCGGCGAGGGCGAAGGCTTTCGAAAACTCGAAGCCGGTCAAACTGTGCAATTCGTGATTGTCCAAGGCATCCGTGGGCCACAAGCAGCCAAAGTGACGCCTGTCAAAATGGGCAGTGCGGAGGAGGCTTAACATGGACTTAGAAGAACACGTTGAATCCACCGAGGATCTGTATGACGGTGTGATCGTGAAATTAGAACGGCAACGTGTCCGCCTACCTAACGGGGATGCGGCGACCAGAGAGATCGTGCGTCACGCGGGTGCGGTTGGTATTTTAGCGTTGACCGATGATCATAAGATGATTTTGGAACGTCAGTGGCGCGCACCAATCGCCGCGACGACCTTAGAAATTCCAGCGGGTAAGTTGGACAGTCGCGACGCTGACAACGTCGAACACGCCGTTATCCGAGAATTAAACGAAGAAATTCGGTACCAACCGGGCCAGTTAAAACGGATTACCGGATTCTACTCCAGTGTTGGCTTTTCTGACGAGTACATGACGTTATTTATGGCAACGGACCTCAAGCCCGTGACCACAGAGCTTCCTCGAGATCAAGGCGAAAACTTGGAGTTGATGACCGTCACAAAGTCCGAAGCACAGGCCATGATTGAAAGTGGCGAGATCAACGACGCCAAGACGATTACGGCCATCTATTACTGGCTATTACAGAAGTAGGTGACAGGGATGCACAATGATTGGCAAGAAAACAACGATCAACCTAAGACCAGAGCCGACTATCGGCGCGAACAGGAACAGGCCGAAAAGGACTTTCAGGAACGTGACCGTAAGCGCGTTCAGGTCGAGAAGGACTATGCCAGACAGCATGGTAACCCTAAAGGGAACGAGCCGACTAACGAACCACCCATTGATCAGCGCGTGAGTCCTGCCGAGACGAAACAGAAACGGTTGGGTCACCGCCTAAACTGGGCGATTTTTTGGTTAGGCGCATTGATCATTATTGTTTATCTGATTATGTTTCTCATGCATTAACTTATGGTATAAACACGTCATACCCACGAGATTAACTGAAGACATGACGTGCTGTAAATGACGTAAACAAACGGTGGTGGGGCAGTGCTTCATCACCACGCGGGCCAGCACTAGTGACCTCTAAAAATAGATGATAAATTTTAAGGAGCGACGACCACACATGACATTTGGAATTCTCTGCGCCATGGAAGAAGAAATCAAAGAATTACATGACGTTTTACAGGACGCTAAGACCACGGATATTCACGGTCTTGAATTTTACGAAGGCACCATTAGCGGCCAACAAGTTGTCTTGGTACGTTCTGGTATTGGTAAAGTTGAAGCCGGCTTAACGACGGCCTTACTGATTACCCAGTTCAATGTAGATATCGTGATCAACTCTGGTTCTGCCGGCGCCTTGGCCCCCGACTTGAACATTGGGGATGTTGTCGTTTCCACCGAAACGGCGTATCACGATGCCGATGCCCGGGCCTTTGGCTACGAATACGGTCAGCTTCCCCAACAACCAGCACGGTTCGAAGCTTCCAAGGAATGGGGCGAGAAGATCGTAGCTGCCGCAGCCGACACCGGTTTGAAGACCAAACTGGGCCTAATTGTTTCCGGCGATCAGTTCTTAAACAGTCCAGAGACCATCAAGGACATTATGGGCCACTTCCCAGATGCCTTGTCTGGTGAAATGGAAGGGGCCGCTGTGGGCCAAGTTGCGCATCAGTTTGACGTGCCTTACGTGGTCGTTCGAGCGATGTCCGATAACGCTGACAATGACTCTGGCGTTAATTTTGATGACTTTATTGTTGATGCGGGACACCGTTCTGCTCAGATGCTATTAGCTCTGTTAGCCACACAAGACTAACTCGGCCGTTCAGGAGGTTTTAAGGGTGCAAGAGATTCATATTGATAACAGCAACGCCGTCAAGGAGATTTACCTGGACAACGCTGCCACGACGCCAATGGCCCCAGAGGTCTTGGCTGAGATGATGGATAAGATGACGAATGTGTATGGGAATGCCTCCACGCTTTATGGCTTAGGTCGCCAAGCCCACACGGTGATGGAAAATAGTCGCCAAGTCATCGCCAACAGCATCAACGCTGCCAGTGATGAAGAGATTATTTTTACTAGTGGCGGTAGTGAGGGTGACAACACGGCCATCACACAGACCGCGCTCACACGACAATCTCTTGGTAAGCACATTATTACCACGGAGATCGAGCATGAGGCCGTTTTGAAGCCCCTCCATGCATTGGAAGAACAGGGCTTTGACGTGACCTATCTCCCGGTCGATGGACAGGGAAATATCAGTCTCGATGACTTCAAGGCTGCTCTGCGTGACGACACGATTCTTGTGACCATCATGATGGGGAACAATGAGGTTGGTAGTCGGATGCCAATCCACGAGATTGGTGAGATTTTAAAGGATCACCAGGCCTGGTTCCATACCGATGCTGTGCAGACCTATGGTTTACTCGACATTGACGTTCAGCGTGATCACATCGATATGCTGTCAACGTCGGCTCATAAGATTAACGGGCCAAAGATGATTGGGTTTCTTTACAAGCGTGAAGGGGTTAACTTTCCAAGTTTGATCAAGGGGGGCGACCAGGAAGAAAAACGGCGGGCCGGAACGGAAAATGTTCCTGCCATCGCTGGTTTTGCGAAGGCCGCTGAACTCCTGACGCCGGAAGCTAAGGCTGAAAAGCGGGCTCGATTCCATGGCTTCAAGGAACAGGTCGTTAAGGGCCTGACCGATAATGACGTGGACTTTGAAATTAACGGTTCACTGGGCGATGAGGGGGAAACTCTCGATCACGTCCTAAATATCTGGATCAAGGGTATTTCGACCTACGTGATGCAGACCAATCTGGATTTGGCAGGGATTGCTGTGTCCGGTGGTTCTGCTTGTACGGCGGGGTCCATCGAACCGTCTCACGTCTTAACGGCGATGTTTGGCGAGAAGAGTCCACGGATTGCAGAGTCGATTCGCTTATCCTTTGGGCAACAGACGACGAGCGATGAGATTGCTGCGTTCGTGGAGAATGTGAGTGCAATCGTGAAGCGTTTAGCCAAAAATCATAGTGAGGTGAAGTAACGTGTTATTTGAAAAACAAATGCAAGTTGACGGTGACCCCGATACTTATGAGCTGAATCCGAACGTGAAGCCTTATGCGTTAAAGGATGTGGGCTTCCAACTGTCTAATGCCGGCAACTACACGCTGGAACGGTCAGTCGACCCAACGTCACCCTACAACCGTAACCAGATGCTACGGCTAGTCGTGGCGAAGGATCTCAGCGGTTTCAAGATGTCTACAACCAATGCTTCCGGTAATCAGCGTGTTAACATTTTCAAGGGAACACATGCCGAGGGTAATGTAGAACAGTATCACTTTATTCTACAAAATCTGATTGACCGCGAGATCATTCAGAAAAAGGCATAGTGCGCAAATTGACTGATTAAATAAAATCACTAAGGGTGGGAGGCCGAGACGGACCTGCCACTTTTTTAGTGGCAAAGATGCCCATTTGTGAGTGGGCATGGTGCTGGCCGCAGTGGGCAGATGGCTCCGGTTTTTCTGAAAGGAAACACCAGGCTTGCAAAACTTACGAAAAATAGGTAAACTAGGCAATACTGGATTTATGCGACCTTCAAATCGTAGATTCTCCAGAATCTGAATGAAATGATGGTGATACCATGCAGGACAACAGCCATACGCGAGTTGTCGTTGGTATGAGTGGTGGTGTCGATTCTTCCGTCGTTGCTTTGCGGCTTAAGCAGCAGGGTTATGACGTGATCGGCGTCTTCATGAAAAATTGGGACGATACGGACGAGAACGGTGTCTGTACCGCCACAGAAGACTACAAGGACGTAGCCAAGGTTGCCTCAGAGATCGGCATTCCTTACTACTCCGTCAACTTTGAAAAGGAATACTGGGACCGTGTGTTCACGTACTTCTTGGACGAGTACAAGAAGGGCCGGACGCCTAATCCTGACGTGATCTGCAACAAGGAGATCAAGTTTAAGGCGTTCCTCGATTACGCGTTGGAGCTTGGTGCAGACTACATTGCTACCGGTCACTACGCACAGTTGACCCGCGACGAGAACGGCGACGCACATTTGATGCGTGCCGTGGATCAGAACAAGGACCAGACTTACTTCTTGAGTCAGCTTTCCAAGGAGCAGTTGGATCGGGTGATGTTCCCCATTGGTGACTTGGTTAAGCCACAGGTTCGGGAAATTGCTAAGAATGCCGGTCTGGCAACCGCTGAGAAGAAGGATTCCATGGGAATCTGTTTTATCGGCGAAAAGGGGCACTTCAAGGACTTCCTGAATACTTACTTACCGGCTAAGCCTGGCAAGATGATGACTGTTGATGGTGAGATCAAGGGCGACCATGCCGGCTTGATGTACTACACCATTGGTCAGCGTCGTGGCCTGGGTATCGGTGGTGACGGTGAAGATAACGAGCCTTGGTTCGTTATCGGTAAGGACTTGACGAAGAACGTTCTTTACGTGGGCAAGGGGTATCACAACGAGCACCTCTACGCGACCCATTTGTCAGCCTCTGACATTCACTGGGTCAACACGATTGACCGTGGCAGTGATTTCCATTGCACGGCTAAGTTCCGTTACCGGCAAAAGGATACTGGCGTCACCGTTCACTTGAGTGAGGACGGCCAGCAGGTCACGGTTGAATTTGACGATCCTGCACGAGCAATTACGCCTGGACAGGCTGTGGTCTTCTACAATGGCGACGAGTGCCTGGGAAGTGCCATTATCGATGCTGCTTACAATAAGGACCGTGAGTTACAGTTGATCTAGTTCCTGATAGTTAAATTAAAGAGTTAATGAAACCCACTAGCGAGAAGACTCTCGTTGGCGGGTTTTTAAAATTTCCGCGTTAGTTTCTTTGAAAATCATCTGAAAACTGGCATAATAAGGTGATGTGACTGCATGGGGATCTAAAGGACATGTCAGCGTGGTATTATTAAAGGTATTGTGATAGAACGCTGTTGGTATGTCATTAAAGATTAACCGATGCAGATGGATAGAAAACGACAAGATAAAAAGATGGGTACCGGTTAAGGCAGTGTCACTTGGCAAGATGCCACAAAGGCTTAACTCGTACAGAGATGAGAGGAAGGGACGACACTTTGAAATTATACTTTATCCGTCACGGTAAGACGCAGTGGAATTTGGAGGGCCGGTTTCAGGGCGCTGGTGGGGATTCTGAGCTGCTAACCGAGAGTTACCAACAAATGGTTCAGGTGGGGCGGTTCTTGCGTCACACGCGTTTTCAGCATGCTTATTCGAGTCCCATTCGCCGAGCACGGGTGACCGCGCAACATGTCGTGAAAGAACTTCACCAACACGTACCATTAACGTTGATGAGTCGGCTTGAGGAATTTCATCTGGGCCAGCTTGAAGGTATGGCCTTTGATGATGTCAAACAACAATTTCCGGCCGAATTAGACGCCTTCCGGAACCATCCCGACCAGTATGATACCAGTCGGATTGGCGGGGAGACTTTCCAGGAGGTCATTGACCGGATGACGCCTGGTATTCAGGCAATCGTTGCGGCCAACCCACAACCAAAGGCCAACGTCCTGATTGTGAGTCACGGGGCCGCCCTCAATGCGGAAATCAACGCGTTGTTGGGGACGCCACTCCCGGATCTGCGGAAACGTGGCGGTATTCGGAATACCAGTGTCACAGTACTTGAAACCACGGATGGCGGCCAAAGCTTTGCCTTGCTGGACTGGAACGATACGAGTTTCTTGACGGCGGCAGCATCGCCGACCGATACGATTTAGATATTAGGTGATTAATAAAATGACGGAAAAACAAAAGAGTCAAGGGCGCGACCAAGATAAGGCGCGCTCAGAACAGATGGTCCACGAATTGGTTCAACGCATCGATAGTCATCCCGGAGATGTGGATGCGTATTACGAATTGGCAACAGTTCTAGTGGATCTCAATTCCTTTGCTCAAGCGGAAGAGCTTTTGATGAAGGCTTTGGGGGTATTTGCGGCGCAACCAGCTGCCGTGGAGAAGCTACATTATGGTCTGGGAAACGTCTACTACGCCGCTCAGGACTATACGAAGGCTATTGCCGAATTCGACCAGTTGGGGACACAGTTAAAGGGTGCCGGCTATCTGATGATGGCACAGAGTTACATGGCAAGTGGCGATCATAAGCGGGCACTGGTCTTTGGCTTGACCGCTTTGAACAGTCAGCCCAAAGACGTGGCCACGTTGCAGGTGGTCGCTGAAAATCTGTTAGCGCTGGGCAACATGGCCCAAGCGGCCCAATACTACGATCAAGTCTTGGCCTTAGACGACCACAACGGCCGAGCCAACTTTGATCGCGGTTTGGTCGCTATGGTTCAGGGCGAAAACTATGGTCCGTACTTTAAGGTGGCCAAAGCTTTAGATCCTCAGTACTTTGAAAAAGGACAGAAAAAATTAGTCGACATCGAGCGGTTCATTCAAACACAAAAGAAGCAAAAAAACGAGACCAAAGAATAGTTGGGAGGAGACGAGCAGATGGCATCCGAATCACTAGACTTATTCGCGGGCGACAATGGCGACCAGGCCGATTACGTGGTCGGCACCGTCAGCGCGGTCTTCTTTGCTAGCCAGGATAGTTTCTACAAGGTCATGCTGATCAAGGTGTCCGAGACCAGTCTGGAGTGGCACGAGGACGAGATCGTTGTGACGGGAAACTTTGCGGACGTGAAGGATGATGTGACCTATCGCTTCAGTGGAAAAAAAGTCGAACATCCCAGGTACGGTGTACAGTTTCAGGCCGACAACTATCAAAATGAGACGCCAACATCCCGCAGTGGGGTTATCACCTATCTGAGCGGCGATGACTTCCCTGGGTTGGGTAAGAAGACAGCGGAAAAGATCGTCGATGGGTTGGGGACCAATGCCATTGAGAAAATTCTCGATGACAGTAGCGTCCTGATGCCGCTGGGCCTGTCACCCAAGGTTGTGGCGACACTGATCAGTCAGCTTCAGACCAATAATGGGATGGAACAGATCATCATCGGGTTGAATGGGTACGGCTTTGGGAGCACACTGGCGGCCGCCATCTATAATCGATACGAGGCAAAGACGTTGGATGTGATTCATGATAATCCTTATCAGTTGGCCGAAGACATCACGGGGGTCAGCTTCAAACGGGCCGATCAGATTGCGACCCAGCTGGGCTACGAGGCCGACCGACCAGAACGGCTACGTGCAGGCCTCTTACAGACGCTTACGGATCTGTCCGTGGCTAATGGGGATACCTATACCACGGCTAAACCATTATTGGCAAATACATTAAGTCTCCTAGAGAACTCGCGGAATGTCCGGTTGAATCCGCAGGACATTGCCAATCAACTCCTTGAACTGGCAAAACAGGAGAAGGTCGTGGGTGATGACCAACGTATCTATCTGAAGTCACTCTACGACGCCGAGTGGCAAATTGCTGAACATTTTCAACGGCTCTTACAGGGTGGCGAGGACGACGACCGGTTTAACGATGAGGGCATTGCCAAACAGGTCCGCATCGTCGAAAAACAAGCCGACATCGTATATGACGATTCGCAAACGGCTGCGCTGACCGCCGCCGTGAAGGCTAAAGTTATGCTGCTGACCGGGGGACCCGGAACCGGGAAGACGACGATTATTCGGGGACTGGTCAACCTGTACGCGCGGTTGCATGAGGTGTCGCTCGACATCAACGCGTACAAGGATCAACCCTTCCCGATTTTGTTGGCCGCACCAACCGGCCGCGCTGCGAAGCGCATGAGTGAGTCGACCGGGTTGCCGGCCAGTACTATTCACCGGCTACTGGGGTTAACGGGACGAGAGGAAGACCTCGATGCCGCAGCCACCAAGGATCTAGAGGGTGGCTTGTTGATCATCGATGAGACATCGATGGTCGATGTCTACTTGATGAAGACGTTGTTGCGAGCAGTTCCTGTGGGGATGCAAGTCATCCTGGTGGGAGATAAGGATCAGTTACCATCCGTTGGTCCTGGTCAGGTATTTCACGACCTGTTAGCTAGCGACCAACTGCAGAAAATCCAGCTGGACACCATTTATCGGCAGGGCGATGGGTCATCGATCATTCCTCTGGCACACGCGATTAAGAACGGAGAGTTACCGGCTGACTTTACGAAGAATCAGCCGGATCGGTCATTCATCCCGTGTCATGCCAATCAGGTCGAAAGCGTCATTGATCAGATTGTAGGTCGGGCACACGCTAAGGGCTTTACAGCTAGCGATATTCAGGTGCTTGCCCCGATGTACCGTGGCTCTGCCGGGATTGACCGCTTGAATGTGGTTCTGCAGGATATTTTGAATCCCCGGAAGTCCGAGCGTACTAAGGAAGTCGAGTTCCGTAATCAGAAATTTCGCATTGGTGATAAGGTCTTACATCTCGTAAACAGTCCCGAAAATAACGTCTTTAACGGTGATATTGGAACAATTACTGGGATTGATCTGAGTGCCAAGAATAAGGAGATCAAATCCGATCAGTTGACGATTGCCTTTGAGCAGACCGAGGTCACGTATTCACGAAATGACTGGAATCGCTTGACGTTAGCTTACTGCATGTCGATTCACAAGTCGCAGGGGTCCGAGTTCAAGATGGTCATCCTCCCAATGGTTGGCCAGTATAACCGGATGCTGCAACGAAACTTGCTGTATACGGCGGTCACTAGAGCGGCGGACATGCTCATCCTCTTGGGAGAGCCAAATGCGTTTGCCACCTGTGTCAACAATCTGTCGGTTAACCGACACACGACATTGACCACACGGATTCAGCACGTGTTGGATCCCGAGGGGACACCCGCGACGACTGAAGCAACGCCAGATGTCGACGCACTAACGGTAGAAATACCGACCGGAAATGAGAAAACAGTGGCGCCAAGTGAGAAAACACCGGAAACGCCTTCATCGGTAGTAGCAGCGCCGACCGAACCCGCTGAGTATCGCTTAACGCCGGAGCTGGTAAGCGGTCGTGAAATTGACCCCATGATTGGGATGCAGGGAATTACACCAGCCCAATTTATGGCAAAAGCCTAAAAGTGCGGCGCGAATCGTTGCGTTTCCGGTCAAAGATTGCGATAATGTAAACAGTAAATTAGGCGTTGCACGACTTTATTTAGTGGGGACCATCCCGCGAACAGCACAACGTAAACTTAAAATATAAAAGAATTTGGGGAAACCCACTGGGAGGCTGTTATGGCAGAACATGTCGAAGCTGGCAGAATGAAAGTTTTTGCACTGAATTCAAACCGGCCACTCGCGGAAAAAATTGCGAAGGCTGCAGGCGTTGAACTGGGTAAGTCAACGATCAAGCACTTTAGTGATGGCGAAATTCAAATTAGTATCGATGAGAGTATTCGTGGGGACGAACTGTTTATCATTCAGTCAGTCTCAGATCCAGTCAACACGAACTTGATGGAACTGTTGATCATGGTGGATGCTGCACGGCGGGCCAGTGCCGAGAAGATCAACGTGGTAATTCCATACTACGGTTACTCACGAGCCGATCGTAAGGCACGTTCACGTGAACCCATCACCGCAAAATTAATTGCGTCACTCCTTCAAATGGACGGTGTCAGTCGGGTGATTGCCTTGGACTTGCACGCGGCGCAATTGCAAGGGTTCTTCGATATTCCGGTGGATCATTTGCAAAGTGACCGACTGCTGGCCAGTTACTTTGAAGATAACCCCGAAATGGCAGATGATAACTTCGTCGTGGTCGCTCCCGATCATGCCGGTGTGAGCCGGGCCCGGCGGTTAGCTGAGTTACTGAGTGCACCAATCGCGATCATTGATAACCGGGACGATACGGAGAATTCCGGACATCCCGATGCCGTTATCGGGGATGTGAAGGGTAAACGGGCCATCCTAGTCGACGATATCATTGATACCGCCTTACGGATTACCGTTTCTGCCCGCGCCCTGAAGGCTGCTGGTGCTGCGGACGTTTACGCCTGCGCAACCCATGCGGTTCTGTCTGGCCAGGCAACGGAACGTATCGACGAGTCACCACTAGAGAAAGTGGTTTTCACCGATTCGATTCAGTTGCCTGATGAAAAGAATAGTGATAAATTTGTTGTATTGTCCGTTGGTGAGTTATTTGGAAAAGCCATGGACCTCATTTATCATCAAGAACCCGTGGATTCCTTATTCCATAAGCCTTTGAAGCAGCATAAACAATAAAACTGATGAGGGCCGTCACGCTGGTGATGGTTCTTATTTTATGCCATGACGAATCCGCAAAGGGGTTGAACGGGTGGCACCACAAACATCTAGATTAAGGAGCGAGTAGTTTGAGAGGAAAACATTTTGGTATTTTACTGGGAATCACAGCTTTAGTCGTGGGTGGTCTCGCTGCTTGCGGAAAGACCACGACCTCTAGCAAGGCAGGTTTGGCGGCTGATCAAGAGGTCAAGTTGTCTACAAAGTCGGAAGTCACGACCTTGGATGTCTCCAAGGCTGCAGACTCCACGAGTTTGACCCAGTTGTATCATACGCAAGAGGGATTGTATCGGTTAGGTAAAAATGAAAAATTGGTCAATGCGATGGCGACGAAGACAACGGTCAGTGACAATGGGAAGACCTATGTCTTTAACTTGCGTCACGATAACAAATGGAACGATGGCAAGACGGTTACGGCCAAGGATTACGTTTACTCCTGGCAGCGCACGGTCAATCCCAAGACAGCAGCTGAATATGCTTACCTGATGGCGGGAATTCAGAATTACAGTCAGGTACAAAGTGGTAAGTTGGCGCCTAGTCAGCTGGGTGTTAAAGCATTGGGCAAGTATAAGTTACAAGTAACGTTAAGCAAGCCAGTAGCCTACTTCAAGCTATTGTTGGCTTTCCCAACCTTCTTTCCACAAGAGCAGAGTGTCGTGGATCAGTATGGTAAGGACTATGGTCATTCCAGCGACAAGACGGCGTATGATGGGCCATTTGTCATGACGAAGTGGCAAGGGACTAATCAGAACTGGCAATTGGTCAAGAACACCAAGTTCTGGGATAAAAAGAAGATCACCTTGAAGAAGATGAACTTCCAAGTCGTTGCTGATCCGTCGACTGGGCTTAACCTCTATCAGCAAAAGAAGTTGGACGCGACGACCCTGGACGGAACGCAAGTGGCTAACCTGAAGAACAACAAGGATATGAAGACCTTCGTTGGGGGCTCGACTTACTACATGCAGATGAACCAAAAGCGCATCAAGGCTTTGCGGAATTTGAAGGTTCGTCAAGCCTTATCCATGGCCATTAATAAGCAACAACTCGCTAAGAGCGTGTTGCGGGATGGGTCAAAGGCACCGTTAGGATTTGTATCACAGAACTTGACACAGAATCCGAAGACCAAGACGGACTTTGCCAAAGATGCGTACGTCAAGAGCGGCGTGACCTACGATTTGACGCAGGCTAAGCAGCTGATGAAGGCTGGCTTGAAAGCGAGCGGGACGAAGAAATTGAACTTGACCCTGATGGCTGATGATACCAGTGTGACCAAGACAGTTGCCCAGTATATTCAAGCCGACTTGGAAAAGTTGCCTAACGTGAAGGTGACGTTGAGTACGTTGCCTTACAAGACACGGTTGAGCCGTTCAAATAGTGGAAACTTTGACTTGGTTCTGTCCAATTGGGGGGCTGACTTTGCCGACCCCATTAACTTCTTGTCGTTGATGAGTACGGGGAACACCAATAATAACGGTGGCTTCTCCGATGCCCAATACGACAGTTACGTGAAGAAATCTGAGAATCAGGATGCCAACAAGCCAACGGCGCGCTACACAGACCTGGTCAATGCCGAAAAGCGCCTGATGACGCAGCAAGGTGTGATTCCGTTGTATCAACCGGCAACAGTTGAAATGTGGAATTCTAAGGTCAGTGGTTACGTTTGGAACCCAGCCGGCATGAGCCGTGGGTACCAATGGATGTCAGTCCAGAAATAAATGGAGTTGTATGAGAGGTTTGGCCGTTGGGCTGAACCTCTTTTTTTTACAGCTAACTGAAGGTTGAAAGCCAAAATACTCGCCTTACTCTTGCAACTGTAGGAATTATCACCGCTAAATTAATGACAATGGTCGCACTCCGGTGGCCAGGGATTCCGCTGGCTGTGGGGAACGCCTTCAGCCAAAGGACGGGCTGGGAGCTCGTCTGAAAGCCGCCAAGCCCAGGCGTCTCCCAGGTCGTCCCACGATGTAAGGCCGGGGAAAAAGCCGCCCGGTCTAACATCGTCGACACGGCTAGCTCCATCCCTGACCGCCTCCGGCTCAGATTGTACAGATCCATTTCAACCACTGAATTACAGGTGGTTGTTAGGGTTTAAGCATAAAACTGTAACGTTTCTATAGGTATAATCCACGTTGCCTCAGATCAACCACATAAGCCGAGAGGTCGGCAGATATGGGCTCAGGCGCGTCGTTCTACTTAGTCAGAGGGTGTTTTTCATACTGGCTTAGTAGAAAGCCAAGCTTGTAGACTCGGTCCTTTCGAGGCTTCAAGTTGTGTTCGCACCGATCCAGCCCATATCTGCCGGCCTGTAAGGCGATGGTTGGCCAACGTTGCCTAATTTTAGGCCCAGTATCGTTGTGGCACCAGTCATAATGAGTATTTTGAAACTTGCAACCTTCAGTCTATAGCTTAAAGTCGCGCAGAATAGTCTCACGTTGGGCCAGACTCTTTTTATCAACCTGCGCGAAGTTTTGCCACTTGAAGTGCCACAATCGCGTTTTCAAGAAGGTTCCTCGGAAAAGAAATTTGGCCAATGGGGCACCGAACAATAGGCGGTAAGCCAGATTAGGGGTGCTCATCGTGGTGATAATTTCGATCTTAGGCTGTTTAGTCAACTTGGTTTTCATGGAATCGGCTTGGTAAAGTTGTCCCTTGGCGTAGACCTTGTCTAGAAAGCCTTTGGTCATGGCTGGCATGACTTCCCACCAGACGGGAAACATAAAGACGATACGGTCGGCACCCAGTAAACGCAGTTGGTAGTCGGCAACTTGAGGATCGGTCGATTGACCTCGCCGCCAATTGGACAAATCAGCGGCGGACATAACCGGGTTGAAGCCATCCGCATGTAGGTCGATCAGGTCAATTTCATTGTTTTCAGAGTGCAATTGTTTCATAACGGATTGCAACAGGGCCGCAAGGAAGGAACGATGATGGGGAACATTGTGACCGGCAGTTGCCGTGTATGGGTGATCAAAGATAATTACAGTTTTCATAAATAAAGACCTCGTTTTTAGTTGATAAATAGAGTATAAAGGGAAGTGAAACCGGCAGCATTAACATATGTTAATTTAGGTTGCCAAGGAGGTCATCACATGCAAGAACCAGCTTATTTAGCACAGAAATTTCCGGAGATTGGCGAGCACTGGTCGGAACTCCAGTCCTTATTTGTGGCCAAGCACGTCGCAACTGGATGTACGCTCCTCCTCGAAGGTGATGTGGCCACCGAACTTTTTATCGTGACCAACGGGGCGTTGCGTCTGTGGCACAGCAGCTCGGGGCGCGATATTACGCTCCAGTTCTTCTTTGAAAATCAAATTGTATCTTCCTTTGAGAGCTTTTATTTGGATCAACCCAGTGGGTTCTCGATTGAAAGTTTTGAAGATACCGATGTCTTGATGCTCAGCAAACGTGATTTCACACGGATTCAGCAGCGATATCCGTCAATTGAACCGGCCATCACACGGTTTATCTGTGAGCGGTTCATCACGTACCGTAACATCTTTTTCACGCAGCTACAGGACTCTCCGGTTGAGCGTTACCGGCAGCTAGTTGATGATGCCCCGGAGATTTTGGATCGGGTGCCGTTACGGTTAGTTGCATCGTATTTGGGAATCACACCGGTATCATTGAGTCGGATTCGGACACGGTTGAAGTCGGAGAAAAATTAGAATGCCATTCGACGTGATTACACCAGAAGAATCAGAACCTAACGACGTCACTAGACGGGCAATGGTTTTGGCAGAGGCTAAAGAGCTTGGACTGGTTCCTGACGATTCACCAGTCTTTGCTGATGTTGACAAAATGATGAATTATTTAGATCGTGGGGAATAGGATGTATAGATTGAGCTTTGAATCACAATTTTTGCGAGACTTTCAAGAACTTAAGCGGAGGCATTCAGAACTAACAGCTGAATTAAGACGGGCACTTCATGAATTGCGAGATATGGGGGCTGTGTCCGATACATATAAACCGTATATTTTGGTGAATAGGGGCGGCAACTAGGACTTTCATTGGTCATAAGGCGTAGCTGATGTTCTGGGATTATCGTTAAATCCGGTCGTTAGACTCGTGAGAATCGGGTCTCATAGTGCGTTGTTCAAAGGAAAGCTGAAATGGAAAGAGACCTTCTGAAGAGACAGCTAAAATTGTCTCTATACTATTACCAATGTAAATTTACGGAGTTTTGTCTCACTTTTTTTAAAATAATTTGAAAATTCGTTTTAATCACGTAATGGTGTGGGGACGACAACCAATTTTTGCAAACGAAAACCAGAAATTAATGGGGAACAGAAGGTAATTGATTTTCAGGGTAACTGCGGTTAAAAATGTTCCGTTTGTAAACGCTGGAAGGCAACGTGAATATTACGGGCGCAATATTCACAATTGAAATTATGTATGAAACATGTTATACCTAGAGTAGTAACTATGAAAGCGAATACATAATTTCGATAAGTCTAATGAAAGTTGGAGGTCAACACCATGCAATTTGATGACTTACTTACAGAACAGAGAAACCACCGCTCGACACATATCGACCGTGAATCAACGTTGGAGATGGTTGGCACGATCAATCGTGAGGACCACCGGGTAGCTCGCGCTGTGCAAAAGCAGTTGCCAGAGATCGCTGCGGCCATTGATGCTGCGTATCCGAAGTTCGACCAGGGTGGGCGTCTAATCTACGTGGGTGCTGGGACTTCTGGCCGGTTGGGAGTTATTGATGCTACCGAACTCCAACCGACTTACGGATTGACCGAGCAACAAACGTTTGGACTGATTGCTGGGGGTAATCAAGCGTTAACTCACACGTTACCGTCCGTTGAGGATTCACCGGAACTGGCGCAGGATGATCTCGCTGCCGTGCAACTGACGGAGAACGATGTGGTCGTGGCCAGTGCTGCTTCCGGGCAGACGCCATACACTGTAGCCGCTTTAAAATTTGCACAGGAACACGGGGCTATTGGTATCGGTTTCTCATGTATTGAAGAGAGTCCACTGGCGCAACTTGCCGACTACCCAATCACGCCGGTCGTGGGTCCTGAAGTGATTACGGGGGCCACGCTCCTGAAGGCCGGGACTGCCGAGAAGATGGTGCTCAACATGCTGTCGACCGGGATCATGGTGAAGTCGGGAAAGGTTTATCAGAACTTGATGATCAATGTGGTTCCAACTAATGGTAAGACCTTTGAACGGGCTAAAAAGATTATCGCGGAGGCTACCCAGACATCAACCTTGGCAGCAGAACGGGCGCTTGACCGGGCCGGCAATAACGTGCCGTTGGCCATTGTGTTAATTGAAACCAAAGGCACCATTGCGGAGGCCAAAAAATTGCTTGACGCCACTGGTGGCCACGTTTCACAGGCTGTCAAACTCAGCGATGACGTCCATCAGGTTTAAGGTAAAAACTTGACTGGTCCACACCAATTCCTTTATACTCGTAGGTAGGCATAAAGGGAAGGAATGTGGCAAATGTATTTAGCAGATGAACATCGTTATGAAAAAATTCCAGTGCGGCGTGCCGGGAATACTGGGTTTCAATTACCAGCAATTTCTTTCGGAATGTGGCATAACTACGGGGAAAATGCCAATTATGGCGATACCCGCGACATTATCTTGAAGGCGTTTGACGCAGGAATCTTTAGTTTTGACTTGGCCGCAAATTACGGGCCGGGTTCCTACGAAGCAGAACGTCTTTTTGGTGAGGTATTGGAACGTGAATTAAAGCCATACCGAGATGAATTGGTCATCAGTAGTAAGGCTGGCTTCCACATGTGGCCGGGACCTTATGGCCAAATGAGTTCTCGCAAGGCTTTAATGGCCTCGCTGGACCGTTCCCTGAAACATATGGGGTTGGACTACGTGGATATTTTCTACAGCCACCGTTACGATGCTGAGACGTCGCCGGAAGAAACGGCCGTAGCCTTGGATGATATGGTTCGGCAAGGTAAGGCGTTGTACGTCGGCATTTCCAACTACACGGCCCCACAAGCCGAAGCGATGATCAAGATCTTTAGGGATCTGCATACGCCATTTGTCGTGGACCAAGTCTCTTACAACATGTTGAATCAGAGCGCCAACGACGACGGTCTCTTCGAGATGCTACAGAAAAACAATGCCGGTGCAATCGCCTATGGCCCCCTATGTGAAGGCCTGCTGACCGACAAATACTTGGACGGCATTCCAGAGGATGTTGACATTCACTGGTCCAGTGAATACATTTTGGAACAGGGACGTGACAAGATGCTGGGCAAGTTGCAAGCACTGAATAAGATCGCACACAGTCGTGGGCAAAAGCTCTCTCACATGGCCCTTGCGTGGTTGCTACACAACCCGGTTATCACCAGTGTCATCACTGGTGCTTCCAAACCTGAACATTTATATGAAAACGTAAAAGCAGTTCAAAATTTAGAATTTGACGATGAAGAATTACAAGCTATCGACAAGATTTTAAAGGCTTAGGACTGGGTAAAGACTGACGACGCAAGGCTTAACTTACGACGCAGCCTTTTCTTTTACACCGGCTAAACGGTGGAAACGGAAGATGATGGTAAAAAGCCCAGGTCAACTTAGACGCTTAGTTGGTTAGGTCACTAGACAATCTTGTGAGCATCGGGCCCTATTTGGTTATAAATTTGATAATAACGAATGCTATTCTGCGAAATAAGAAAAATTGTTCAGCAAATGGGTTACGGGATAGGGTATAATCGTTATAGAACAAGTGAGGCAGGTTAACTGCCAATACTTGAGACAATAGAGAATTAGACAGATTGGTGTGGAGGATGTTATGACACGTAAAGTAACGATTCGGGACCTGGCAGAGGCCGCTGGCGTTTCGGTGACCACGGTTTCGCAGATTCTAAATGGCAAGGGCGAGCGCTTCAGCATTGATACGCGAACGCGCGTGCACCAACTCCAAGAAGAGATGGGATATGTGCCGGATTTCAACGCACGTAATCTGATTATGCGTTCCGCACAGACGATTGGTGTCATCGTGCCTAACCTGGGAAACCCCTTCTTTAGTATGTTTATCAAGGGCGTTCAGTCGACGAGTCGCGAACGTCACTTTATTCCACTGATCTTTGGGGCGAATTACGATGAGGACCTGGAAGGGTACTATCTGCAGGAACTGATCAAACGGGCCGTTGACGGGCTGATCATCGCTAGTTCTTCGATCACCGTTGATGCTATTGACAATATCTTGAAGAAAAATGGGATTCCCTATCTGTTGATCGATCAAAACGGGGGTCCTAGTCTCGATAGTGTTCGGATCAACGACCAACATGGGGGGCAAATTGCGGCTGAGCATTTGCTTGCGCTGGGTCACGAGAAGATTGCCGTCGTCATGCCCAATGATCCGACAGACAACTTAATTGTGCGGCTAGAAGGTTTTAAGCACACGCTGGCAACAGCTGGCGTGACCCTGCCTGCAGACGCGACGATTATTTCACCAATGACTAAGCTTGGCGGTTACCAGGCGGCAGCGGCCGTGGTCAAACAAGCCCCAACGGCGGTGTTTGCGGTCAACGATGAAATGGCTCTGGGTTTGATTCGTGGCCTACACGAACAGGGTATTCGCGTGCCGGAAGACATCTCGGTTCTAGGTTATGATGATATTGACCTCGATGACTACGTTGTACCAAAGCTGACGACGGTTCATCAGCCGGTTGTGACGATGGGGGAACAGGCCACAACATTATTGATCAACCGGATTCAGAAACGTCAATTGGCCCCACAGACGGTGGAGCTTCCTGTTGAATTAAAAGAACGGGAGAGCACGGGACCTGTCAGTAAATAACCCATCAAATATTAAAAAATAAGTGAAAAAAATTTCAAGTTTTACTTGTAAGCCTTTTCGAATCATGATACGCTAGTAGTAATCTGAAACGGGTTACCGGGCGTGTTGGTAATACGTAAAACGTTTTACGAACGGATAAATGGTTAAGGAGTGAAAGTTTATTATGGCAAACAAAGTTACTGTTTTGGGAAGTCTCAATGTGGATACAACCTTACGGGTTCCCCGTATGCCGTTACCAGGTGAAACCCTGTCAACTGAAAACAAGAGTAGTGCCGCTGGTGGGAAGGGTGCGAACCAGGCCGTTGCCGCAGCTCGTGCTGGTGCCGAAACACGGTTCATTGGTAAAGTCGGGAACGACGATGCCGGCCGTTTCATGGTAGAATCCTTGCAAGAAGACAAGATCGATACGAGTGCTATTGTCACCGACAAGACAGTCGGTACCGGTTCTGCCTTCATTCTGTTGGATGAAGAGGGCCAGAACAGTATCTTAGTTTACGGCGGTTCTAACCAACAAATCAAGGACGCTGAAGTCTTAGCTGTCGAAGATGACATTGCCAAGGCTGACTTCCTGATCGCCCAATTTGAAACGCCTCAAGCTGCCACCTTAGCTGCCTTTACGGTTGCTAAGCAACACGGTGTAACGACGATTTTGAACCCAGCACCAGCTGCTGAGATCGATCCCGCTATCTTAAAGGTTACGGATCTCGTTGTTCCTAACGAAACTGAAAGTGCTGTTTTGACGGGTATCGAAGTCACTGACCGTGCGTCAATGGATGCCAATGCCGACAAGTTCCGCGAGATGGGCGCCAAGAACCTGATCATTACCGTTGGGAGTAAGGGTGCTTACTACGCAACCGAAAAGGAATCAGGCTTTGTCCCAGCATTTAAGGTTAAGGCAGTGGATACGACCGCAGCCGGAGATACCTTTATCGGGGCGTTGAGCTCACAATTAAAGAGTGACCTGAGTAACATTGAATCCGCATTGACTTTCGCACAACGTGCTAGTTCATTGACGGTTCAAGGCTTGGGCGCTATGCCTTCAATTCCAACCTATGATGAAATCATCGCTGCGAGCAAAAAATAAGGCTTAAAAAGCGGGTTTTCTGAAAGACTTAACTAACTAAGCAATTTTTTCGAAATTTTCGGAAAAGATTGCTTTTTTTTGCAATTTTTAGACAACCGGTTGCAACATCACGAAATCGGTATATTTGATAATACAGTTATTCAATTATTATAAACGTTGGTAGAATAACTTTTAAAAGAGTGGTTGCATTATTTCGGTTGAATTGGTATAGTTAGAAAAGTCAAGGAGATGCTGTTGACGATATCGATTAAATCAACGAATGCATGTGCCAATCAAAAATGGTAGTCGTGAATGGTCCGGCTACATAAAAGTGAGGTTATCTATCAAATGTTGAATGAAAAAGCAGTAAAAAAAGCAGATTTTGATGAAGTTGATACGCAAGCGGTGACGGCCGTTCGGATGCTCAGTATGGATATGATTTCGCGGGCCCGTTCCGGTCATCCTGGCTTACCTTTGGGGGTTTCGCCAATGGCTTACGTCTTGTTCTCCCGGCACTTGCGGATTGATCCTTCCTTCCCACAGTGGTTCAACCGCGACCGGTTCGTTCTGTCAGCTGGTCATGGGTCAGCGATGCTCTACAGTCTACTGCACCTCAGTGGGTTTGCTTTGACCAAGGCCGATTTGATGAATTTCCGTCAGGTTGGTAGCAAGACCCCAGGGCATCCCGAACATGGGGTTACGCCAGGTGTCGATGCCACGACTGGTCCTTTGGGACAAGGGATTGGGATGGCCGTGGGGATGGCCATGGCTGAAATGCACTTGGGTGCCGAATATAACCGTGCCGAATTTAACGTGGTCGATCACTATACGTACGCAATCTGTGGGGATGGTGATCTGATGGAAGGGGTCGCTGCAGAGTCAGCGAGCCTCGCCGGTCAGTTAAAATTAAATAAATTAATTGTCTTATATGATTCAAACGATGTTTCATTAGATGGCCCGCTCTCCAACGCTTGTCATGATGATGTGGCCGGTCGGTTTGAGAGTTACGGTTGGAACTATCTGCGGGTTGCCGATGGCAATGATTTGGACGCTATTGATGCTGCCATTACCGCCGCTAAAGACAATGAATCTGGGCCAACACTGATCGAGGTCAAGACGGTGATTGGTGCCGGCAGTCCTCACCAAGGCACGAATAAGGTTCACGGCGCACCGCTCAATGCAGAAGATCTTGCCGCTACCCGTGATTTCTACAACTGGGATAATGATCCCTTCACGGTTCCTGCCGCCGTTACTGAGCGGTTCCAAAGTACCGTGAAGTCCCGTGGCTGGGCTAGTCATCAGGAATGGTCTAACTTAGTTACCCGTTATTCTACTGGCGAACCCACCTTGGCTGCGCAATTTGCACAGGGAATTAGTCAGAGCTTACCTGTTAACTACACGGAGAGCCTCCCAACGTATTATAAGAAGGATGCACTGGCTTCTCGGGCCAGCGGTCATGAGATTCTCCAACAGTTGAGCGCAGCCTGCCCGAACCTTTGGGGCGGTTCAGCCGACTTGTTCAGTTCAAACAAGACCAACGTTGCCGACGAGGATCGCTTCAGTCGGGACAATCCAACCGGTAAGAATCTCTGGTTTGGGGTTCGTGAATTTGCCGAAGCCGCTGCAATGAATGGTATTGCATTACACGGCGGGACGCGCGTCTACGGGTCAACGTTCTTTGTCTTCTCCGATTACATGAAGCCAGCGATTCGGTTAGCAGCGCTACAAAAATTACCGGTCATCTATGTCTTCACCCACGACTCCTTAGCTGTTGGGGAGGATGGCCCCACCCACGAACCCGTTGAACAGTTGGCGGCGTTGCGGTCTATCCCAGGTTTGACGGTCTACCGGCCAGCCGATGGGAATGAAACGGTTGCGGCTTGGGAACAGGCTATTTCTGCAACGGATCACCCAACGGCCATTATCTTGACGCGACAGGGGTTGCCGACTTTACCAAAGCCAGCCGCAAAGGTCCGCGCTGGTGTGAAGCGGGGTGGTTATATCGTCACCGACGCCCAGCATGAAGCCGAAGGTATCTTGATGGCCTCGGGTTCTGAAGTGAAGCTGGCTGTGGATGCACAGCAACGGTTGGCCGAGATCGGCCATGATGTCCGCGTGGTGTCCATTCCTAGTTTTGAGAAATTCAGTTCCCAATCTACTGATTATCAGGAGAGTGTTCTGCCCAAGCAGCTCCGCCGTAGAGTCGCGGTTGAAATGGCGAGTGGTGCCAGTTGGTACCGGTACGTTGGTCTTGATGGTGTCGCACTGACGCAGGAACACTTTGGGGCTAGTGGTAACGGAACGGCTGTCGTCGAGATGGCTGGTTTTACCCCGGAAAATGTCGTTCAAGCCTATCTAGACTTGTTGTAAAAGAAAAGTTTCTACTATAATACTATGTCCTCCAGTCACGCTAGGCTTCCGCAACTAGTGTGACTTTTTTGTGGAGCACTAAAGGTGGCGCGTACAAAATACGTTGAAAGCCTCAGCTCACAAGAAATGTCATCTGCCGTTGTCAGAGATTCCGACGCCTTTATTGACCTTGAAACCGTCAATGTTGAGACGAGGCGGTATTGACAGAGCTTTAGTGGCTAGTTATCGAAACAATCACGTAAGTTGCAGAACAATCTAGTAAGTTGACCGAATTATTGGTAAGATTGGGGTAAAGAAACTGGAGGCGGTTTTAATGGAGATTCGACGGATTAAGGTTCCCACAGCGTTAGTGTGGTCTGCACCGACGGTAGCCACAGAGACTGATCAGACTTATTTACAGGACGGCGATCTGACGGCGTGGCTGGCAGCCTTGCAACCAGCTGATCGGCAGCGTTTGGCTGATACAGATGGTATCGTCACTGAAGCGCTGTTTAACGATCGGGTCGTGTTAGATCGGCAGGAGGGCGACTGGGCCCACGTTTTTGTGACGCGCCAGGCAAATCGGTTGGAACGGCGGGGGTATCCCGGTTGGATTCCGATGGCGCAATTGACGACAAGTGATGCTGAGTTGGAGTATCCGACGACCACGGTTCGCTTAGTTCAGCCAACGACGACTTTGCTAGATGCTGATCAACAGTCAGTGCTGACCTTGCCAATGGGAACCATTCTAACCACGACTAGCCAGGATGTGGCGTGGATTCAAGTCGTGACACCATTGGGCTCCGGCCAGATTCCAGCAGCGGCTGCGCAACTCGGCGTAACTGGTGTGGATGATGGGGATCGGATTCTCGCATTAGGCCGCCAGTTTATCAGTACGCCTTATCTGTGGGGTGGTTTGACCCCAGCCGGTTTTGACTGTTCGGGTTTTGTTTATGCGTTGCATCGTGCGTTGGGGATCCCAGTACCGCGTGATGCTCAGGATCAATTTGCCAACGGTTATCCCGTAGCACCTGAAGAATTAACGGCCGGTGATCTGGTCTTCTTTGCCACGGATCATGGCACGGGAACCATTCATCATGTGGGCCTGTACGCCGGCGCCGGGCAAATGTTACACGCTCCTAAACCTGGTGGTCAGGTCGAGGAAATCAGCATGGCAAAATCTGCCTTTGCACCTGAATACGCCGGTGCACGGCGTTTCTGGCAATAATTTCAAGTCTGAAGAATTCTCTAAGGTCACTATGGATTCGGTCCTCGTGGTGATTCTCATGCTATACTGAGTTTACCGGGGAAGTTAAATTCAAGTGAAAAGAGAGTGCAAACAATGAAATTAAAGCGAGTTATCTTGAGCTTGGCGGCAGTTGCTCTGGCAGTTGGAATTGGTGGTAGCATGGTTAGTGCTGCCGCGGATACCACGAATGCGACGAGTGATACGAGTAGCTCCGCAACCAGCGGCAGTACCGTTCAGACCAAGGCCTTGTCAAAGGCTTACGTGGTCTATGGTGCAGGGTTAGCCAGCGAGGACAAGGATGCCGTGGCTTCGGCCTTGGGCGTTAAATCCAATTACAGCGCATTAACGGCGACTGGGAGCGATTACGCCCAGTACTTGAACTCAGCCGGGACGACCGATGCCAGTATGATTAGTTCCGTGGCATTGGCGCCGGCTGATCCGGGTACTGGTGTGAAGGTTAACATTGCCGAATATAATGGTAGCAATAATATTACAGAAGTTACTTCGCAACAGTATGCCATGGTTGCCACGATGGCCGGGGTCAAGGACGTCATCATCACGGTGACGGCCGATAAGTCCGTTTCAGGTGAGTCGGCGCTGACTGGGGTCTACAAGGCCTTGGCAGCGGACGGCTTAACGTTGAACTCCGAGAATACTCAGGCTGCTAATGGGGTCCTGGATGCCACGCAACCCGCCATTGATAATAACAGTAGTGATAAGAAGTATCCTGGTAAGCTGATGTCAGCGGTCGGTTCAGTTTCTTCCGACTTGGCCAAGCAACGGCAAAACGGGAGTGACCTGGCAACTAAGGCTGACATTGAAGCAATGTTGGAAAAGGCCTTGGCTAAGCAGGGCGTCGATGGTAAAACCAGTCAAACGCAGATTACTAATATTGCGGTTGCTCTGAGCAAGGTTCAGCAAGCACCAGTCTCAACCAGCAAGACTTACGTGACTAACGTGACCAACGTTGCAAATAATTTAGCCAATAGTATTGGTGACAAAATGGCCAATGTGAAAGATTTTGCCAACAGTGCTGATGCTAAAAAAGCTGAAAACTTCCTCGTTCAAATCTGGCACCAGGTTGTCTCGTTCTTCCAAGGACTATTCAACTAAGGGACGTCAGAACGGCGGGATTACTAACTAACGGGAGAATTTCTCCCGTTTTTTTGTGCGCAAAAATAAATTTCACAAAGTCGCAACAAAATTTGCTGGTTGTAACCTACAGAAAGCGTTATCAATGGCAATTTGTATTCTGCAAACATTTTTGGCCTGGAAACTGCTTGAGGTGTTCAATGGAATTATTGCAGGCAAATTTTAAGGCTTTCAGAACAAAGGTTTGCCTCGTGTAAGCGCTCTAAGCCCATAAACAGTCGTTTTCGATCTGTAAATGTCATGATAAATTCAAAAATGGGAACAAACGTTTAAGCTTAAAAATTGGTTATGATTTCCTTAATATTTCACAAGGAACTGGCAAAACGTGTGGTAATATTAATTTGTGATTCGTATTTACTATGAACGACCGGAAGTTACTTGCTGAACAGCAGGACTTTCACGTTCACCTGCGTTGAAAAAAAGTCATAAAAGGACGTGTTGTTGAAAATGAGTACAGGACAACGAAAAACCACCAAAGCACTTGTCGGCGTCGTTAGTGCCATGGGTGCTTTAGCAGCCGGAGCCACGATCACCGCCAATGCAGATAGTATTCAAGTCAAGCAGGGCGACACCGTTTGGGAACTTTCACAAAAGTTAGGCGTTTCGATTCAAGACCTTGAACAACAAAATTCGATTGATAGTAAGACTGACATGATTTTTGTCGGTCAGAAATTACAAGTCCGTTCCGCTAAGGCCCAAAAGACTTACACCGTAAAATCTGGTGATACGCTGTGGGACTTAGCACAGCAGTACCACGTTTCTGTGGCACAATTACAAAAAGCTAATCACCTGGATGGCGATGTTCTCAGTGTGGGACAGAACCTGACGATTCCTAAGGGGAGCGTTGCGTCTACCACGAGTAATGCGACGACATCCACGACCCGTAGTGCAACGCAACAGTCAACACAAAAAGCCAATGCGG
Source organism: Levilactobacillus muriae (assembly GCF_045862015.1). NCBI lineage: Bacteria > Bacillati > Bacillota > Bacilli > Lactobacillales > Lactobacillaceae > Levilactobacillus > Levilactobacillus muriae. The sequence continues at coordinate 77,571 of NZ_BAAFRU010000002.1, forward strand.
TGCAAGCTCAAATTGTGGCGCAACAGCAGGCCGCAGCTAGCAAGCAACAGCAAAAGCAGAGCGCCGCGGTTACTAGTTCCAGTACCGGTGGTACCACGACACCAAGTACGAAGACCCCTAGTGCGACAAAACAAGCCGCATCAACAACAGCTGCAAGTAAGTCATCACGGACGAGCAGTTCAGCTGTGAAGGATAATCACGTCAACGCTACATCACAAGTCACAAGTCATTCAAGCAGTAACGCTACTGCCACGACTTCGAATAGTGCAGTTACTTCTAACAGTTCGTCCACAACGGCCCCAAGTGCCACGAGTACGAGTCAACCGGTTCAGCGTCAGTCTCGTGCAGCTGCTGTGTCCAGTCAGTCTTCGTCATCCAATACGACGCAGTCTAGCTCACAGACGACGGCTCCAAGTACGGCGCGTACAAGTACCGTAACTAGCAGTAGCAGTCAAACGCAAGCGCAGCCGCAGACAAGTAGTCAAAATGCGACGGCCACGACCCGGACGAAACGGATCAAGACCACGACACAATCCGCCGTTAAGAAGCAGGCTGCCCAAGCGTCTACGACAACTAGCAGCAATACAACTAGTACCAGTTCTTCAGCAACGGCCGCAACCAGCAGCAGTACTAAGAAGACCACGAACACTGCCGGCTTGACCAGCGGTTCCGTGACTGGGTTAGCCCTGAAGTTAGCTTCAGCCAATATTCCTTACGTCTGGGGTGGTTCTTCACTCAGTGGGATGGATTGTTCTGGATTAGTTGCTTACGTTTACAAGAATGCAATGGGCGTCAGCTTACCACATAACACGGTATCGCAAGAAGCCTATGTTTCAACGCACTCTGTCGCTTCAGCTAAGCCTGGCGACATTCTCTTCTGGGGTGCGAAGGGGTCCACTTACCATGATGCAATCTACTTAGGCAATAATCAATTCGTTGCTGCACCACAACCTGGCCAAAATGTTAAGGTTCAACAGATCAGCAGTTACTTCATGCCATCCTTTGCTGGGACGCTGAAGTAATCGGTTGCAGGGAAAAAGTTTATGAAAATCGCTGAAAAAGTTTAAGATAATCGTTAACAAATCCGTTAGCAAGTGGTATGATTCCTCTTAGTCGTTTAAGAAAACGGGAATCAAAAAACTAAACTTGTTAAAGGAGTTGTGTAGTGATGAGTAATCGGGTAGAGATTCTGGAAGAGTATCGGCAGGCTAATTCACAGCTAACCACGTTGAAAGAAAAGGAATCCGCAACTGTTCAAAGTACTAGTGAAACCGTACAGATTGAACCGCGGTATGGTGAGGAAATGAACTACCTCAGTAATAAGTGCGCTCAGCTAGACATGATTCTGGAAGCAATGGATGCTTCTGAAGATTAATCATAAACTGTCGTTGGTCAGTGCCAATGGCGAGAGGGTGTGGTCGTGACCACACCCTTTTTTATATTGTCATAATGAGCGAAAAAAAGGTCCTATCAGACACAGCAAATGCTGCGTCTGATAGGACCTTTTCAAGTCTTACTTTCAAAATACCATTAATGGCCTAAATTGTCGTGTCAAACCAGAAAGGATACTGTTTGAGACCCACATAAACGTCAAAGAAACGTCCACCCATCTCTTCACCGTCTAATTGGCCGTATTCGATGGCCGGAACGGTGAGGTGGACACTTGATGCCTGATAGTAGTGAACGGCCTTAGACGTCAAATGACGCTTAAATACGAGACGTAGGGCTAACCACATTAATTTGAAGAAGTTGGGCTTTTCAATGACAACCAAATGTAGTTTGTGATCGACAATGGTTGCGGCTGGGGCAATACCCACGCCACCGCCGAAGTAGGGGTGGTTGGTGGTGGTGACCAGGAATGCATTGGGATAAATATCCCGTTGGTTGCCCACGTGCACCGTTAGCGTAAAGCCAGTCTGATTGTAGTACACGTCCAGGGCTGACGCTAGGTAGGAAAGCTTGCCCATGTGGTGCTTGTTAAGCCACACTTTAGTTTTGGACTGGTTGGCTTGAGAAATAATAGCGGCATCGAAGCCAATTCCAAGATTGTTGGTGAAGACGCCGCGCTCCTGCTTGATAGTCTCGTCATAACTCCCAATATCATAGTCGGTCGCATGTGTACACTGAATAACCTGTTTTAAGGCGTCCTGCCATTTAAGTGCCATACCAGCGCCCCGGGCAAAGTCGTTGCCTGAACCGATCGGTAAGTAGGCGACCGGAATAGGGTGGGTCCGTGGCAACTTGGTGAGGCCGTTAATGGCTTCGTGAAGGGTGCCATCGCCACCAACGGCGAGGACAACCCAGTTTTGATGGGGTTCATCGGGTAATTTTTTGGCAAACTGCTCGCTTAAAAGAATCGCGTGGTTCGCATATTCCGAGATGGCAAGCTGATAGGAGACCTGGGCGGCATCAAGCTGTTGCTTGATTTCCGGCCACAAGTCCTTCGCACGTCCGCTGCCCGCGTGCTCGTTTAAGATGATATAGAACTGGACACTCACCATACTTCTCCTCTCAATTATTAATCTTCACTATTATAAACGAAATCGACCAAACTGCCTAGTGATTCTAGTGGAACTTTCCTTAGTTATAAGGTTTTCGTAAGGAAGCGGGAACAAGGGATAGGGAGGATCCGATTTTTAGGGAGCTCTGGAGGAATTGGGAGGGAAGTGGTGGCTATTTAATTTTCTTGGGGTGGTTTTGGTGACGGGGATTCTTTTACTGACTGGGAAGGGCGAATTACAGCTTATCTTTGGTTGGGACTCCCCAATAAGGGTAAAAACTAGACGCGGAGCTTGAATGTTATGGCTATATTTGCTTGAGCCTCGCTCTTATGCAACATGGCTGAAACGTGTTGCACAAGGTAGGCCCCTGCGCTTAACCCCATTAAGCCCAAAAGCCAAGCCCGGGCTTTGAGTGCTATGGTTATATCTGCTTGGAGCCTCACTCTCATGCAACATGGCTGAAACGTGCTGCACAAGGCAGGTCCCTGCGCTTAACGTCATTAAGCCCAAAAGCCAGGCCCAGGCTTTTTGACTTAATGACGTTAAGCGCAGGGACCTATTCGCCTTGCTCCGCACTCTTGCCACAAAAAAAGGCGCCATCACAGCGTCTTCTTCAAATCATATTTACTTTGTCATAATGAACATTGGCAGAATCATAGGGTGACGTTCCGTCTTTGCAAATAGGAAGTTTTGGAGGTCATCAATGACTGCATTTCTAATCGAAGCTTCGGTAGCTTTGGGATTGCGCATGGCCCGACGAATCGTTTGGAAAACACGACGACGGCCTTCATTTAGCAGTTCACCGGATTCACGCATGTAGACAAATCCACGAGAGAGCAGGTCGGGGCCAGCCTTGATTTCTTGATTCTTGAGGTCGATGGTAGCAACCACAACAACCAAACCTTCTTCGGAAAGCAGTTGGCGATCACGTAAGACCACGTTACCAATGTCACCGATACCGGAACCGTCGATGTAAACATCGCCAGCGGTAAAGTGACCCGCAACCCGAGCAGAGTCTTGCGTTAAGGCCAAGACATCCCCGTTTTGTAGAATGAAACTGTGGTCTAATGGGACACCACACTGTTCAGCCAGTTCGGTATGGATCTTTAACATCCGGTACTCCCCGTGAATCGGCATGAAGAATTTCGGTTGCATCAGCCGGAGCATCAGCTTCTGTTCTTCTTGACCACCGTGACCGGAAGTGTGAATGTTGTTGACCTTACCATGAATAACGTTTGCGCCGGCTTCTTCTAGTTCATTAATGACCCGGTTCACCGAAATGGTGTTCCCAGGGATTGGGTTACTGGAGAAGACAACGGTATCGCCAGGTTGAATGGAAATTTGGCGGTGGGTTCCATTAGCGATCCGTGAAAGGGCCGCCATGGGTTCACCTTGCGAACCGGTACATAGAATCATGACCTTTTCAGCGGGTAGGGAACGAATGGTGTTAGCATCGACTAACGCTTCGTCAGGGATGTTCAAATAACCCAGTTCCCGACCGTTGACAATGGCTGCTTCCATGGACCGGCCAAAGACAGCAATTTTTCGTCCGTGCGCCAACGCAACTTCACAAGCCGTCTCGATACGTGAGATGTTGGAAGCGAACGTGGCAAAGATGACCCGGCCTTCAACCTGGTCGAAAATCTTGTGAATGGATTTACCCACCCATTTTTCAGATTTCGTCCAGATGGGGCGTTCGGCGTTAGTACTGTCTGACATGAGACAGAGCACGCCATCGGCGCCCAGCTTGGCCATCTTTTGAAGATCAGGCGGCTGGTTGGTAACGGGCGTTAAGTCGAACTTATAGTCCCCCGTTTCCACAATCGTGCCGACTGGTGTGTGAACAGCAACCCCCAGCGTATCGGGAATTGAGTGGGTCGTTCGGAAGAAAGTCACGCTCATCTTCCGAAATTTAAGCACAGTATCATCGTCAATTGTGTGTAGCTCAGTCGATTTAAGTAATCCGTGTTCTTCGAGCTTGTTCTTAATCAATGCTAAGGCTAAGGGACCAGCGTAGACTGGGACGTTCAAAGCCTTTAACAAATACGGGATACCACCAATGTGATCTTCGTGGCCGTGGGTAATCACTAGCGCCTTGATCTTAGACTGGTTCTCGACGAGGTATTGGTAATCGGGAATGACATAGTCGATCCCTAATAATTCGTCTTCAGGAAATTTGATTCCGGCATCGATCAGGATGATTTCGTCCTGGAATTGAATACCGTAAGTGTTTTTCCCGATTTCACCAAGTCCACCCACGCCAAAGATAGCGGTCTCGTTATTTTTGACGTTTAACTTGTTCATTCAGTGAACTCCGTTAACTTGTAGTTCGGATTCTGTTGTTCGTAAGCGAGGGTACTACCTGCCATCGCTTCGATGAATTCGATATTGTGTTCCGTGTGTGCCTCTACTTGGGCCCGAGCTTCAACTTCGGTGTCCGCTTCCAAATAGAGAGAATGGGTATCCTCGCGCTTAGGATTCCGTTTTTTATCGTTTTGGTAATAAACTTTATAAATCACTGACAAAACTCCTTTAACAAAATAATTTAACTCGTCAGTAAGACGGCGGGTCATGGGTTCTTCCGAACTGCGGGTTGCTTACACAACAATTAGCACAATTTTAGCATAGTTTTAGGCGATTGTATAGAATTACCACTGGACGACAAAACATGCTATGATTAAGCTAACGCAAAGTGAACGGAGGAGACGCCATGGCATTAATAGTAGAGATCATCATTGGGATTATCATTGCCATCGTGATATATGAAATGATTCACCGGACCATCGTGCAGCGGGCGACCAGAATTGTTCGCCGGTCTGCTCAGGATGAGACGGATGTGGCGGTCAAAGCGGCTCTCCAACGTCTGGTCAATGAAGATGTCTTGACGGAACCCGAATGTAAGATTGAAGCTGCTGAAACAGTTGCTGATGTTTGGGGCAGGGGGGTCATGTCATTTGAGTATAGTTTTCCTGCTGGTCTGGATACCGAGCGCCGGTTACCGGAGCTTGAGGCGTCCTTTAACCAAGCACTTGCTGGTTTCTGTGCCGATCACGAGGTGAAGTCGGTCGTCAGCGGTTCAGCTTTTGTGGTCAGCGATATTTGGGTCTACACGGGCGAACTGCATTTAGACGTCGCGTACCTGATGAATGAATCCACCGTAGAATATATGAAAGATTTAAAGAAATTGGGCGACCTGAGTGTTAAGTGAGTAACCGAACTAATTTTGACTAAAAAATAAAGGACGACTTGGTCTTCACAAATGTGTGAAAACTAAGTCGTCCTTTTTCAAACAACTACTCAATCATAATGGTATCTTCATCACGACTAAACGGTTGATCCTTGTCAATGTGGTCGTAGAATAACATCCCGTGTAAGTGATCAATCTCGTGTTGACACACGATAGCGGGATAGTTTTTTAGCCGCAGTTGGTGCTTTTCGCCGTTAACGTCGTAGTAACGCAACGTGATCCGGTCGTGACGCGGAACGAATCCGGGCACTTCCTTGTCAACGGATAGGCAGCCTTCACCCTCAGTCAATGCGCCAAGCTGAACGGATTCGGAGACGATGACGGGGTTGATGATGACGTCGGTGAAGGGCGACTTGCCGTTATCTTCAGCCGGCGGAACCAGTACGGAGGCCATCTTCTTAGAGACACCCACTTGAGGAGCAGCCAGGCCGACACCGGCACGCAAACCATACTTCTTGCATTGTTCTGGGTCTTGGGAGACGACCAAATATTCCATTAAGTCTTTAGCGAGTTGCTGATCCTCTTCTGAGAGAGGGAAAGTGACTTCCGCCGCTTCCTTACGCAGTACAGGATCGCCATCTCTGACGATATCTTTCATGAGAAACAAGAGCATTACCTCCGCAATTTATTCATAACTAGTATCCATTTTAACATATCAGGCGGTCAAAATGAAATGAAAGAAAACGGTTTCCATACATTTAAAATAGCGAAAGCTGATACTCACAAGCACCATCAATGATTTCACAGTAAACCTTTATTTACCTCAATGAAAGGGCTTGCAACGGTTGTGAAAAAATGGTACTTTAGGGGTGTAGTCAGGAAACGCAACGTTAACTCACTCTATGTTAACAATTTCATATCAAGTGAAAGGAAAGTGTTACTTATGGCTAATGGAAGCAAACAGATTGTAGACTTTGCCAAAATCAAAGCTACGATGGCCGACCCGTATAAGCACCCGGTGCAAGTCATTGACCGGGAAGGGAAGGTTGTTGATCCAGACACGTTGGCGAAATATTCAGATGACCAACTTGTTGACTTCATGAAGAAAATGGTTTGGGAGCGTACGTTACACGAACAAACAATGAACTTCTCCCGTCAGGGTCGCCTTGGTTTTTATGCTCCAACTGCCGGTGAGGAAGCTAGTGAAATGGGGAGTGTTACTGCATTCAAGCAACAAGACTTCCTATTACCTGCATACCGTGATTTACCACAAATGATTCAACACGGGACTACCGTTGCAAAAGGTTTCTTATGGTCTAAAGGTCATGTTGAGGGGAACCAACACGAAAATCCTAACATGCTCTTCCCACAAATTATTATTGGTGCCCAATACGTAGAAACTGCCGGCGTAGCTTTGGGGATCAAGAAAAACGGTGATGAAGACCGCGTTGCCTTCGTCTACACCGGTGATGGTGGGACATCACAAGGGGACTGGTATGAAGGGGTTAACTTCACCAGTGCCTTCCAAGCACCAGCCGTATTCTTTGTTCAAAACAACGGTTGGGCAATTTCTGTACCACGTTACAAGCAAACTGGTGCTGAAACCTTAGCTCAAAAAGCGGTTGCCATGGGTGTTCCTTCCGTCCAAGTTGATGGGATGGATATCGTGGCCGTTCACGAAGTTTCAAAAGCTGCCCGTGACTTTGCCGCTGCTGGGAATGGGCCAGTGGTTATTGAAACGTTAACGTACCGTTATGGTGCGCACTCCTCTGCCGGGGATGATCCTTCACGTTACCGGACGAAGGAAGAAGAAAAGCCTTGGTTTGATGCCGATCCATTGATTCGGATGCGGAAGGTCTTAACGGACAAGGGTGTTTGGTCACAAGATCAAGAAGACAAATTAGTCGACGAATACAAAGACGAATTCAAGGAAGCTATGAAGGAAGCGGAAGCAGCACCAGCACAAAAGGTTTCCGACTTCCTGAAGTGGACTTACAATGTTCCTACTCCAGCGGTTAAGAAGCAAATTGCAGAATTCGAAGCAAAGGAGTCGAAGTAATCATGGCTAAAATGACGTATATTAAAGCGATCACTTCTGGTCTGGATCAAGTCTTAAATGATGATCCCAAGACTTTGATCTTCGGTGAAGATGTTGGTAAGAACGGTGGTGTCTTCCGGACTACGATTGGTTTGCAAGACAAGTATGGTGAAGACCGGGTCTTCGATACCCCGTTGGCTGAATCCGGTATTTTAGGGTTAGCAATTGGGTTATCATTGACCGGTTGGCGGCCAATTCCAGAAATCCAATTCATGGGCTTCACGTTCGAAGCAATGGATGGGATTGTTGGACAATTGGCTCGTGACCACTACCGGTTTGGTGGGCAAAAGAACTTCCCAGTTACTGTTCGGACACCATTTGGTGGTGGGACACATACTGCTGAAATGCATGCCGATAACTTGGAAAACTACTTTACCAGTACCCCTGGGTTGCGGGTGGTTACACCAGCTAACCCATACGATGCTAAGGGCCTGATCATCTCCGCCGTTGAAAGCGACGATCCAGTTCTGTTCATGGAAAACCTGAAACTTTATCGGTCAATGAAGGATGAAGTGCCAGATGACAAGTACACGGTTCCGTTAGATTCTGCGAAGGTTGTGCGCGAAGGTACTGATATTACCATCGTGGCCTACAGTGCAGAAGTTAACGAGTCATTGACAGCTGCCGATGCCTTAGCTAAGGACAACATTTCTGCTGAAGTCATTGATTTGCGGTCACTGTCTCCAATTGACACGGATACCATCTTTGCTTCCGTTGACAAGACCCACAAGGTGGTTGTTGTTCAAGAAGCACAAAGGATGGCCGGTGTTGGTGCCGTGGTAGCTTCTGACATTGCCGAAGAAAAGATCATGTCCTTGGACGCCCCAATCGGCCGGGTAGCTGCACCAGATAGCATTTACCCATTTGCCCAAGCTGAAAATGATTGGATTCCAAATGCTGATGACATCGAAGCCAAGGCACGCGAAATCGCTAACTATTAACTTAAACTTAAAAATTAAGATCAAACACGATGTGGGAACATCCTGCATTAAATGAAAGAAAGGAAGTTTTCCCATGGCTTATACGTTCAAACTCCCTGAGCTTGGTGAAGGAATGGCCGAAGGCGAAATTTCTTCATGGCTTGTTAAAGAAGGAGACGCCGTCAAGGAAGACGACACATTAGTCGAAATCCAAAACGATAAGTCTGTTTCGGAATTACCATCACCTGTTGATGGTACGATTTCACAGATTGTGGCAAAAGAAGGGGATACTGTTGAAATCGGCGATCCATTGATCGTGATCGATGACGGCTCCGATACACCTCCTGATTTAGGTAAGGGTGGCGATGCTGCGCCAGCTGAAGAAGCTGCACCAGAACCAGCAGCCGCACCTGCACCGGCCGAAGCTGCTGCGCCAGCACCTGCTGCCGCACCAACCGGGGTTCCTGCTGCATCCGATCCTAACAAGTTAGTCATGGCAATGCCATCCGTCCGGCAACATGCCCGCGACAAAGGTGTTGACATTACTCAAGTAACCCCAACTGGGAATCATGGCCAAGTTTTGAAGGCTGATATTGATAACTTCAATGGCGCCGCTGCTCCAGCACCCGCTGCTGCCGCTGCCCCTGCTGCGCCAGCCGCTGCTAAAGCAACTGGCCAAGCTATCAAGCCTTGGAATGCCGACCGGCCTGAATTGGAAACACGTGAACCAATGTCACCAATGCGGAAGATCATTGCCAAGAGTATGCGGACTTCCAAAGACATTGCGCCACACGTGACGTCATTCGATGAAGTTGAAGTATCAGCTCTGATGGCTAACCGGAAGAAGTACAAACAAGCTGCTGCTGATAAGGACATTCATTTGACCTTCCTGCCTTACATTGTCAAGGCACTGGTTGCTGTCATGAAGGACTTCCCAGAACTGAATGCCTCAATCGATGACACGACGCAAGAAATTGTGACGAAGCACTACTACAACATTGGTATCGCTACCAACACGGAACACGGTCTGTATGTACCAAACATTAAGAACGCGGACTCCAAAGGTATGTTCGAAATTGCCAAGGAAATTAGTGAAAACTCACAAGCTGCTTATGATAACAAGTTATCACCAGCATCCATGGCCGGTGGGTCCATTACCATCAGTAACGTTGGGTCAATCGGTGGTGGCTGGTTTACCCCAGTTATCAACCAACCTGAAGTTGCAATCTTAGGGGTTGGCCGGATTGAAAAGGCACCTTACGTTAATGAAGATGGCGACATCGTTGTTGGCCGGATGTTGAAGCTTTCCATGAGTTACGATCACCGTTTGATTGACGGGGCCTTAGCTCAAAATATCTTAAATGAACTTAAAGCATTGCTTCATGATCCAGAAATGCTTTTAATGGAAGGATGACAGAAAATATGGCAGATGTTGAAAAAAAGGATACCGTCATCATTGGTGCCGGCCCCGGTGGCTACGTAGCCGCAATTCGGGCTTCTGAATTAGGCCAAAAAGTAACTTTGGTTGAAAAATCCGATACGCTGGGCGGTGTCTGCCTGAACGTTGGTTGTGTCCCTTCCAAGGCGTTGATCCAAGCGGGTCACCGGTTAGAACAAGCTAAGGATGGTTCCACTTACGGGATTTCGACGAGCTCGGCTGAGATCGACTTCAAGAAGACCCAAGACTGGAAGCAAAAGAAGGTCGTTGACCGGATGACCAGTGGGGTTAAGATGCTGATGAAGAAGCATCACGTTGACGTGGTCAATGGTGAGGCTGTCTTCTTGAGCGATACTCAATTACGAGTAATGCCTACGGGTGAAAAGCAATTCATGTCCACGGACACGGGTCAAACCTTTGAATACAATAACATTATTATTTCGACGGGGAGTCATCCCATTGAAATCCCTGGGTTTAAGTTTGAAGGTCGGGTCATTGACTCGACTGGTGGGCTCAGCTTACCAGAGATTCCTAAAGAATTCGTTGTTATTGGTGGGGGTTACGTTGGGACTGAATTAGCGGGCGCATACGCTAGTTTAGGTGCTCATGTGACCATCATTGAAGGAACGCCATCGATCTTACCAAACTTCGAAAAGGACATGGTTTCCGTTGTGCTGAAGAACTTGAAGAAAAAGGGTGTTGATGTTATCACCAGCGCCATGGCTAAGGGTTCTAAGCAAGACGATAACAGTGTTGACGTGACCTACGCCGTCGATGGCAAAGAATCCACGATCAAGGCAGATTACTGCATGGTCACGGTTGGTCGGAAGCCCAACACGGATGACTTGGGTCTGGAATACACCAAGGTTAAGTTAAACGACCATGGTCAGATTGAAGTTGACAACCAAGGTCGGACCGCTTCAGAACATATCTGGGCGGTTGGGGATGTGGTTCCTGGCGCAGCGCTGGCTCACAAGGCCTTTGCTGAAGCCAAGACCGCTGCCGGTGCCATCTCTGGTGAAAAGACGGCAAACGACTGGTTAAGTGTCCCAGCTGTTTGTTTCGCCGATCCAGAATTGGCTACGGTTGGTTACACGCAAGCCGAAGCCAAGGACAAGGGTATCAAGGTCAAGACCGCGAAGTTCCCATTTGCTGGGAATGCACGGGCTGTCTCCTTGGATGCACCTGAAGGCTTTGTTCGCTTCGTCTACACGGACGATGACAACAAGAATATCGTCGGTGCTCAAGCGGTGGGTCCTGAGGTCAGCACCTTGACTGGTGAATTATCACTCATCGTTAATGGTGGGTTGAATGTGGAAGATGTTGCTTTGACAATTCATCCACACCCAACGTTAAACGAACCGATCCAAGAAGCCGCAGATATTGCCTTAGGGTTCCCAACCCACATCTAATGGCGACTTGTGACAACTCTAGTTTTACGAAAAGGGTCACTCCTAGTGAGTGACCCTTTTTCGTGGTCTGTGGTTGTGTATCAGCTTACAGTGTGTGATGTGTTTGAAGACTGGTGCTTTTTCCAGAATTCGAACCGAGCTGGAGAACCATTTCATCGGCTACAAGTGGGCGCCACAGTCGCCGGAATCTCTGACAGCCGTAGGTGGTAAATTCTAGTCTTTAGACGCTCTAACTTGCTATCCGGCAAGGTTCACTTATAATGGGACTATGTGGTCATTTTCGGATTAAAGTATTTTGTGTGTTTTGACCGCTGTGCCAAGCGTTGACAAAATTTTTAGTTTGAAAAGTCAACGATTTGGGTGGTCATTCAACTGTACGCTTAGGCTCAAGCAATGGTCCCACAATTGGGGAATTGCGGTAAAAGGAGGGTCACCATGAAACCAACGTTACTTATTCAAGGAAATTTTGATCAGGCCAGTCAATTGGTTCACCAGTTGCTGGTGATGAACCTACCACTCGACTGCGTGGTTATGCCCAATGCGACTGACGATACGCCGCGTTATCAACCGTTAGTGGTGGCCAGCGCTCTGTGTCCACGGTTAACCGTTAGAGTGGGAACCGCCGCAGATTATGGTAAAGCGACGTGGTTGGTCGTATTAGACCGGTATGCGGCAGAACTGCCAATTGCCGGTCGTATCGCGGAGTTGCGGTTACTGATGAAGCATATTATTGAAAATGGCTTCAACGGTCAGCTGGTTTTTTCCGGTGAACAGGATGAACTTCTCAGCTATTTTGCGTGGAAATTCTCGGGCTTACCAGCGAGTCAAATCTGGGGATTGGGCACGTACCCGTTAACCCGACTGCTGACCTATCGCTTAGCGGAGAGGTTGGGCGTTGGGGCAACGGTTATTCAAGCGACCGTTGTCGGAACGGCGCAATCACCAATCGTTGCCTGGAGCCGGACATACGTGGGACCAGCACCGTTACTGATGTACCTGGCCAATGCCGATGCGGATTTTGACGCAGATGACTTGGATAAAATGAGTACCTGGTTGACGCGCGAGGCGGCTGAACAACAGGATACGCTACGTTACATGGCGATTATTCGGCTGATTCAGGCGACTTTGTCACAGCAACCTGTGATTGCACCGGTCACCAACATCCATGAAGAGACGCCGGCATTTGCTGCGGCTTCACCGGTGTTGGTCGGAACCAAGGGTATTCAGCATTTAACCAATCTAGTGTTGTCGGAAGATGAACAACAGGCTTACGGCGCTCAGATTGTAGAAATTAGAGAACAAATTACGGCGATTGAAAGCCAACAAACGGAGGGAAAATAAATCGTGACCCAATCATCAAGTAATTATGAATATCCGCTACAGGCCGACTGGTCAACCACGGATATCGTGGCGGTGACCACGCTTTATCAACGGGTGGAAGATGCCTACGAAGTTAATCAAGGGGTTTCGGCGGATGTGTTAATCGCAGCGTACCGCGAATTTCAGAAGGTTGTTCCACAAAAGTTTGAAGAGAAGCAACTTAGTCGCGACTTTGAGAAAGCATCTGGGTATAGTATTTACCGCACTATGAAACAAGCTCGTGAGCAGGGCGGTCGGGTTAGGATGAAAGGGGCACGTTAGACGATGAGTGAAGATTGGCAGCAAGTAGCACGTGATGTATCGGCCTTGTTACGGGAGGGTCGTCGGCAGGTTATTGCCAAGATGGCCGGTCCCATGACGGTCGATGAAAAGACCGGGCGTAAGGACCTTGTGACCAATATCGACAAAAGTAACGAACAATTCTTAATTGCCGGTATTCGGAACATGGATCCAACAGCCAAAGTTTTAGGCGAAGAGGGGTTTGGCGATACACTGACGAGTCTGGATGGTCGTGTGTGGATCGTGGACCCAATCGATGGCACGATGAACTTTGTGAAGCAGCATGACAACTTCGCCATGATGATCGGTATTTATCAGGACGGTGAAGGTCAACTTGGGTTCATCTATGATGTGATGAATGATGTTTTGTACGCTGGGGGACCAGCTGTTGACGGCGTTTGGGCCAATGATCAGCAAATCTCTGCGCCGGCTAATTTGGCCTTATCTGAGGGCTTGATTGGTGCCAGTGCACCGTTAGTGGTTCATGATACAGCTCACATGCAGAAGATTGTTCATGACAGCGCCGGTATGCGTATCTACGGGAGTGCTGGGATTGAAATGATTAATGTTTTACTCGGAAAGACGCTGGGGTACATTTCCTACCTTAAGCCATGGGACATTGCGGCCGGTCAAGTTATGCTAAACTTTTTGGGTGTTCGGGTCTCAACCATTGACGGCCAGCCGCTCAATATGCTATCATCTAACCTTGTACTAGTAGCGACGGAAAAAGCGCAACGTGATATTCTCCAAATTGAAGAAGATGACGTCTCACTGTGACACGGTCACAGCTTTTTTTATGCGGCCGGTCGGTACAGATGGACTTTATTACTCAATCACGCTACAATAAGCGTACTTACTATCGACGTAAGCATGCCGTGATCCATCTAATTCAACAAGCATGAAAGGAAGAAATACACTTGAAATTCAGAGATGATATCCGTAACATTGCCATCATTGCCCACGTTGACCACGGGAAGACGACCCTGGTTAACGAAATGCTTAAACAATCCGATACGTTAGACGAACACACGTCCATTGGCGACCGCGCCATGGATACTAACGCAATCGAAAAGGAACGGGGCATCACGATCCTGTCCAAGAACACCGCTGTTCGATACGGCGACAAGCAAATCAACATCTTGGATACCCCAGGACATGCCGATTTCGGTGGTGAAGTTGAACGGATCATGCGCATGGTCGACGGTGTTTTACTGGTTGTCGATGCCTACGAAGGTACGATGCCACAAACCCGTTTCGTTTTGAAGAAAGCTTTGGACCAACACTTAACCCCTATCGTGGTTATCAACAAGGTTGACCGTGAAGGCGCTCGTCCTTCCGAAGTTGTTGACGAAGTTTTGGACCTCTTCATCGAATTAGGAGCTGACGAAGACCAACTGGACTTCCCAGTGGTTTATGCTTCAGCTATGAACGGGACTTCAAGCTACGATCCAGAATTGGACACGCAAGAACACACGATGAAGCCTGTCTTTGACACCATCGTCAAGCACATTCCAGCCCCAATTGACAACACTGACGAACCTTTACAGTTCCAAGTTGCCATGTTGGACTACAACGACTTCGTTGGTCGTATCGGGATTGGCCGGATCTTCCGTGGGAAGGTTAAAGTCGGCGATAGCGTTACGGTTATGAAGCTCGACGGTTCTAAGCAAAACTTCCGAGTAACCAAGTTATTTGGGTACTTTGGTTTGAAGCGTTTGGAAATCAACGAAGCCCAAGCGGGTGACTTGATTGCCGTTTCTGGGATGGATGAAATCAACGTTGGTGAAACGGTTGTTGCACCTGACACGTTGGAACCACTACCAGTATTACGGATTGACGAACCAACGCTGCAAATGACTTTCCGGACCAACGACTCACCATTTGCTGGCCGTGAAGGTAAATTTGTAACGTCTCGTCAAATCGAAGAACGTCTGAAACGAGAACTTCATACCGATGTTTCTTTACGTGTTGACGACACCGACAATCCTGGTGCTTGGGTCGTTTCAGGTCGTGGTGAACTTCACTTGTCCATCTTGATCGAAACGATGCGTCGCGAAGGTTTCGAATTACAAGCTTCTCGTCCAGAAGTTATCTACAGAACAGTGGACAATGTTCGTTGCGAACCATTCGAATCTGTTCAGATCGATACACCTGACGAATACACTGGCTCAATCATTGACACGCTTTCTCAACGTAAGGGTGAAATGAAGAACATGGAAGCCGTAGGTAACGGTCAAACGCGTTTGACGTTCTTGGCCCCATCACGTGGATTGATCGGTTACTCAACCGAATTCTTGTCCTTAACTCGTGGTTACGGAATCATGAACCATACCTTCTCCAAGTACTTGCCAGTTATCAAGAACTGGAACCCAGGTCGTCACAACGGGACTTTGGTTTCAATCAACTCTGGTAAGGTAACGACGTATGCTATCATGGCCGTTCAAGACCGTGGGATCGTCTTTACCGATGCTGGGACTGAAGTTTACGAAGGGATGATCATTGGCCAAAACAGCCGTGACAACGATATCTCCGTTAACATTACGCGTGGCCGTAACCAAACCAACGTGCGTGCCGCCGGTTCAGAAGATATTGCTAAGGTTAAGACGCCATTGAAGATGTCTTTGGAAGAATCACTTGAATTCATCAACGAAGATGAATACTGTGAAATCACGCCAGACCATGTTCGTCTGCGTAAGCAAATCTTGAACACCAGCGAACGTGAAAAGGCTGCCAAGAAGCGGAAGACTGCTTCACGGAAGTAATTTCAAAATTTTAAGTTAAATTCAAACCGGTAGTGGCTGCAGGAAACTGTGGTCGTTACCGGGTTTTTTGATGCAAATTAATCGGTTACTAACGCTGAACATCATTTGATCATGAGGCGTCGTGGAACAGTCAAGTTAAGCAGGCACATTGATTATCTTTGGCACTTAGCAAGGCGTTGCTTAGTCCTATTTGTGACGGAGCTTTAGGATAATCCGTCCCAGTTTTATCACAATCTTAACCGGAAGCTATGCTATAATATAAACATTCTCAAATCGTAAAACACAAGCGTCAACCCGTTGGTATCAGTGGGTTGACGCTTTTTGTTTAAAAATCTCCCACAGAATCTCCCACAGCTTTAAACGTTGGCAATCTTAGCAAATAGCTCAGCATCTTTTTTGTCGTTTCCTTCAATGGCATGTGCATAGTTTTTTAACGTCACTGAGGGGTCAGAGTGGCCTAATCGTTTAGCCACGTCAACTGGACTGACGCCAGCTCCAATGAGTAAAGTGGCATGTGTGTGCCGAAAACTATAAACAACGTAGTTTTCCTTTTCAACATCAGCGCTCTTTAACAATGTGTTGAAATGTTTGTACATAATGTCTTTTTTGAACGGGAATACAAAGCTGTTTCTGCCAATGATTTCACCACTCTTCATACCTGTTTTTTTGCAATATAAACGATATTCCTTGAGCAGTTTAACCAACGTTTCTGGAATTGAAATCGTTCGGACACCAGCCGGTGTTTTGGTAGGCCCTAGTTCACCAACAGAAAGCGAATGCTTGATAGAGATAGTTTGGTTCTTGAAATTAATATTGCTCCACTTTAAGGCTAAGCTTTCTCCGTCACGCATTCCCGTCAGTTCGAGAAGCATGAAGAAAGCACGATCAACTAGAGCGGACTTTTTCAATTGGCTGTTTATTTTGGCGAGGTCCTTCTCGCTGAAAGCGTGTCGCTTAGGTGTTGGCTTAAACTTTACGCCGTGCAACTTATTACGAGGGATAATATCGTTAGCGACAGCGGAGTTGACGATGGCCATAAACATTGTGTGACACGTTTTAACAGTTGAAGACTTCAAGTGTTTCAACTGAGGATCGATAAATAAATATTCGTATTCCATTCGATTGAGTTTGGATAGCTTTTGATTCCCAATCAAAGGGATGACATATCTGTTTATGATAACGTGATAATGTTGTTCGGTACTTGGCCGCCATTTTGCCTTGGTCATTTCGTAGTACTTCTGTGACCAGTCTTTAACCGTTATGTCTGAATTATCCAACGCAGACAATTCATCGTTTGCAACCTGCATCTCAACTCGTAATTCAGCTTTATGGGCTGATATGGGGCTGCTAAATCCACGCTGTTGCTTTTCGTGCCGTCTCCCCACTGAATCATAGTAAGGATAGCGAAAGGCGTAGAGAGTGCCTTTATTCGTTGTATAAGAATAGACGTTGTTATATTTGACTACTTTTGTTAGTTTCATATTAATTTCTCCTTCCAATTGCGCGGGCAGCGTCAATTTATAGAGAAACTTGTGGCATCACCTCCTTAGGTTTAAAATTAATTAAAAGGGTACAGCTATGTATTCTTAAAACAGCTTGCTTAAACGGCAAACTCATATGTATTTACGTTGCGCATCTCATTATCTTGGCGGGTAGGGGGATGCGCTTTTATGCTATAATTGATGAAAATAATTCACTTAGAAAAGAGATAGATGAAATGGATAAACTTTTACCCTTAGTGCCAGGGTTCATTACTTATATTGCCTTGCGACCATTTGGACTTTTTAATTTCTATAATAATGCTGATAGGCAAATGACTCTTGTTATCCTTTCAGTCATCAATTCCGCAATTACAGCCGTGTCAATAAAATACTGGCTGTCACCAATGTTTCATTGGCATGATTCATTTTGGACAGCAATGCTCATATCTTTACTCATTACAATCATCTATTTTGCAATATTTGTTTTGTACAACAAGTTTTCAGAGGGGATTGCCAATCTATTCAATATGAATCTCTATGACAATCAGGGAACGATGGAACATGTGCTTTCTCAAAATCCAGGGAAAAACAAATCTCAGTTCTTAATTTCCTTTGACTTTGACGGAAATTATATTTCCTCAGGATACGTTCGTAATATTGATGATAAAGGCAACTGCCAGGTAGAATTGTATGGGGAAACGGAAGACAAATACACCTTGGACCAAGCTAAGACACTGTACAGTGAAAGTAATGAGAACTCAATAATTATTGATTATAAAAATAGAATCAAGAATTATGTGATTATTTCTTAGTCGGTTTGGTTGGTTTAGGATTTGGCTTAACGCTCTTTGTTCGTGGTTTTATGATGGATTTATTTAATGGCTTAGGCGAATCACCAATTTGTACCGGTTTGTCACTCATGATTATCACTTCCTTTCAGCTAAGCAAGCGCACCTTACAGGGATGCGCTTTTTGTTTTGGAATTAGCTTTCCAAGTGTTTAGAATTATCGGATTCGTCTGCTAATTGAGACTGAATGTTTTGAACCTCAATGCTGTTTAACAAGTAGTGAGCCTTTAGTTCTTGAATGATGTTGGACTTAGTCTTTGTCGTGACTGTATAGGTTTGTGTAAGATCTAAGGATGCAAAAACAAGAATCGCATCTGCTCCCTCTTCAGAGGTAGTTGTCGTTACATTAGGTTTGCGAGATCCGCCAATAATTGCTCCAACTGGTCCAGCAATGAGTCCTCCAACCAGTGCACTTCCTGCATGTCCACTCACGTCCGTAGTTGTTTTGTAATTTGCAGTAAAATCGACGGAAATTAAATAATATCTATTTTCAGATCGGTAAGACTCAGGAAAGTTGATTACTTTTCCAGGCAGCTCGTTAATGAAATGAACTCGGTGATTACCCCTTGAACCCACACTAGAAAAGTCTGTTTGTTCGTTTAGTCTTAAATAACGAATAGAGTTTTCAGGCCGAATTTTTTTGAAACTATCTTTCTCTTTAGCTTGCGAATAAAAATACCAAATAACGGCACCACAGACGATAATGATGAATCCCCAAAACCTGATTTCTTCTTTCAACTATCTGTTCCTCCTCAGAATATACAGCTTTTAGCGTCATCGGATGTGGACGTAAAGACTATTTGTAAAATGCAGTATCTGGAATTGTGATTCCAAAGGCTTGTTCAGCAGCACTAGCTGCTAGGAATTCATATTTAGATGGTATATGAGATTGCTTGCAAAAACTCACAATGTTAAAGCTTTCTGGATTGACATCATACAAAGCCTGATACTCTTTAAGCATCAAGTATAGTCCACCCCAATCAGCTCTATTTTCAATCTTGGAGTTGTTGACCATGCTGGTCTCTAACAGTGGCTCTACAGAGTCATCTAGCAAGCAATGGATAAGCTCATGGGACTTTACCTGATCCGTGTTCTGCAAGTCACTATTGATGAACATGGTCCTAGTAAGTGGCAGACTAAAGCCTTTGATGTTCCCAGTTAGGGCCTGGTACTGGCAATCAATATCGTATCTATTAATTAAATGGTCCAAATTATAATCCGATGATGTATTAATATCGGCAAGAGCCGAATTCAAAGTGTCAAACAGCATTTAATCTTCTCCGTTCTCCCCAGTGTTATCTTTGGTGCCATACTTTCTAAGTCGTCTCTGGCCTTCCTTAGAGTTTAGGTATCCAGTGAGCATAGCTGTAATGGCGGAACGATCTTCATCTGATAGCGCGTGATTACGTGATGTAAGTATGGCAGCATTCGCTACTATATCTTCAATATCTATGTGGTTAGGCAAAGAATCATTATCTTGAACAGGGCCACTTTTTCCTCTATTCAAAATATCTGCTACTGAGCATTGAAGAACTTTAGCAACTGCTTCAACGCTAGAAGAACGTGGGTGCTCAGTTCGCTTCCAGGTATACAAGTAATTTTCACTTAATTTAGCTTGGCGTTCCAATTCGGCGATACTCATATGCCGATCATCTGCAAGTTTTTTTACCCAGTCAAACAGTGTCATGTCGAGGTTCCTTTCACTTCAACACAACGACTCTAGAAAATAATTCTAGAAATGTGTAGACAAATCTATAAAATAGTTCTAGAATAATCGTTGTTAAGAAATATCGTTATTAAATTAAGCAAACGAACTCACCGGCTAATCAGCTTACCAGGGCGATAAACGGTACTCGTACGCTTGTTTAACTATGTTCTTATTCTAGAACTATTTTCTAGGAAATACAATAACTCTAGAACATTTTCTTAACAAAGTTTACTATTTTTTCAATTGGAGGTGATGAATTGTTTATCCATACTGAAACAAATACAAAGGCAGAGGCAATTATGTCTTGGCTGGGAGCACATAAGAAGCAAGAAACTCAATCAGGATTAGCAAAACGTTTTGGAAAATCTCGTACGTTTGTGAGCCTGTCACTCAACAAGCAATCAGTTACTAAAGCTTCTGAACACCTTGTTAATGATATTTATGAATATCTGTCAGGAAAATACGGAATCTAAGGAGGACTAGTCATGAACCAAATCACACCGTTTAATTTTGAAGGAAACCAGGTTCGCACAGTATTAATTGATAACGAACCACATTTTGTTGGCAAGGATGTTGCAATTGCGATTGGATATAAGAATTTTAGAGATGCTCTAAACAAACACGTAAAGAGCAAATATAAGAGGGAGTCGCAAATCGCGACTCCCTCAGGAATCCAAATGATGACGCTGATTTCTGAACCTGGTGTATACCAGTTGGCGGGCCAAAGCAAACTACCAAGCGCTGAACCATTTCAAGATTGGATTTATGAGCAGGTTCTTCCATCTATTCGCAAGCAAGGGGCTTATGTAACTCCTAAGACGGCCTATGAGTGGATGGCTGATCCAGATAACATGATTCAGTTCCTGGAGAAGTACAAGTCAGCTCAGCAGGAAGTGAAACGACTTCATGATGAGAACGAAGCTATGCAACCCAAGGCCCTGTTTGCTGACGCCGTATCGGTATCATCAACATCAATCCTTGTCGGTGATTTAGCCAAGCTAATCAAGCAAAACGGTGTCGATATTGGTGCTAATCGGTTGTTTAAATGGCTCCGTGAGAAAGGCTACTTAATTAACCGAAAAGGCACTGATTGGAATATGCCAACGCAACGATCAATGGAGTTGAAGCTGTTCAAGGTTAAGGAGACATCAATTCAGCACTCAGACGGTCACGTCAGCGTTAACAAGACGCCCAAGGTTACTGGCAAGGGTCAGCAATACTTCATCAACCGATTCTTGAATGATGAACGTACAGCATAAGGAGGAATGAACAATATGAAGAAGCTAATCAACGTTTTATGGGCAATAGAAAAAGACCTCCGTGTTATCGCAACTAGCACGGAAGTCTCATCAGAGCGAAAAGCACTATTTTCAGCGACAAGAGAGACGCCAAGTGCTTTTAAATTGAAAACTAGCTTATCTCATAATCTTCCCAAGGAATTTGAGAAGGATCGAGGTTAGCAAGGAAGTCTACAATATCGTCGCGGCCGTAAAATTGAAAGCCACCGTTAGCCTGTTCAGCTAGGATAACTGGACGTGGAAAATCTAGGGGTAAGCCATCTGCGACTGAATCACGACTTGGAGAATTTAAAGTGCCGGATTTAACAACAACAACGGAGAATGAAACGCCTTGTTCGGTAATACGAGCTCCAGTAATTCGCATCATTTATCACCTCAATTAATTGGATTATCTAAATTATACCTTAAAAATAATTGGAAGAAGGAATCATTATGAATACAGAATTCTTTGCACAGCAAGTTGCGGCGGAAGTCAGAGCAGGATTTTCTCAGCATGATTTGGTAAACATTAAATCTCATATTACTATGGCCGCGGCAATGGGGAAGAAAGTGGTGGACGTAGAAGTCAAGTACCTGTTAAGTGACCAGCTCATTGGTGACTTGGCAAATTACAATATCTATGCCGATCTGAAAGATACCAAAAATGGAAATATTGCTTACCAATTCTACTTTGATAATGCGCAGGTGGAATCATGATAGCTCTGCGAATGGTAGTAATCTTATTTGCCGGTATTGTGATTGGTCACTACGGCATCACGCATCTATCTGAGTAGGAGGTGATTCAATGGCTGAGGACGCAACACAGCCGCTAATCCAACACTATGACGACTTGGTTAGGGTGGAAGCTAAGGGGATGCTACAGCCACTGGTAGAACGTGTGACACGTGAGTACCTGATGGTTGATCGTAACCGGGCAGCAGAATTGATGTCGATGTCACGGACGTTCTTTGAGGAATATCTATTCAAGACACCGCAATTAAAGCTAATTGAGCATCATGTTCCGGGTTCCAAAAAGGTATTCTACGATCCCAACGAGTTGAAACAGGCCGTTCTATCACTAATGGATTAATCAAGTCGCGGGCAGCGTCAGGTGGTGATTAAATGGCGGCAGTAATTATCTTTGTTTTGATTTTTGGAATCGGCGGACTTCTGCGGATTGCTTATGAAAGGTGGCGATGAAATGAAAAAGAGAGTAGTGAAGAAAGTAGACAGTCCGTTTTACATGGCAAAGTTTGAAGAGCGGAGAATTGGTAAGCGTGAGCTGATGGAATACATCAACTGGGCTGAATTAAACTATTCGCGAATTACTAATCGAATGCTGAATAGGGTATTTATCAATTCAGAATATGACATTGGATATCAAATGAATCTGCGAGGACTGTCATTTAATGACCTGTTCTAAACAGTCGAATTATTAGGAGGTGTCACGCATTCTTAGCGCTAGAACAATTACTAATTTGAAAATTGCTAGTTTCAAACGATTCAACGTAGCAAAAAAGCCCGCCAGCGGTAGGACGCTAACGAGCCAAGCAAATCCGATGACTAGAATCATCTACTCCAAGAGTAGACGGGAACCACGAATTTTGCAACGTCTTTTAAAACTAGGAGGTAAAAATGAGAAATAGAGGATTTCTGATTGAAGCTTACGAGGCAGTCGAGAAGACTTTACAGCACCGTATCAACGTGACACCGGTAAGCCAGTACAAATCTCTCATGCATGACTTCACACAGCTTTATCGCACAAAGATGAAGCTTGCTAAGCTGAGAGAGGTGACCATCAATGACTGATAACGCACCTGTAGCAATTGAACCGGCTATTACAGTAAATCCATCGCCCATTGTCATCAACAACCGTGAGCAGGTTGAGAAAGCCTTAGATGCAATTGTTGACAAGTACGGTCAGGACTTCGTGGTGACTGCTGATAATATCGTTGAAACCAAGAAGATGCGTACTCACATCAACAAGATTATGAAGGCCATCAACGATACGCGACTGGCAACTAATCGTGAGTACAAGAAGCCAATCGCCGAATTTGACGACGTCATGAATGGCTACAAGAAGCGAATCAAAGATATCATTGATCCGCTTGATGACAAGATTGCCGAAGTAACTGAGCAAGAACGACAAGCACGGTACAAACTTGTGACTGACACGATTGCTGAGATGGCACCGAACTACGGCGTATCGGTTACCGACATTGAAGTACGGCCGGCTTGGATCAATAAAACAGCGTCCAATTCAAAGGGTACGGCACTAACTAAGTCAACGGTTGAAGAGATTGCGTCTGACATGACTCAACTCAAGAAGGACCATGACCAACGTGCTACGGACATTGAGACCATCAAGACCTATGCGGACCAGATGGGCATTGAGCCAGCAGGTTGGGCCGCGCTACTGAATCAAGGTGTCTCGTTGACTGATATCTTCAAGCAGATTAATCAGGCGGCTGCTAAGCGTGACCAAGAAGTCAGGGAAACTGCTGAGCGTGAAGCCAAACAGAAAGAAGCACAAGCCGCCATTGACGCTACACACCAAGTCAAACAGGGTGGAGAAACTGTTGATACCGATACTGGTGAAATGGTCTTACAGAGCACCACGTTGAAGCTGACGGGTACTCACGCACAGTTGGTCGCACTACGGCTGTGGGTTGATAAGAACCATATCAAGTACGAAAGGGTGGATAAGTAATGGCGAAAATTGTAAAAGCTAAGCGTCAGAAGATTAAGGTTCCCATTCTAATCATGGGCGCTAGTGGCTCAGGTAAGACCTTAGGATCCCTACTGGTTGCTAAGGGGATGATGGAACGCATGTATCCAGATGCCAGTGACGCCGAACAATGGGATAAGGTCGGTGTGATTGATACAGAACATAAGCGGACCAACCTGTACGTTGATACTGAACATGATGGTGTCCGAATCGGAGAATTCCCGAAGGTTGATCTAACAGCACCATTTGATTCATCAAATTATCTTGACGCGTTTGCAAGCCTTAAGAAATATGGGTGCCAGGTGATTGTGGTTGATGGTATCTCCAACGCGTGGAGCGGCGAAGGTGGTGTACTACAGCAGGTCGATAACAGCAATAACGGCGGTATTGGCGGCTGGAAGGACGTAGCGCCGGAACAGCGTAACTTCCTTAAGTTGCTCACTGACCAGGACGTTCATGTCATCGCGACAGTTCGTAGCAAACAGGGCGTTGAGGTAACCACCGATGATACTGGCAAGGTTCAGGTTGAGAAGGTCGGCTTGAAGATTGAGCAGAAGGACTCACTGGAATACGAATTTGCCATTGCCTTCCAAGTCTACGAGAACCATGTGGCTCAGCCAACCAAAGATAATTCTTCAATCTTCACTCACCCCGAAGTACTGTCACGCGAGGTCGGTCATAAAATTTACGACTGGGCTGAAAAGGGTGTCGATGTGATTGGTGAGGACAAGAAACGTGCTAAGAACGCCTTATCTACCATTCAGAAGTTAGTTAAGGGTAGTAACGCGGCCAAACTCCAGCTTGAACGTATTACTACTGGCAAAGCCCCGCTTGAAAACTGGCCGGTTGATAGCCTCAAGAAACTCTATGTTGAGCTAATGGCTACCGTCAAGAATGAACAAGCAACGCAACAGCAGAATGAAGCAGCTTCAAATACTGATAAGGGAGATAAATAATTATGGGATTTGGATACGATGAAAAGAATGCAGGCAACGAATTAA
Organism: Levilactobacillus muriae; assembly: GCF_045862015.1. NCBI lineage: Bacteria > Bacillati > Bacillota > Bacilli > Lactobacillales > Lactobacillaceae > Levilactobacillus > Levilactobacillus muriae. The sequence continues at coordinate 102,591 of NZ_BAAFRU010000002.1, forward strand.
TTACGAAGCCGGGCGAATATGAAGTTTACGCTACCGCCTATGCAGACAAGCTCACCAAAACGACACGTAACGAAATGGAAGTTGTGAACTATCGGGTGCGTACTGACGTCGATCAACCAGCCCAAGGTGCACTGATCCAGTATGACAATTTCGTCAACACACCTAAGGCCGCATGGCGGTTCAATGCTTTAACCAAAGCAACGCAAATGTTTGAAAATGGGCATGATTTCGGCACCCCAAGCAATTGGGCAGAAGAAATGCTGGGTAAGCCAGTCATCGCAGTGGTCGCGATGGAACGTGACAACAAGGGTATTCCACGTCCGGCTGTTCGCTCATTCAAGCCATCTAAGAACAAGCCGATGACTGAAACACCAATCGTGAAGAGTGGTAAGGAATTACAAGACGCTGCTAACGGTATTCCAGACAATATGGGTAACACCCGTAACGCTGGGCCAGCAACTGGCAATCCATTCGCTAACACAGGCGATTCAATCGACATCTCAGATGACGACGTTCCATTCTAAGCTAGGGGGTTAAGCAATGTCGGACCAAGGATGGATTAAGTTGTATCGGAAAATTCAGTCATCCTTTGTCTGGACAAACTCCGATCAGCTCAAACTATGGTTACTAATTCTAATGAAGGCTAACCATAGTCAAAACAAGTTTTTGTTTAACGGACAGGAAATATCGGTGACAAGCGGTCAATGTGTCACGGGTGCCCATGTACTGGCGTCTGAGTTTAATGCCGGAGTGCCGCGTGACAATCAGCTGGCATGGAGAAAGTTATGGAGATGGGTTAAACGATTTGAAAAAAGTGGAATGTTGACAATCCAATCGAACGCCAGATACAGCGTCATCACTGTGGTTAACTGGTATGACTACCAAGAGAGTGACAATCTAGTGACAATCCAACGACAATCTGCTGACAATCCAATGACAACAAACAAGAATGATAAGAATGAAGAGAAAGAACCTACGTCGGATTCTACTAGGAAGATTGACTATAAAAAGATAATCAATTTTCTTAACGAGAAAACGAATAGCAAGTTCCATAACGTCAAGAGTAATCAAGACCTCATTCGAGCAAGAATTAACGAAGGGTATTCGGAGCATGATGTGGGATTGGTGATTGCAGTTAAGGCTAAGCAATGGGTAGGTAATTCAGAAATGGAGAAGTACTTGAGGCCTAAGACCTTATTTGCCAAAAGTCACTTCGATGAGTATCTGAACGAAGCACAACGTAGCCAGCAACGAGCCAACACCCCTGAGCAACAGGGCTTGACCCCAGAAGAAGGTTCCGCGCGGTCGGCTCGCCAGTTGGCTGAGTTGGAAGAAAAATACAAGAATCAAGGTGTAAGTGATGAATAGTGAAATTGAACAGGCAATCATCTCGGTACTGCTGAAGGAGCCAAAGAACGTTGCAATGGTCAACGCCAATGCTGACTGGTTTGTAGATGGTAACTACCGGGTCATCTTCCAAGCTTTGCAGGAAGTCGGGGATGGTTCGCTGATGACTATCTATGGGAAAGCTAAGGTACTGTCAAATCAGTTCACCTTGACCTATAAAGAGTTAATCGCTTTGCGTGGTAATGCCATTACAGACGCCAACTTAACTGAGTTGGTCCGTGATCTGCATCGGCTTTACTTGAAGCAGGAAGTTCAGCGAGCCATGGCTGTATACCATGAGGCACCCTTTGAGGACAACTTATTGACGTTGACGTCAGCTAGCAATGCACTGCTTGAGTTAGACGACAACGTTGATGACGGCTCAATTGATGTCCAAGCAAAGGAACTAGACTACAACCTAGATCATCCGGTAGAAGCTGGTGTGAAGTCCTATCCACGGCTAGACGAATGCCTAGCTGGTGGATTCTATGGCGGAATGTTGTTCACTATCGGGGCACGACCTGGTATCGGTAAGACGGCATTTAGTGTCAACCTGGCAGCTAAAATGTTAGCTGAAAATGAAGGAATTCAAGTTGACTACTTCACTCTGGAAATGACGAAACGTGAAATGCTTAACCGTTTCGTCTCAAATGACACTGGCATATCGTCAGTGACACTGAGAAGCTCTGCTGACTCGTTGACACCAACTCTTAAGCAAGTGGTCCGGCAATCTCTAAGCAAGGTTAAACGGCTTAATTTAGCTGTCTATGACACTGCTGAAACGTTAAGTCAGATTACTAGTGTGATTCGACAACACGCGAGTGCCGCCAAGAAGAATAAGTACGTGGCGTTTGTGGACTATATTGGTTTGATTACGGTACCTAGTCTAAAGGAACGTTACCTACAGGTCGGAGAGATTACGCGACAGCTAAAGGTCATGACAAATGAATACAACGTGCCGATTGTGGCGTTGACTCAGCTTAACCGGTCTATTGAGAACCGGCAGGACAGAGAGCCTCAGCTGAGCGATATTCGGGAGTCTGGATCTGTTGAGCAGGATAGTAACGTGGTTGCCTTCCTGTCGAAAGATAAGGACGTTGATGATGTGGTCAACCTATCGATTAAGAAGAACCGTGAAGGCTGGCAAATGCGTATTCCGTACCAGTTTCAGGGTGACTCAATGAAGTTCCAAGAACTGGCAGTTGATAGCGATGGTCGTTGATCAGTACATGAATTTCCACGAGTACCAGAAGATTATGGATTCAGAAGGACTGAGAAACTCAATGGCAGTCAAGCTGTACCTGACGAAGGCAGCACATTTCTACAACCAGCAGAAGGCATTGCAACAGGCTGTGGGGAGTCATCCCCATAATCTGGCATTATCGGCTGAGTTGAGGCGCGTCGATGAGTCACGCGTGGAGAATGTGTGGCTGGCAATTGAGACAGCTAAAGCTGAGAAGTTACAAGGCTGGCAGTATTTGGAAGATGGCAGTGACTACGTCAACACGTTACTGGTTAAGTACGAGGGTCAGATGGATAGGTGCAGTCGCTTAGAGAGCCTAAAGACTGAGTACATCGAGATTCTGGAAGAAATGCAACAACGACAAATTAAGAATGGAGCGTAAAGACTTGAAACAAGGATTTAAAAAAGGTGGCTGGGTTAGTTCTAGTTCGAATATTCGTCCAGATTACTATAAGCAGAATGGCAAAGACTTATTTGATCACTTCACTGAAATGTTCCCAGAGGAAGGGTTCCGTGACTTCATGCGGGGCAACGTCTTTAAGTACCTGATGCGTTATCCAGATAAGAATGGCGTGGAAGATTTGCTAAAGACTCAGACGTACTTGAATCGGCTGATTAAGTTTGAGGAGGAGAAAAATGAAGACTAGTGAACTTAAAAATGCATTGAGAAATATGGGAATTATGGAGCAAATCCGTAAACGTCAAAACGAATTATGGATTAACGCTTATGATCCTTTTGGTAATTTCCTTGCAAGCACCTCGGTAGGTACTAGTGGAAGAATCGAAACGTATTCGTCTATCTTGGGCATACCGTTAAGTGATCAACGTCAATTGATTGGTTACATGATGGATTATGCTCAGACGCCAATTGAGCAACGCAGCGATGAGAAGCGATGGAATGTTGTGATTGGGCAGGATGGAAATAGGAATGGGCTTACAGTTTGGGCAAAAGGGTCAATGAGACCTTATTACACAAGTAGTACAACTGATATTGCAGAGCTTAGTAACTTCCAAAATGTTTTCACCGATTCCGAATTTAACGAGCTAATCGAGCATCTTAAAAAGTTACCACATGGTGATACCTACGCTAAGATTGCAGAACTGGGAAAGCGGGAGGTTGATGAATAATGGGCTGGATTGAGCTTACTGATCCGTTCGGTACTAGGACTCTCATTCAAGTTAGCCATATAGATTTTGCCATTGATGACGGAAATTCCACGGCGATTGGAATTGGAGATAAAGCAGAAACATTTGAGATTTCATTCACTGACTTTAAATCACTAGTGGAGGCCAATCATCATGTATCAAGTGAAAATATTTGACTGCTACCGCCAGAATTTGGAGAAAGAAATAAACAGATGGTTAAGAGATCATAGGGGCGTTCGCCTTATTGATATTAAGTACCTGTTTGATGAAGGCAATGACTTTTCCATGATTATCTATAAGAATGGTGGGGAGGGATTACATGAAACTGAGTAATAAGTTATTGAAATATTTCCAAGAACAATTGCCAACAAAGGTCTTAGCGATTTATCTATCTGGCAGTCGGCTGAATGATTTGGCTGATGAAAATTCGGACACAGATTATTACGTAGTGACAGAGCCAGAATTTGATAGTCTGATTTTTAATCAACGTAAAGGGAAACAGAACCACGGTGAGATTGATTTCAAGCAGGTCGACCTATTCCAGTTTGTCAATTCAATCTATAAGTCGAATCCTAATGTGCTGGAGTTATTTTACAAGGAACCGCTGTATACCGACGAGCTGTTTACGATGATGGCCGGTTTCCTTCATAAGAATCGTGATGATTTGTTGAAGCTGAACCCCGATCACTGGCAGAAAGCTTGTATGGGCCAGATGAAGCATTCTTACCTGAACATTAAGAAGAATCAAGGCGCTACCGCACAAGGACACATTGGTAAGGACGTTGTTCAGTTTATGAAGTCATTTGTATATTTAGAGGCATCAAAGGAAGAGAATAGTCTTTCTAAAGTGATTGATTTGAACGAAGCTACTGATGGAATGGCACTTGTCATGAAAAAGTCCACAGTCTTGAGTGATGAAGGGAGTGCCAAGATGGTTACATTTCTTGAAGACAGAATGAACGAAGCTCAAGAATTCGTAACAGCTGGTGAGGTTGTGAATTCGGAGCTGTTGGAAATGTTGATGGACGTGACTAAGCGTACCTACACGATGGTTTGCGTTAGTGAACTGAGTGGATTGAAGGTGGTAGAATGATTCGACCACACGATAAGGTCAGTTGGCTAGAAGGTAGCCATCGTTATTGGGGATTCGTTCAAGCAATTATTAACCGGCAGGCATACCTGACGGCGATGATCGAGCACAAGGGTAATCATATTGAATTGCCACTGGAAAGATTGGAAGTGGTCAAGTGAACTCACCGACAGCGTTAAATAAACGTGGTACGAGGGTTCACTTGGACGGCTACACCTTCGACAGTCAGAAGGAAGCTGACTTCTACACGCGATTTGTTCGGGATAGCGGATTGCAATATACAATTCACCCTAAGTATGTGCTAGATCCTTTACAAGAATTACCTCGCGATAAGCGACTGAAGGTTGGCGAAGAGTCTTTTAAACCGGATTTTGTAATCTACAAGAACCATGAAATACTTCATGTTTATGATGTTAAAAATAGTTTTGGAATCTATGGGATACCGAGCGATGTAACCACTAAATTCAAACGGTTCACTCGTAAATATGGGATTCCTGTTGAAGTAGTTGTGGTTAGACGACATGACTTTAAAACAATAGCCTGGGGCATTACTAAGAAACGTAAGCTTACTCATCCACTTGTGTGTACCAATATGCAGTATGACTGGATTGAAGCCACTGGGTTATAAAGGAGCGATTATGATGGGAAACTATATGGTGATTGATAATCGTGATAATTCCGTATGGGGTGAAGGATATGCCACTCAACTGAAAGCTAAAGAAGCCATTTTAGGATATGCGTTGGGTACTGACATCGATTATTTACAGGTAGTCAATTCTAGTTGGTGGATGGGATGCCATTAGGAGGTAGTCACAATTGAACTTAGATCAGCAAAAGTACCGGCGGTTCGTTCTCCTTAAATTTGAAGAGCATCACTATGACTTAACGGCTACATTGGGTTGGTGCCAACGTAACCCACTAAAGATTAGTGATCCAGAGCGTAAGGCGATTCACCGGTTAACGATTCGTCAGAAGAACGAAGTACTACAGGAACTCATTGAGATGGCTTTAGCCAAAGGAGAAGATTAAGTATGGCAGAAGAAATTAAGGACAACAGCATTACGGTAAAGGGTAGCGTTTTGAACTCAACTGAAAAGACCGTCAACAAGGGGCAAGTGATTGAACTCAAGGTGCGGATTCCGGCGGAACAATTTGACGGTAAGCGTGACGCATTTGCTAGCGTACTTGAAGGCCACTCAATCATCACCTTCATGCCAAATCAGACGGAGTTAGATACTGACGATGAGGACACCGGTGAAACTGACGGCCAGACTGACTTGGGCGTTGAATAGTGACGGAGTTTGAGAAGGTAACTAAGGAATTAATTGAATGGTCAGTTGGCAAAGGATTCTATCCAATTGAAATGATTATGGAAATTTCCACTGCATCTTTATCTGATGATACTTGGAAGATTTATAATTCTTGGACCGAGAATGAAGAAGCTGCATTTCTGATTTACTTCGGTAGTGAATGCATGAAGCGATTGAAACGAATGGAGGAGAACTAAATGTTTGTGGCTTTCGTAATCTATAACTTAGATGATGATTATGACTTAGATATGATTGGTTGTTCTGACACGTCTCAAGGTGCCGTTGACTTATTGAAGAAACGTGCATGTATTGAAGAAGACGAATTCAATGATGATTGGGTTAGTGATAAGACAGCCGATTATAAGATTACCACTGACGAAGGTAGAGAATACGGATATGAACACATTTCGTATGTGAAGTCTAAATAAATTTCTGCACGAAAAAAGCGTCCCATTGCTGGCACGTCGACTGGTCTAATTAACTTAGCAACTAATTATACCATGAGGTGACGGAGTTGGGACGCAAGGATAAGAGTAGATATGAATGGCTTCAAGAGTATCTTGACTTGGAAGAGTGCTGCCGTTATCTGCGGTGGCAAATCAGAAAGGTTAAGCGTGAAGAACAGCGTTGGGAAGATGGTGATTTATCCCACCTGAGAATCAATGGTAAGTCGCGTGGTGCTCACGTCCTAGACCAGCTTCCACCTTTGCAGGCTGAACTAGATGACTGTGAGAGCGACCGACAGGAGCTATTAGCACTGGTTGATTCCTTCCATGGATATGAGCATGAGTTCCTAAAGCTTCACTATATTGAGGGTATGACGCTTGATGATATAGCTGATGATCCAGATTTCCCATACGGGATTGATTGGATTCGTCACAAGTCGGCAGAACTTCACCACATGCTGGACTTCTTAGACCAGTGGGAGAGTCACAAGCATAGCTTTGAGAATCGGTACGATGTGGAAATTGGCGATTGTATACCGTTGTTCGACTGAAAGTGTATTTTGTGTGTACACTCTGAATGCATGGGTTTCTAGGTTTCGTGGGATTATATTAGTAGTATCGAAAGAGCAAAAGTATTGCGGTGGTGCAGTGGGTAACACAATTTGGCTTAAATCCTTCTAATCCTTTCAGACTTAGGTCAATCTGCAAGCTGTGAGGTTCGATTCCTCACCCGCAATGTTGCTGTACCTGGTGACTACAGCAAGACTTGATGTTGACTTGTTTCTTCCTTTCACGTACCGTCTCTGGTGATTGATTGTGAGTTCGATTCTCACGGGCGGTATTGCCATGTTGGCAAAGTACACTCCTAAATTAGCCCTGGCGGTGACGTCAGGGCTTTGCTATGCAATCAAATTATGAGGTGAATTAAATGAATCCTATCTGTAGAGACTATCAACGTGTTGCACGTGATTATGAAAAGCTATATCACGAACTTGAAAAACGCGTTAATCGAATCGTGAAGCATGATGTTAAGAAGCAGCCACATATCCGGATTGACTTTGACGCTGTCAGTGAGGTTCCCAAGGTATATGTTGATGGAGTTGACGTAACTGACGTCAGTACTGGTGGCGGATTAGTTGCGTTACATTTGGACTGGATTACCAATACTGAGCAAGAGAACCGTAAACATTTCCTATTGACGACGCTTAACCGCAAGACACATGAATATGAAACCATTGGCAATGATAGTGGTGAAGGAGCTGCTGATTACGTCACGAAGGATTAAGCGTGGGCTAAACTATTTGAATCCGCCAAAAGTTGTAAGAATATACGGAAACGAAAAGGTAGTTGAAACATTAGGAAACAGTTCGGACGTTCAGACTGCGCATGCATACATGTGTGGAGGATTAGGAGATGGACGCTGTGCCACGTGTACGAAGATGCAGACAACCAGGTTGTCATACAATGGTGACGTTTCCTGACCACTATTGCCAAGCTCACTACGAGTATGAAGCTGAGTACCTGGAAAGCCGACAGCGTTGGGCACGAAGCCATGACAAGCAGTACGAACACAAGTACAACACCGTTACACGGTATCGTAATGATGATAAGCGAGAGCAATACAGCTTCTACAGAACACGGCAATGGTCGCGACTCCGGGAACAAATCCTAGAGCGTGACCATTTTCTTTGTGCTTATTGTCAGGCACGTGGGGTAATCACCCCAGCGAAGACAGTAGATCACATTGTACCTATTGAGTACGATGGCGAGTTGCGTGCTGACGTGGACAATTTAGCTGTTATCTGTGGGAAGTGCCACAGGGTTAAGACTGATTGGGAACGGCAATACTACGGGACCGGTCAGGGTAATGAGCTCAAGCAAGTACCAGAGATTCGTGATGTGGATGCAGTTAATGTATTGATGAATAGGAGCGATGAACATGGAACACACCAAAGCTGATTATGAACGGATTGCAAACGAAGTATTAGCAGTTTTAATGAGCCCTGATAAGTTTAAATCTACGAATGAAACTATCAGCGATCCTAATGCAATTGGGCTTAGATACATTGCCAAGCTAATCAGAGATAAGGCACCAGAACTGTTAGATGACATTTATGAGAGGTATTTATTTAAAGGATATTCAGAATTAGAAGTTGCTGGGAAAGTTGCTAGATATGTGTATCAACGTGCAGATATTAAGACCAGTCACGGAGATGAAAACGGCAAGACCGTGTACACAGTGGCTGTGCCAGCGATTATGGACAGAAATAGCCTATAAATAAATGTTTTAGAAAATACTGTATGGACTGAGAGGCTATATAAGCAATCGTGAGAGCTTTTAGCAGTGACCCGACTAATTACACGCGATGACAATATAAATTCAACCCCCGCCCCCCTAGCAGGCCACAGAAGAGCGCACACACTACCATCACTTTGTGACGCAAGCTGTTTTTGAATGCTTTCGGGTAAGGGGGCTGAGGCAAACCAGAAGGGAGGTGTGCAAGTGGTCAAAAAGCAGTTTAAAGACGCCAATGGAGGCCGTTTAGCAAGCACACCTCCTAAGTACCTAGGCACACAGGCAAAAGCCGTGTGGCGGAAAGTAGTGCCCTTTTTAGAGCAAGAATCTTCGGTTAAGCGAATTGACTTTGCGTTGGTCGAAATGTACGCCACACAGTATGAGATTTACAGAAATGCCTACGACCATATTCTAGAGAATGGTGAAGTTCAGCCAATTTACAAAAGCATTCAAAATGCGGCTGGAAAGGTGATAGCTCACGACTTTGTAGGATATAAGCGTAACCCAATGACACAAATTTATGATTCGGCAGTACGTAACCTGACGAAGATTGGTTCTGAACTAGGACTATCGCCTAAATCACGGAGCGAATTGTTAAAGATAGTTGTTCCTGATAACTCAAAAAATGGTAAGAGCGCTGCTGAACAAATGAAGGAATTTCTAGGATAGGAGGTGACTGACCACGAAGATTGATTTAACACAGACTCATGACGTGCTGGGAGCTTATCGGTCAATTGACTGGTCGGCCATCCGAACTCAGTACACGGACGCGGGTACACAATATGCATTCGATGTACTGGACCAGAAAGTTACAGCCGGGTACTTGATTCAACTGGCGGCTTTTCGCCACTTGCGGGATCTACAACGGCAGGGTAGCCCAGATTTTCCATTCCACTACTCCTTTAAGAAAGCTAATCAAATACTAAAGTTTGCTGCTATTTGTCCAAATGTTGATGACGGCGAGCCCACTAAACTTATGCCGTGGGAAGAATTCATCATGACCCAATTAATGGGTTGGAGGAACGAGGAAAGTGGCAAACGGTTCACTCGCGCTATTGTTTCCGTTGCCCGTGGACAAGGCAAGACGTACTTAATGGCAATCATTGTTGCGTACAGCTTCTTAGTCGAATCGATTGGTTTGTCTAATCAAGATTATTTAGTCAGTTCCATCAACTTTAAGCAGACCAGTAAAATCCTTGGGTATATCAAGTCAATGCTGGCTCAGATTGCTACCATCGAACCTTTTAAGTCATTCATGAAAGAGAATGGACTGGATAATCGGACACTCGCGTCACAGGCTGACACAGTTGCTATGAGTAAGACTAATAACAAATTACGGGCCATTAGCCATGAAGCTGGACAGTATGATAGCTTCCATTTCACAACTGCTGTGTTTGATGAAATTGGTGAAGTTAAGATACGTCAGAAAATTTCTAAGATTATTTCTGGACAAGTTAAGGTCGCAAACAAGCAATTCGTTGAGATTTCAACGGCTTATCCTGATCCAACCGTTCCATTCCACGAAGATGAAAAGATGATTCAGCAAGCTATGGAGCAGGACTATTTGCGCGAAGCTGATACGTTCTTAGGACTTATCTGGTGTCAGGATAGCTTAGATGAGACTTACAAGCCTGAAAAGTGGGTTAAGAGTAATCCACTTCTTGACTTGGATAGCCAACATAAAGTTCTCATGGATGGACTACTTGATAAGCGAGACTCTGATGCTCTTTCAGGAACACTGGGAGACTTCCAGAATAAGAATCTGAATATGTGGCTACAGCAGTCAGCTAATAGTTACCTCAAGCTAGCCGATGTCAATAGGCCAATTATCTCAAGCTTTAATGCTGACGGACGGCGAGCCTATCTGGGTTTTGATTATTCGATGTTTAGTGATAATACGGCGCTTGGCTTTATCTTCCCATATACAGATAAGGGCGGTAAGCATAAGTGGCACTTGTATCAGCATTCCTTCATTCCTTGGGAAAAGGCGGGCTCAATTGAGGCCAAAGAGAAGCAGGACGGCATTGCCTACCGCGAACTGGTCAAGAGGGGATTCTGTACGATTACTAGCCATCCACAAGGATTGATTAACATGGACCAGGTTTACCAGTGGTTGAGAGCATACGTTGACCGACATAATTTGCAAGTTGTTTTCTTTGGATATGACGCCTGGAATGCTACCACAATGATTAAGCAACTGGAGCTCAATTCAGGGTGGCCGCTTGAAGCCATTCGGCAGCGAACTAGTGAGCTTAAAGACCCAACGAAGTGGCTACAAACTGGTTTCGTTGAAGGGTCATTCACTCGCTTGGACGACAAGATTATGGAAAAAGCGCTATTGAACGCTGAGACAAAGCAAGACAGCATTGGTATCCAGGTTGATAAGGCACAAGCAACTCTGAAAATTGACGTGGTCGATGCCCTGATTGATGCTGGATTCCAAGGAATGTATGACTTTGAAGACTTTTCTGATGTAAATAATCCTGATAAGCAAGTAGATCGCATGACTGATGAGCAGGTACTCAATTGGTTCAATGACCCTAAATCAGGACTACTAGGAGGTGACGACAACGATATTTAAACGGATTTTATCAGGATTTTGGAACTACTTTGACGTGATTTGCTTCGTAATTGCCCTAGGTTTAGGCGATTATGGAGCTTTTTTGATGGGTAAAGCATGGGGGGTGTTCGCTCTAGCATTGACAGCAGCAGTTATTGGCTGGCTGTCCGAGGTAATCGCCGCCAATAACCAGAAAGGGGGTGATTAACGATGCCATTCTTTGAACCACCAACTAGAGTTAAGAACTCGCTGACAGTTGGCAAACAATCAATTGGCCTTTCCGACCCGGACATTATTAATTTCATGAATCCGGGGAAGGCTGGAAAGTATATCAGTGCAGAGACGGCATTACAGAATTCAGACATTTATTCGGCAGTAAATCAGCTGTCTAGTGACCTGTCAACCGTAGTTTTGAAGTCAAGTATGCCGCGTACTCAGGGGATGCTAGACCATCCAAGTTCGACCAGTAATCGTCACGCGTTTTGGCAGAGCATGTATGCTCAGTTGCTACTAGGCGGCGAAGCATTTGCTTACCGCTGGCGTAATCGAAATGGGATTGACCAGCGATGGGAATACTTACGGCCTAGCCAGGTCACCACGTATCTGTTAGATGATGGCACAGGGCTTACCTATACGGTCACGTTTGATGAGCCTGATCTGGGAGTGCTTCAATACGTGCCACAAGGTGACATGATCCACTTGCGGTTGCTCAGCCAGAACGGAGGTATGACAGGTGTTAGCCCACTGGCCGCATTATCTGATGAACTCAACATCAAAGACACGTCTAATAGCTTGACACTGTCAGCTTTGAAGCGGTCTATCAGCTCCCCTGGTGTGCTTTCGATTCAACACGGTGGATTGCTTGATGGTAAGCAAAAGGCTGCACGTAGTCGCCAATTTATGCGTCAGGTCAGTGCCTCCGATAGTGGTCCGGTAGTTCTTGACCAACTAGAAGAGTACAAGCCTTTAGAGATGAAGGCCAATGTGGCTCAGCTGCTTAGTCAGACTGATTGGACTAGCCGCCAGATTGCCAAGGTATTTGGAATCCCAGACAGCTATTTGAACGGTCAGGGTGACCAGCAAAGTAGCATTGTCCAAATTAAGGGGATGTACGCCAATGCTCTTAACCGCTACATGCAGTCAATCGTGAGCGAGCTGGACAACAAGCTGAATGCTCATATTACGGCCAACATTCGGCCAGCAATTGACCCGCTTGGTGACGCCTTTGCCACCACACTATCAGGACTGGCTAAGGACGGTACACTAGCAAACAACCAGGCTACGTGGGTACTACAGCAGTCAGGCTACTTCCCAGAAGATATGCCAGAAGCTCAACAGTCGCAGGCTAATCTCAACGATACTGATTCAAACTCAACGAAAGGGGGTGAAGATAACGAAGACAATTAACATCAAGGGTGCCATTTACGACAACGATACCGCTGGATTCTATGAATTTTTCGGAATGAAGGTAATCTCACCATCTGCTGTGGATGAGGTTCTTAACGATGGAACCGATGATGATGTGACCGTTAATGTAGCATCTAATGGTGGTGACGTGTTCGCCGCTAGCGAGATTTATTCGATGCTGAAATCCTACAAGGGTACTGTGAACGTAAATATTCAGGGGCTGGCGGCAAGCGCTGCTAGTGTAATTGCAATGGCTGGTGACAAGGTCAGCATTGCGCCTACAGCCCAGATTATGATCCACAAAGCTTGGTCAGGTACACAGGGTAACTCTGATGACTTGGCTCACGAATCGGGGGTACTAGACAAGATTGACAGCTCCATTGCGGCGGCTTATGAAGCCAAAACAGGGATGGCTCAATCTGATGTCTTAAATCTTATGAGTAATGAGACCTGGATGGGAGCACAAGATGCCGTTGACAAGGGATTCGCCGACGAAATCATGTTCGTCAACGACGACGTGCCACAAGTAGTTAATAGCAGTTCACCAATGCTGCCTAAGTCTGCGGTTAACAAGCTGTTGAACCTGATTAGTAAGGCGAGTGGAGTTAATCCACAAACCAAGCCACACGAAAATGAAAATAGTCAGCCTACGGATTCTTTGAAATCACGTAAGCTGGCTATTTTAATGGGCAAAAATTAAAGGAGGCCAATTATGGCTGTAGGGAATACGAATATTAATAAGTTAAATGATGCTTGGATTGCTCAAGGGCAACATGTGTCAGACTTGAATGATAAATTAAACGTCGCAGTGCTGGACGATAATTTCGATGCAGACAAGTTTAAGAATATGAAGGCAGAACGTGATAGTGCGGTTGTACGGCGTGATGCACTTCATGACCAATTGGATGAAGAACGCCGCGCTCAAGCCGTGCTCAACATGGGAGACAGTGGCAAGAAGCCTTTGACCAAGGGTGAGATTTCTGCTAAGGATAAGTTTGTACAAGACTTTAAGGCGATGATGATGGGTGATCCAACCATTATGAACCAGGTTACGTCTTCTAAGGATGAATCTGGCAATGCCATTGGGCTGACCATTCCAGAAGATATCCAAACGGCTATCAACAAGTTAGTTCGTCAGTTTGATTCTTTACAACAGTATGTAAAGGTTGTTCCAACTTCTGTCCCAAGTGGGTCAATGGTCTACGAGAAGTTTACTGATGTGACTCCATTGAAAGACCTTGATGACGAAACGGCAAAGATTGACGATAACGATGATCCTAAGTTGACCTTGATTAAGTGGTTAATCCATCGTTATGCTGGCATTTCAACTGTAACTAACACCTTGCTTAAGGACACAGCTGAAAATATTTTGGCATGGCTTTCTGATTGGATTGCAAAAAAGGTAGTTGTAACGCGCAATTTGAAGATTGTAGATGCTATGAATGCTGCGCCTAAGAAACCAACGATTGCGAAATTTAACGATATTATCCATATGATTAATACGGCTGTTGATCCAGCTATCAAGAAGACTTCTTTCTTAATGACGAACACTTCTGGTCTGGACTTACTGTCACAAGTTACGGATGCTACTGGCAAGTATTTATTACAGCCAGACCCAACGCAACCAGACCGTTATGTTATTAAAGGAAAGCGAGTTGTAGAAATCGCTGATAAGTATTTACCAAACGGTGGTACGACTGCTACCCCAGCTTATCCACTTTATTTCGGTGACTTGAAGCAGGCTGTGACACTGTTTGACCGGGAAAACATGTCATTACTGACGACCAACATTGGTGGCGGTGCATTTGAGACTGACCAAACTAAGATTCGTGTCATTGATCGGTTTGATGTGGAATCTACTGACGCTGATGCGTTTGTAGCAGGTTCATTTACAGCTATCGCTAACCAGCCAGCAATGATTGCATCTTCTGCAACTGCTGACACGGCTACTAAGTAGGTGATCTAATTGGCTAAACGATTTGATGTGTATGATTCAAATGGCAAGGCCGTACTGACCAACGTCGCTAGTCCTATCATAATTCCTGACTTGACTCCAAACACGACGTACACAGGTTACAAGGTAGCTCCAACCGGGACTACCGAGATGCACTCAGTTGATGACATTGTGACTGCTGATGAGCCTGCTAACGCGCCAACACTGGCCGTGACAGCTGGTAACGGGCAAGTTAGCTATACAATCACGCCGGGGGACGATGCTGGGTCAGCGGTTACCAGCTACCGTATGTACTACGCCAGTGCTACTGATACAGATATGGTTGCAATTGAATTAGGCGACCAGTTAACAGGCACTGTGAATGACTTGGCGAATGGTGTGCAGTACACGTTTGAAGCAGCGTCAGTTAACAATGCTGGCGAGTCGGACCGGTCAGCTGATGTGACGATTACACCGGTTGACCCCAATGCACCAGCAACATCTACTGATAATTCTGGCGTAGAAAGCGAGTAGGAGGTGTCTGATGGTCACTTTAGATCGTTTGAAAAATTCATTGCGGATTGACAGTACGGCTGATGATGACATGCTGAATGGCTATCTTAAAGCCGCGCAAAGCTATATCCAGAATGCAATTGGCACTGACGTTGCTGAGTTCTATACTGGCCCATCAGTGACTGACCTGTACGATGTGGCAGTAATGGCACTAGCAAGTTCTTACTACAACGTTCGTAGCTCGTTGGTGTCAACAACTACGATTAGTGTTAATCTCCCTGTAAACTCCATTATCGGACAGCTACGGGGGCTATACGCTAAGCAAGAGGAGGCACAAAATGGCGAAAGCAATTAATCCAGCTCGCATGACTTTTCGGCTAGACTTCGGTACATGGGTAGATGGTCCAAGCAATCCCAACACCGGTGAGTCAACATCAGTGTTTGGCAAGCAATTTAGCTGTTGGGCTGGCCAGTGGTCACTTAATATCGGTCAGCAATTGACGATGGCAGGTGCAGGAATCACTAACGCGGCTGTCTTTTTTATTCGCCATAACGAGGCGGTGAAGGAGTCAATGCTGGTTAAACGTGGTGACCAGGTCTACCAGGTTGTCAACGTCGCGGCTGATGATGGCTCACAGACGAATGGCTTTGACCTGATTACCTGCCAGAAGGTGACTAAGCATGGCTAATCGAATTGAGAATGAGGCCAGATTTGATAGACTGCTGGATAACCTAGCCGATGGTTTTGGACGCGATGAACGATTCAAAGCTAACGAGGCTGGCGCTAAGCAGTTTGAGAAGGTTATGAAGCCAAAGGTCCCATATCGGTATGCCTTGCGCAAAGGTGAGCCTGTCCACTTGCGAGATTCATTAATTACTGTCGAGAACGCAAATGGATCAATAGTGGTCGGATTTACCAAGAAAGGCATGAAAGGCTATATTGGCCGAATTCTCAATGATGGTTGGCAGCCTAAAGCACCTTACGGTCGAAGCAAGAAGTCAAACTATGACCAGGTAACTGGCAAGCACTTCTGGGAACAGTCTCAGCGAGAGGCTAAAAGCCAGGTTGCTAAAGCTGTCTATGGCTCTCTCAAGCAATCAATGGATAAGAAGGTGGGTAAATGACATTAGCTGCTGACGTTCGCAGCGTACTCGTTGAGCAAATCGAAAAATTAGATGGGGTCGCCGCTGTGAATATTCACACCTACACGATTCCGCCGACTGACAAGACAGACGACAAGCCTGTCTTTTTAATTACAGAAATTGCTAATGACGAGTCTGGATACGGAAATAACAATCCAACTAATCTGGCTCAGAAGCCGCAGATTCAGATTTACTATCCAAAGGATTATTCACTAAGCATGGATAGCTTGGAAAACAATTTAAAGAGACTCATGAGAATAGCCGGATATTACTGCTTTAGTGACACCGGTCACTTTATGAGCCCGGATGACCAGCAAACTATGGTCACGATGAAGTTTAATCATAGCAAAGGAGAGATTTAAATGGCAGATCCTGTATTAAAAGCAAAAGATGGTGGCTACATTGGTGTTGACAGTGCCCGCCTGGCATTGATCGATGCTACTACTGGCAAGGCACGGACTGGGGATGAAGGAATTCCTGGTGCAGACGCTAACGGAATCTACACTGTGTCTACCAAGATTGATGGTGGTGTTGCAACGGCTAACCTCAGTGGGCTGGCACCATCTGTAACACGGGTTTGGGGGAATAACTCTGTTGCCGATATTTCTGTAGGTAAGGCACAGCCAAGCGTTGCGTTCACTGCTAACTTCCTGAATCACTTGGTACTGGCAGCAGTATTAGGCCGTGAAGGTGATGGTAAGGGCGGATTCGATTTGGAAGGCCACCCAGTAGATTTGGCAATGGAACTTATTTCAAACACAGTTGCAGGTGGTGGGGTCCACTTCGGATTTTACGATGGGTACATGACGGCTGGTGACATTGCGCTGGCTACCAACAATGAAAATGAAACCCGTGTTAACGATGCCCTCACTTTCACGCCATTTGCTAATGACGATAACAAAGTTGGTCGGATTTACTACGATGGTGATACCGGATTTGAGCAGAGTGTCATTGATCAAGAACTGTTTGGCGTCGTAGCCTCTGGCACGCCGTCTGTCTAAAGAGAATAGAACTTTGTCGCCTATTAAATTCACAATACCTGATGGGGCGGCTTTTTAGCATAGAAAGGAATGTTAAGTCATGGCAGATTATATAGAATTCAAAGCACCAGAAATCGGCGTTAATCGCGTTAAGAAAATCAAGCCAACAAATAAGATTATTCGGAAAGTTTTAGTGCTTCAATTAACTCAATCGAAGTCATTCAGCATGAAAGACGATCCAGAGACTACCGAAGAAATGCAGACTTATGTTGATGGAACAATCAAGCTTATTGATGAAACAGAGGACTTCTTAGCCACTACTTTATCCTTGAATAAGAAGCAAAAGGACTCGTTGGAGGACTTAACACAAGAAGAATTGGGTGATCTTTCGGGACGTTTGCAATTTGCATTAATGCACGTTGACGAAGATGTTCCAGATACTGACGGAGAGGACGAACCTAACCCAAAATAAGACTCCGTAAACGAATCAAAAGCCTGGAAGACCAGATTGAAAATTTCGATTACTATGCTCAAACACTGTTGGTTGAAAAAGGTATGGCTCCGGCTGATTTCGACAATACGGACTACTACAGAATGCAACAAATTCTTCAAGCTAGAAGTCCAAAGGAACGCCCTGAGGACCCAATGGAGATGCTTAAGCGTATCGGATTGGCACCAGATAAAATGTAAGGAAGGAGGAGAATAATGGAAGAAATTCAAGGCTATAAATTTGGAATTGACTTAGATGATGGTGGCATGACACGTTCTCTGAAAGAATTACGGAATGAAGCCAAGCTACTTAAAGCAGCCATGAAATCTAATTTTACCGAGATTCGTTCTGGTGAAGGTATCATGCAGGCGTACACTCACAAGGTTAAGGACGCTGACAAAGCCATTGAAGGCCAGAAGGCAGTTGTATCCAAACTTCGTGAACAGCAAAAAGGCTTAGACCTGCAGACTGAAAAAGGTCGGTCAGCCTACGTTCGGTACGAGAATCAAATTAACAGAGCAAAAACGGAGATCAGCAACTTATCAGCACAGCAAGAACGTGCTAAGAAGTCAGCTGACCTTTTTCGTTCTGGGGTTCTGGACGTCCAACGGTCAGTCAAGCTTGCCGCTGAGGCCAACAAAGCTTACGTAGAACGACTACAGGCCGAAGGACGTACTGATGCCGCATTATCGGCCAAGCACAAGGGCCTACGTGATTCCTACGATGACATTAACAAGGAACTGACCATCGAAAAGCGGCACTTGAATGAAGTAGCTGAGGCTAGTGGCAAGGGTTCCGATGAGTATCGCAAGCAATCTATCCGAGTCAACGAACTGGGAAGCAAGTTAGCACACCTACGGACCGATTTAAGCGAGGTTCGTGCTGAGGACGATAAGTTACACCCAACTGGGATTAACCGCATGATTGCGGCCACTGACAAGGCTACAAAGAGAGCTGATAAGGCTGACCATCTGTTTGGCAAAATGTTTGCGGCTAACTTCTTGGGCAACGGCTTAGTCAGTGCTTGGCAGAACGTCACAGCGGCCATTGGCGGCGCAATTAAAGCTGGTGCCGCGTTCGATATGAGCCAGCAGAAGATGGGTGCCACCTGGCAGACGTTGACTGGCTCAATCGCCAAAGCTAAAGACATGGTCAAGACGATCAATAAGTACTCTGTAGCTACTGGGCAGGATACTGATTTAGTTGATGAGTTGCAACAAGGTTTCTACCATCTGCATTCAAACAAACACGAATCAGATAAGATGACCCGGTCAACACTGAACTTGGCTGATGCCGTTGGTATCAACAAACAACAGTCGTTAGCTGTCCGGCAAGATATGGTTAACGGCTTGTCTAAAGGCACTGTCCAACAAGGCCTGCTGAATCAGACTAGTCAATATTTCCCAATGTTCCGTGAGGCTTTGGCTAAACAGCTAACTCATGAAATCAAGACGGGTGAATCTCAGTATGGTACGACGGTTACTGACCCGAAGACCAAGAAGAAACACACTGAGATGATGAAGAGCGTTGACGTGTCTGATTTACCTACCATGACGAAGGCAGGGCTGATCAGTAGCAAAGAGTTTGAAAAGACGTTCGAGCACTTAGGATTGGTCAAGTACAAGCAGGCCGCCGATAACATGATGAAGACCATGTATGGTATGCAACGGACCATTAAGGCCCGTGTGCCTGCTTTACTTGGCGACATGGAAAAGCCAATCATCAATGCCAAGAATCCTATCTACGAAGGCGTGTCTAAGTGGGTGTCTGACCCGCGTACTGAAAAGGAATTTACCAAAGTAGGTAAGGCAGCTAACTCTGGGATCGGTGTCATCACTAAGGCCTTTGCTAAGGCGTTCGGCATCAAGTCAGCTCCACAGGCTATGGATAGAGCAATGAATAGTCTGGCTAAAGGTGTAACTAACGCATCTAAATCAATTGCCAGGAATGCACCTGAGATTAAAGACCTATTCACTACGCTTAAAAGTTTAGGTGGAATTGGCTTTAAGACGTTGATTGAGTCCCTGAAGATAGTTAATTTCCTGTTGAAGCCGCTGATCAAGATGATTGGTGGCAGTGCTGATACGTTTGCTAAGTTCGCAGCCACATGGTTTTTAGCAAGCAAAGGTCTCAAAGCATTTAATCAAGGTCTCAAGACAGTTCGAGGATTCCAAGACCTCTTTGGCAAGGCTACTGAGATATTCGGACTCAAGAAAGAGACAACTGCAATTGACGAAGAAACTGCGGCCCTCAATCGGAATAGTCGTGCCCGTGCTGAGAATTCTGATTCAGGCATTGGTGGTGGCACTGGGAGTAGTAAGACTGCTGGTGCTGAGGGCGCACTTGAAGATGTTGCCGGTGGTGGTACTGGTAAAGAAGCCAAGGAACTTACCCGTGTCGAAAAGTACGGTTCCAAGCGTGGAATAGGTAGGTTAACCTCCAAGCTACATGGTTTAGGTGAGTTTAAGAACGTCACCAAGGCTGGTAAGATGCTGGCTGGCTCAGTTGGTGCATTTGATGTAATCAATGCTGGTACTGATTTGCTGGGTACAACCAAGAAGACAGTCGGGTCACACGTTGGTGCGGCAAGTGGGTCTTTAGGCGGTACAGCCGCCGGTGCTGCTATCGGTACTGCAATCATGCCTGGTATCGGCACAGCAATTGGTGCTGGACTTGGCGGACTTACTGGCGAAAGCATTGGCCGTAAGTTTGGCAAGGCTATTCAGAAGGGCTTAACCTTCCAGAAGATTCATGTGCCAAAGATCTCTGACGATACCGCTTATGACAAGCTGAACAAAACTGCTCGTAATCACTACAAGGACATGATTAAGGGTGACAAGCAGAACCTGAAACTGCTGTATAAGAACGGTGACATTACTAAATCCGAATACGAAAAGCGTCTAGCTATTATTCAAAAGAACGAGTCTAAAATGACTCGTATTTCATCCATGAACGAAAAGGATCGTAGTGCTGTCACCAAGTATTATGCACAGTCACGCCAGGCCTTAACTGAAAAGTGGAACCGTAAGATTCTAACTGACCAGAAGAAGTATGGTAAGAATTCTAAGCAAGTCACTAAGGATGAAGCCGATAAGAAGAAGTCTCTGAATAAGCAGGAACTGAAATTTGCTACACAAGTTACTGGCAAGGAAGCCAGGCTTCATACGACTCTGACTGGTAAAATCAAGCTGGCCTCCAACAAGCAGGTCACGATTCTTAAAAAGCTTGAATCTTCAAAGAAGAAGCTATCTAAGAAGCAGTTAGAGCAGGCTGTGGCTAACTCCAACAAGGAACGTAAGACTGTCACCAAGAACGCCTCCAAACAGGCAAGTTCTTCAATCAGCTCTGCTAATAAGAAATATTGGAAGACCGTTGCTGCTGCTAAATCTGAGTACAAGGGCAATACCAAGTATGCTAAAGACCAGCGGAAGAAGATTGAAGAACATGCCCGCAAACAACGTGATAACGCCATTGCGGCTGCATACAAGCAACAGAAGGACACGGTTAAAAAAGCCAAAGACCAGTATGATGATACAGTTGACTATGCTCACAAGCAGAACAAGGGTGTCACTAAGCAGTCAGCGGCTCAGTTTGAGAACACCAAGAAGAACAACAAAAAGTCGAAAGACAACTATGATACTACTTGGCATGGCATCTGGAAGACGGTTGGTAACTGGGCTGGTAAACTGATTGGCGGCCTAAATAAGAGCGTAATCAAGGGGCAAAACAAGGTATTTAGTCAGTACGGTGGTACTAACACCTTGTCGCCAATCTCAGCAGCTTACTTTGCATCAGGAACTGGTGCTTTCAGCAATATGCGCCGGGCAATTACTAAGCCAACTTTATCAGTACTCAATGACGGGCATGACTCGCCAGAGACTGGCAATCAAGAGGCTGTACTGCATCCTAATGGGCTTGCTGAATTGGTTAAGGGTACTAACACCATGAAGATGTTAGAGCCTGGTGCTGAGGTATTAAATGCGTCTGAGACTAAGCTCATGAGTCAGTTAGGGCTGATGCATTTTTCCGGTGGTACCGGGTTATTTAGCGGTCTCTTTAAGACTGCTGGTAAAGTTGGAAACTTCTTCAAGAAAGCATTTGGTTCGTTGAAAGACAAGCTCAAGGCTATCTCTGGATTCACTAAAGATTCTACGAAGAGCTTTAACTCTGTGTTTAATCCTGACTTCGGAAAACTAAAAGGAACAGTTGCCAAGAGCTATGCTCACTTAGCTAATTCAAAAGTCAAGAAGCAGGGTCAGAAGTGGTGGTCAGCAGCATGGAATGTGATTGATGGTGCCGCTAACTCATCTGGTGGCGGTGGTCCCGTGCGTCATTCACCTGGTGCAGGGTGGACTATCAGTTCTGGCTTTGGCTATCGTGGTAAGACTGCCGGTGGTATGTCTAGTCATGACGGTGTCGATTTCACTAATGGAAAAGTTGTTCATGCATTACAGGACGCGATTGTCACGGAAGCCGGAGCTGGTCGATGGCTTGGAAGCGATGGTGTTGGTGAGGTTATTGGTACTAAGGGTGGCAAGCTTCGTCTGATTTATCAGGAACTTAATGGTAAGAGTCCTAAAGGTGCAACGCTACTAGTTCACAAAGGAGATCACGTCAAGCAAGGACAAGCTATTGCCAAACTAGGACCCAGTGGTACTCACGTGCATATTGGTGCAACAACTGAGGGCTTGTGGGACCACGGCGGTTCATCCACTAAAGGCTGGCTTGATGTTACTAAACTTCATGGCAGTTTTGGAAACAAAGCGGCTAAGAAAGTAGTTAGCGGATTAAGTAAGTTCGCAACTAAGCAACTTAAACATTCCGGCGTCTTAAGCTGGGTCAAGAAGTTCTTAGCGCCACTAACTGAGGCCACCAGCAGCTCTGGTAGTGGTGATGCACCAGCTCCAACCGGTAGCCGTAAACACTGGATGCAGCAAGCAGGTATGCCTAAGTCTTGGTGGAACGCAATTAACACGATTGTCACGCAGGAATCGGGCTGGCGGCTTAATGCCGCTAACGGACAGTATCATGGATTACCACAAACCACGATTGCTAACTTGGAAAAGGGTGGCAAGAACTGGCGGACTAACGCAGTTGCTCAACTACGAGCCATGAAGAAATACATTAGTGGCCGATATGGTACTGCTGACAAGGCCTTAGCATTCCGTAATAGTCATAACTGGTACGCTAATGGTGGCTTAAGTGTCACGGAAAAGCTTGCCCATATCAGTGAGCACAACATGCCTGAAATGATTATTCCGATGTCTCAACTTAAGAAGTCACGTGGCTATGAGTTGCTTGGCAAGACTGCTGCAATGATGGCTAAGCGTGATGGGATGGGCAACGAATCAAGTCAGGCAATCTCACACGATGACAGTGCAATTAAAAAGCTTAGTAGCAAGCTTGATTCTGTAATTAAGTTATTAGGAGAATTGGTATCTGGACAGCACAATCCAATTCCGGCCGTTGTTCGTTCATCTGACGTAGTACAAGTTATCAACCAGCATAATAAGCAATCAAGGGTAAACCGAAACTTAGGAAGGGGGACTCCATTTGGCTAGAATTAAGTATTCAGATACATTTGACTACGCATTTGATGAGGACGGCACTGGCGGATTCAATTCATGGGACGATCTGGAGCTTATCGTAAACCACGTTAGCAAGCCACTAGCACCGAACATGACGGAATCTTATCAAGACGTCCCTGCGCGTTACGGGGGCGTCTATTTAGGTACTCATTACGGCGAACGTCAATTTGATATTCCTATCACCATCATGGCCGAAGACCGTGATGAGTATAACCGGAAGCTTAGGAATCTGACGAACGCACTCATCAACACGACGGACGACATTGAAACGCAGTACCCACTACGGTTCAATGACGATCCAGACGTGATGTACTACGGGCACTTTACGGCCATTCCCACTCCGACGTTCATTAACGATGGGGTTCAGGATTGTCAGACTACGCTGACGTTCATGTTGGCGGACCCACGTGGATTCATGACGACTAAGAGCATCCAAATCACCAATAACGACCAAACAATTGTTCCTGAGGGTAACATGACGGTTAAGCCAATAATTCATATTATCCCCAAAGAGCCACTTTATTACATCGGGTATGAAACTAATGCTGAGTACGTGGCAATTGGTTATAACACCAATCAAGGGAATACGATTACCAATGCAGAGGGTGTAACTGAGTCGATGTCAGCACACCAACGGCTTCAAGTGGATGACCCTTGTAACACCATGGCAACCTGGTTTCAGGCTGGAAATAGTACGCAGTCAATCGTGCCATATCGTGGTGATTTAGATGGTAAAGCGACAGCTCACGGCAATTCAATCATGGTAGCCAAAGACAATAAAGGCCACTACAACTGGGGTACTAGAGGTAAGCACAAGGACTTCTACGGCCCTGCCGTGCTTCATAATGGATTACCTCGCATCACACCATACTGGAAGGTGTCAGTTCGGCTGCATCACGAAAAGCAGACGGGTGCTCATAACAGTCGTGCGATGGGTAAAGTTGAAGCTTATTTGCTAGATAACGACGGCCAGATTCGTGGACGCATGGGAATTCAAGATTACGATCATGGCCGTATGCCGGTGGCTTACATTCAGTTAGGAACGTCGTTTAAGTCAGATAATACGAGCACGTACCATACGATCTTCTACAACCGAGGCAATCCATCCCAACATACAAATTTAGACACTACCTTCGTCAAGATCCCCTTTGAAAAGAAAGAGGTCAAGTCATCTTCGAGCAAAAAGAAAAACACGAAGGCAAGCCGTTCGTATATGTCTACTGTTCAGCGAGAGGCATTTAAGTCGGCTGCTAAGAAATCTTCTAAGAAAACCAAGAAGAAAAAGTCTACTAAGAAAAAGGTGGTAAAGAAGAAATCTGGTGGTAAAAGTACCAAGAAAGTCTCTAAGCCAAAAGCTAAGACAAAATCCAAAGCAGTTAAGAAGTATATTGAAACCTACAAGAAAGAGTATTCGTACAACAACACTGATGCGTACTCAAAGTTTTGGGGTGAATTTACGCTGGAACGGTACCGCAAAACGGATAAGAATGGCGGAAGCAAGGACTATTACCGCGCTTCAATTATTCAATGGAATTTAATCAGTGGTGAGCCGTACTCAGCTACAAATGATGACCACACTCGATACAGCAAGCAAGACATTCAGGTACCAAGCAAATTCAATTTCTCACTTGCTAATGTGGGTGTGTACTTCGCAAAACATGATATCACGGAAGACTTGGCCAAACCAACGGTTGCCTACAAGTCTGACTTCCTGACGTTGACGGACTATAAGGAATGGGCCAGTGATGGCAGTAGCGATCCTGACGATATTCCGCATATCATCGCTAATCCAGGCGAAGAGGTCATTATTGATACGGCCGCTGAAAAAGTGACGGTCAATGGACGTAATTTGGACAAATACACTAGCTGGCTGTCCACATTCCCTGGAATTACGGGTGGTGTGGCTCAGACATTGCACTTTTACCCGGACCCGGCACAGGCTGATATCACGATTGATTACAAGCCGGCCATTAAATAGGAAGGAGAACTCATGTGAATTACGTTGTACTAGATAAGTCGATGAAGCGGGTTGCGACCCTGGACCCGACCGGCGATACGAATTACTTCTGGGGTGACACCATCAATCGACAGATTGCCGATGATAACTCTAGTAATGACGACATTGTTGGCGTTGACAGTTTTAATAGCAACGATCCAAACGCCAATAGTAAGAGCTGGAATGACACGATTGACGGCTTAACTATGATGCAAGATGAGCCAGCCGCTCAGTATTTGCGTGAGGGCAACTACTTGGCTGTCTACGATGACGTAACTGATCGCTGGCGAGCCTATCGGATTCATACCGTGACTGAGCCAATTGACCAAACGAGTGGGGTCCACTTAGTGACTGCGAGTGCCGTTAACGCGGCAATCTGGAAGCTAGGCAAGACGGTGCCACTCAAGAAGGACTTAAAGGAAGGCAAATTGAAAGATGCCCTGAGTTGGATCATGGCTGATACCGGATGGACGTTGACTAACAATGCGTCATCCGGTATTTTTGCGGACATTTCGTTTGATGGTTCCAGCACTAGTCAGGCAATGCTACAGACGGTGCTATCTACCTACGATTGTGAGGCGGATGCTTATGTCCACCTTGACCAATGGGGTATGGTGGATGACCAAATTTTGGAGCTGACTGACCGACTGGGTGAAAACACCGGCCGCCGTATTCGATACGGTGATAACGCTCTGACGATGCAACGTGAAACGGTTGACACAACGCTGGTCACTAAGCTGTATGTATACGGCTCTGATGATAAGAGCATTTCGGGTGTCAACAAAGGTCGGAACTACCTGACTGATAGCAAGAACAACTCGCTCTATAACGCTGACCCTAACACTTGGCTAGAAGGCACTATCACCAGTTCGACCATTAAGGAGCCTGATGCGCTACTGGCGTGGGGGATGAAAGAGCTTAAGCTCTATAACCATCCCCGCGTTAACTATGTTGTTGAACCAACTACAGACTTTCACCCGAACCTGGGCGATACCATCAAGGTGATTGACCTCAAGATGATCCCACAGCTGACATTACAGGCGCGGGTAATCCAATCGACTACTAGTCTGTCTGACCCATCGCAGAACAAAATTGTGTTAGGTGAGTTTGCTACGGTCAACGTGGTTACACCTAACTTCATCCAGAACATGGAGCAGAGATGGAATGACCAAGTGAAGAAACTGTTTGCTGACGCCCGTAAGAACTCAACGGCGGCCACGGTCAGCTTGATTACGCCGCTAGGCCAGTCATGGGCTAACGGAGACACTAGCAAGCGCATCGTTGCCCGGATATTTATTGAAGGTGTTAATGTGACCGGTTTTCTGTCGGCTGCTGCGTGGAACTGGCAGCGTATCAATACCGACGGTACTCATGATTTAGATTGGGAGAGTGAGCACTCAGACGACGGGTACGAAGTAACTATCACGCCGCCATTCGTTGGGACTTTGATGGTATCCGTTGACGACATGTTCGTGAAGGACGAAGCCGAAATGTGGATTGACACCGGTAAGAATGCCGATGGCACTTTCAAGAAGCTGTGGGAGACCACTTATGGTAACGAAGATGAGTGGAAGAATTCCCACGTTGGTGCACTACAAGAGTCATTCGTGCTGTCTAACGGTGAAGTACTGGCAAGCTATGCTTACAGTGCCAAACCTAACAGCTCATCACAAAGTGACTGTCAGTTCCTGCACTGGGGTGCTAATGGCAAATTAATTGATTCGATGATTGTTCAGGGCGGCCAACATGGCGGCTCTTTTAGTTACGATGAATCTAGCAATACTATTTACAGCCAAGTGAAGGATTTAAGCGGCGGTCAGAACTGGCTGTGTACCTTTCCATATGCTCCACACAAGGTGATTAGCAGTGGATCAGTTACCAAGTGGTGCAAGATTGACGGATACTACCGGCCTTGTGTGGACTTGGATCATGGCTTGTGGCTTGGTTCAAAGACTGATGGTACTGTACAAATTTGCCAAATTTCCGACTTGAAGGCAGGCAAGTTCCAGCCAGTGATTGAGTTCAAGATTCAAGACGTCGGGTGGAACCCACTACCTACAGGCGTGACCAATGACAGCACGTACAATACCATGCAGTCCAACGCTCTTTACTACCCCTATGCTTTCTTCACGGCGGGGGATGTGAACGGAGCTGACGACCGGCTAGTAATGTGTGTCAACGTGATTACGCACTCCATGATTTTTAATTATGCCGTTACCGAAGGCCAAGACATCAAACTGAACATCCCCATTGAAAATGGCGGCCATATGGAGCCAGAAGGCGTGTACTACGACAAGACTAACTCACGGCTGATTGTCGGTTTCAATGTTTCGGAGTTCCGCGATGGTTCAAGGACTGAGGCTATTGCCCACAGTGCTCTGTATGCCTTCCCGCTTGGCTGGCGAGATGACAGTAAGGACCTGGCTGTTGAGTACCCCACTGAGGACATTAGCGAGGGTAGCGAGGGCGTGCATACCATCACGTATCCTAGTTCAGATATTGAAGATGATGTTGGAATGTCTGATGACGACTCAGACTTTAACATCGATGATCCGATTGTTACTAAGGTGGTGAAAGAATGATTATCGCAACTGGTTCTGTCAACATCGATGAGAACACAAAGCTAGCTGAACAGGCCGGTGCTGACAATGAGGAAGCGTTAAAGGATTTAAAGACGTCGATGGATGGCAAAATCACTATCAGCACACAAGCACCATTTAACGATGGCGTGGATCATGCTGACGGTGATTTGTGGTTGATTCAGTCGGACAATGTTACCACTGCTATGTATACGTACGGAGCTGGCGGATGGTCGGAAAAACAATGGGACCAAGAAACACTCAATGTTAAGGAGCTATCTGCATTATCAGCAAACCTTGGCACGATTAATGCTGGGATTCTTAATAGTGTTGAAATTGATAGTTCAACAATTAAATCAGCAAACCTAACCGAAGACTATACCAGTGGCGGAGTTCACCGACAGCTTTGGATTGACTACAACGGGTTCCATTACCGGAATACAGATAGTTCTGGCGGTCAGAACGATGTGAAAATGAATGATTATACCGGGATGTATATTAGCCGCTCAGGTGGAGGAACTGATTCAGGCTATAACGGACATACTAGTATTGAGGGAAATGATATTAGTACTGGGAATGTGAATGCCGATGGCGTTTTAAGCAATTCAGTCGGAACTACCACAGTAAATACATCTCATCTAAATATGAATTTATCTACGATTAACAGCTATACAGGCTCGTTTTATTTTGAAGGCGGTGAGGGTGGTAGCGGAGAGCCTGGTGCTGATGTGCATGCTGCCAGTTTCAACAAAATGTCTCAATTATCGGTTAAGCGAAATATTCAGGACGTTACGGGCGATTACGCACTAGCACAAATCTTGGGTACTGATGTTAAGCGGTATGACTATAGGTTATCTGACAATTCTCAGCAGACTAATATTGGCCCAATTATTGATGACGAAAATAAAATTGGCTCCAAGAAGTATGACATTTCGTCAGACATGATTAATTCTCAGTCGGATGGAGTGTCGATTGACAACGAGGTTGGGTTGCTGATGGCGGCGGTCAAGGAACTCACAAAGCGCAATTCAGATTTACAGCTTAGGGTTACTCAGTTAGAAAGTGAGGTTAAAGCATGATTACGAGCTTAGATGTAAAGCAGAACACAAATAATACTACTCACGTGAAGTATACGGTGACGTTCGCTGGTACCAACCACTTATGCTACGGGGACTTCGATGCTACAGCTGATGAAGCCACAACGGCATTTAAAGGGATGACTAGTACAGACATGTGGGCAGGATTTAAGACGCTCATTCTGACGCGTCTTAAAGATGAAGCTACAAGTGCAATGGCAGGTGATACCAGTGATTAAGCAACTTGATTTCACACAGGATTTTTCGTCAGTCAAGTTCATGGATACGTCAACTTCAATTAGCCTGTTGCTGACGGCTGATGGCGCTCCATTCGACTTATCATCTTGCCAGGCAGTAGCTGTGCAGATTGCTAACGCAGATGGATATATTACTACGCGTGATGTGGACTTAACTAGTATCGACGACCCAGCAAGCGGCGAGATTGAAATGCCGGTTGATGGCGAGCTGATGGCTATTCTGACACCTGACGATTACAAGATTGAAGTTTGGACGATCATTAAACCTATCAGTGTAACGACTACTTCACGTACAGCAACGCTGTCTATCATCGATGGGCAGATTGAACCACATACGGCTATCTTCCCTAGCGATGGTGTTTTAGGGTTCACCATCAAGGAAAACTTAATGAACCAAGACGGCGACACAATCGCAGTTATCTCACTTGACGAGTACGAGCAGCGGTTCAGTCAGTTAGAAATCAATCTGACAGACAAGGTAGCTACCCTACAAGGTCCTAAAGGTGACACGGGTATCCAAGGCATTCAGGGTATTCAAGGCCCAAAAGGCGACAAGGGAGATACTGGAGCGCAAGGGCCCCAAGGAATCCAGGGAGTTAAAGGAGATACTGGCGAAACCGGTCCGCAAGGTGAGCAAGGATTGACGGGTGACACTGGCGAAGCCGGTCCTCAAGGTCCACAAGGCATTAAAGGCGACACTGGAAATAAGGGTGATAAAGGAGATACCGGTTCTGGCTTAGAAATCAAAGGTCAAGTTACTGACATTTCCAGACTCCCCGTAACCGGTTCAGACGGGGATAATTGGCTAGTTGGCGACCACAAACTATATGCGTGGGCTGGTGGGAAATGGATTGATATGGGTAGCATTCAAGGTCCACAAGGAGCTAAAGGCGATGTGGGGAATACTGGACCCACAGGACCAAAGGGCGACACTGGTGCTACTGGACCACAGGGGCCAAAAGGTGATACCGGTGACGTTGGCCCAGCCGGAAAGGATGGAACTCAAATCGATCTTTCAAACTACCCTACGCTTGATGGAGATAATACCTTTTCAGGTAAAAATATTTTCCCAAGTCTGAGTATGGGTGGCAAGGACATCTCTCCCGAATCCAATGGGTATCTTAGCTACGGAAACAAGTTACTTTTAACTGCTGTTCCGCCGCTTGCACCAAGCGTTACGGCCACTACGGGTATGGGCGATACGACTACATGCGTGATTACACCTCCGACTAACGACGGTGACTCACCGATCATCAGTTACACTATTAGTTATGCAGCTGATGGGAGTGATTCGTGGATTAGTAAGACAATTGATGCCAGTCAACTAAGCGTAGATTATACCGGACTAGAATCAAACACGCTGTATGATTTTAAAGTCTTGGCGACTAACTTGGCCGGCAATAGTCCGTACTCTGATGTGGCTACCGCCAAGAGTGCAGATACTGGAATTTATGGAGCATCATGGGACAAATCAAGTAGTCCCGTTCTAACACGGACAGATTTGGCTACTGGCCTAACGGCCGGAATCAACGGAGCTAAAAACGATTTTGACAGTGTTGGACCGTGGAAAAAGATGGATAGTACTGCAACTGACTCGTTTGGAAACGAGTTTGTCAGAGTGCCTAAACTTTACGTTAAAAAAAGCCAGTCTGATACCGTCAATACTTGGCAGGTCTCATTAGCTAGTCATGGTGATGGATGGTACTTACCCAAGTGCTTCTGGGATGCAGCCGATGATAAGGAACTCCCATATATAGATGTTGGACGTTATAACGCTACACTAGGAACTTCCTCACGGATGGAATCTAAGACAGGTAAGGTTGCTATGATAAGCACACCAATGACGACCATGAGAAGTCAGGCGAAAGCTAACGGATCTGGATACCAGTTGCTTGATATTCACGCCGTCGATGCTCTGCAAACACTATTTTTGATTGAATTTGCAACATTAAATTCACAAGACGTTATGAAGGGCGAACTAGATAATCTTAGTGGTAATGGAAATCAGGTATGTGGAGTTGGCACTAACCACTCTGGGTCATCTGGATTTGCTACCAGCAACGGTCCAATGGATTATCGAGGTATTGAAAACCTATACGGAAACGTTTACCAGTGTATTGACGGAGTTAACATTACTGGTAGCAGAGCGTGGGTTTGTGATAATCCTGAAAATTATCAATCGGACCTGTTTGCAGCACCATATCAGCAACTGAATTACTCACTGGCGTCTGGGTGGATTAAAGAAAATGGTCTCGATGATAATCATCCTTATGCACAGTTTGAATCAGTGGCTGGTGGTAGCTCGACGACTTATTATTCAGACTATCAGTACTCAACTACTAGTGGTACTTACATGGCTATGTGGGGCGGCTATTGGAACGCGGGTGCTGGCTACGGTGGGCTCTTTTCCTGGCTCCTGGAGTTCTCTGCTTCTTCGGCGGGCTCGAACGTCGGGTCGCGTCTCCTTAAAAGACCTTTGGGCTAGGGGGACCGGGGGTATCCCCCGGAACAATTAAATTGGGATACGTGGTGCGCGGCTATTGGAACACGAGTGCTGGCAACGGTGGGCTCTTTTACTGGAACCTGGAGAACTCTGCTTCTACGGCGAACTCGAACGTCGGGTCGCGTCCCTTATTACTTTAAATCGCATCATGTACTCCGTGCCGCTTGGCAAAAATTAAGCTGATACAAAGTGGGGGCTAGTAGGTAATCCGAATGTTCTTAAAGCTAATAAGGTATATCAAACGCATAAACGCAAAAAATCAAATGAAGAAGGTGGAAAATGGTAAAGAAATATGGCGACTTGTTTTCTAAAATTGTTAGTTATGAAAACCTGAAACTAGCAATTGAAGAAGCATCTAAAGGCAAAAGAGAACGAAGAAATGTGAAAGACGTTCTGGATAACATGGATTTTTACATCATGCAAATTCAGTCCGAACTTATCAGTCATGAGTACCAGCCACGGCCAACACATCAAGTAGTGATTCATGATGCCGTTAAGAACCGCTTAATTACTAAACCAAAGTTTTATCCTGACCAGATTATTCAGTGGGCTGCAATGCTAGTAGTACAACCGATATTTTTGAAGGGGATGTACGAATATAGTGTTGGATCTATCCCTAAACGTGGAACTGCATTAGGACAGAAAATGGTGAAAAAGTGGCTTAAGAATGACCCAAAAAGGACAAAATATTGTCTTAAGATGGACATTCACCATTTTTATCAGTCTATTGATACTTCGATTCTTAAGCAGAAATGCCGTCGAAAAATCAAAGACAAGGAAGCACTGTGGTTATTGGATACCATAATTGATGAGTTGCCCAAAGGGATTCCAATTGGATTCTACTCGTCTCAATGGTTTGCTAACTTCTTTTTACAGGACTTAGATCATTTAATTAAGAATGAATTGATGGTTCCTTATTTCGTCCGAAACGTTGACGACTTGGTATTACTGGGACCAAACAAGAAGAAACTACACCGTGCCGAAAGGAATATTTCTGAATATTTGGCTAACGAGAACTTAGAAGTAAAGCCTAACTGGCAGGTTTTTCGTGTGAATAGCCGACCGATTGATTTTCTGGGAATGAGAATGTATAGGGATTACACAACGTTGCGACGACGCAACGCCCTAAAAATCAGGCGGCGAATGGTTAAAATATCTAAGAAACCGTATCTTAATAAATTTGACGCGGCTAGTGTAATAGCTTACTGGGGCTGGTTGAAGCACTCAAACAGCTACAAGTTTTACAACAAGTATGTTAAGCCAGTATGCACCATTAAAAAGGCAAAGGAGGTAGTGTCACATGCAAGCAGGCACAGATGAGTATGCGAATCCAGGACAAGTACCGGAAGGATATGCCGCCTATCAGTTAGATCCAATTTCTTACAGCAATCATCGGTATTTTGGCTGGAAACTTGTTAAGCAAAAGCTAGAGGATTATACGGATGAGAATGGTGTTGCCAAGCAACGACAAGTTGATGATGGCACAGCGGCCGTAATTTATGATGAACAAACTGCTGCAATCATGGCTAACGCCAACCTTTTAAAGCTGGCTGCTAATCAGCAAGTAGTTAATGCTCAATTGCTTAAAGAACTGGCAGTATTGAAGGGGGCGGAAAAATAGTGAACTTCTTTACTAGTATGATTATCCAGCTATACAAACAAGGAACGTATTCAGACAAGGACTTGCCCGACTTTGTAACTTGTGGTTGGCTGACAACTGATCAGTACAAAGAATTAACTGGCAAGGATTACGTAGCAGCTACTTAGTGGTCGCTTTTAATTTACGTAAAAAGGGGTGAGTAAATGTGGGAAAATATTAAACGCAATCACTTCATGCTGGTAACTGGGATGGAGACGCTATTTCTCGGAGCCTTCTTAATCTACGTTGCTAACGTCTTTAAGGAGCCTGACCGGTTCCATCACATCATCCAGCACGCTCAAGATCCATATGTGTCAATCTTGCTGATTGTGGTGGGGACGCTGGCTATCATCGTGGCTGTGCTGGACGTGCGGCAATTCAGGGCGCGACGAATGGCCTTGGCTGCTATGGTAATGGTCTGGTCAGTCTACTTTATCCTTTTCATGTGGCATGACTTCCACACGCCAGGGCCCATGAAGTTTGGGACTATCCTAATCGGCTTCGTACTTGTGCGTTTATTTGCAGAGCTGGCTTGGGGTGATAAGACGTGAAGCATCAAATCATGGAGTTCTTAACGGTGGGCATCCCCTCGTTAGTCGCCGCATTTATCAGCTGGGTTATCGGTGCACGTAATGACGGTACAAGTCGGGAGAATGTCTACGCCGACCACACCAAAGAGATGTGGGAACGTATGGACGAACTTAACGCAAAGCTGGACAGGGTGACACAGGAACGCGACGACCTTAAAGAACAGCTTCGAGCCATGCGTCAGCAGGTGAGAACGTTACAAGGTTCAATTAACCAGATGAAGAAAATGATGGAGGAAAGTAAAAATGAACAACGTAAATGATGTATTTAGCTGGCTTCAATCCACTGGGGTTGTGGCTTTTTTGATTGTAGTAATTCCAGCCGTATATAAGCTTGCCAAGCCACTCTTAGACAAAAAAATTGCCACTGAGAAGAACGTTCACCTCAAGCAATCACTGGAAGTCGGAGAAAAGCTTGCCGATGCTGTCGTGCCTGAAATGGCTGTGATGGCTGGTCTGTCTAAGACTGATCGCAAAAAGGAAGCGATTCGTTTCGTCAGTAGTCGGCTAACCGCTAAGGGACTCGACGTAGACCCAATGATTGTATCAAGCTTAGTCGAAAAGTCTTATCAGGCCTACAAGGTAGTTGGTGGAGATAATCATGCTCCCAAAATCACCCCGGCACCCACCGAAGTGATTACACCTGACAAGGGCGGTGAGGACAATGACTAAGCGCGGAATTGATATTTCTAGTTACCAAGACAGTTCACTGGCTTACTTGAAAACTAAGAAGAAGCAGGGGGCCAAGTTCGTTATCGTTAAATTAACGGAAAAGACGGACTATATCAGTCCTAAAGCAGCAAAGCAGATTAGTAATGGACTAAAAGTTTTCGGCACGATTGGCGTCTACCACTTCTTTCATGGGTATGGTCTAGCGGAAGCACGTTACTTTCTTTCCTGGGTTAAGAATTTCGGCTTGGACAAGACCACGTTACTAGCGATTGATGTTGAGTACCAAGGGTTGCCAAGCAATGCGACGCCTCAAATTAATGTTTTCCTGAAATATTTGAAGTCACACGGTTATAAAAATGTAATCACATATGGATCTCGCTCTTGGTTCACATCTCATCGCATCCATCGTACTGGATTGATTGATAAGGGGGCATGGGTCGCAGCGTATGGGACTGACCGCCCAGGTATTAATGGCGCCGATGCCTGGCAAGACACAGACAACTGGCATGGGGTTGATGGCGACTTAGATTTCACCGGTAAGCTTAGTGGTACTAAGATTGTAGGAAAGCCTAAGAAACCATCATACTGGTCTGATAATGGACTGTATGAGGTCATTACTAGCCAAGTTAACGTGTATGGAAAGGTGACATTAGACAAGGCTAATAAGCGCCGTATGCGGCTTACCAAAGGGTCTACCATCTACGGTAAAGCTGTAAAGTATAAGAACATCTACCGTATCAAAACTGATTCAGGTTTCATCACCGCCAACAAAGGCATGGTTAAACTGATTCGTAAAAGCAAGTAGCTCAAGGGCCACTCTATCCGATTGGGTAGGGTGGCCCTTTTTGCGTACAATTATTTTTTCGGTTTGGCTTGATTTATAACAGGCGACAATCAGTGTTGAAATGTTTGCCATCCTAATGTGACTATTACAACTTGCGGTCTGTTAAACGTGATATGCTGGGGCAGTCGTTATGACTACTTCTTGGGAATCCGTCCTACCGTAATAGGTAAGACGGATTTTTTTCTTCTATATATTATGTAATGGCGCTGCCCGACTTGTAAACTTCATCAAAATGTCCCACAGAATCTCCCACAGACCCACGATTAACAATGATAAACAAAGAATGTAAAAATTTAAGAATGCCTGTATAATGGGTTTTACACGTATTAACGCTTTTAAAGTTACCCCAAAATCAGTATAATATAAACATTCGATTACCGTCTACGGACGGCAGGCTTGGAGCGAGTGAAACATATGCGGAAGTTAAAATATTTGGACTATTGGCTATTTGTGCCATACTTAATTTTGAGCCTCTTTGGGATCGTGATGGTGTACTCCGCCAGCGCTGATATTGGCTCACAAAACGGGGGCAGTCCTGGCAGCTACCTCGTGAAGCAACTGCTTTACGTAATTCTGGGATTGGCCATCTACACCTTTATGGTGCTTATGAATTTAAATAAACTGCGTGATAAGAAAATCTTGAAGTATGCCAGCATCATTGCGATCGGTTCACTCCTATTTCTGTTGATTATCGGGAAGACCATCAACGGGGCAGCTGGTTGGATTCGGTTGGGTCCGATTAGTATTCAGCCGGCTGAATTTGTGAAGTTCTACCTGATTATTTGGTTGGCACACATTATTGATCGACGCCAAGATGCTATCGCTATTGAAGGCTGGTGGGCTGTGATGCTACGGCCGGTCCTCATTAGTGGGTTAATGATCGGCTTGATCTTTATTCAACCGGATTTAGGAGGGGCGACCATCAACGCCAGTATCGTCTTTGTGATGCTGCTGGCCAGTGGATTTAACTGGAAACGTGCCATCACTTACTTTTTGGGCGCCATCTTGTTTGTTCTGGGAATCGTCTTTCCCTTGGCCGTTAAGATTTCCGAGATGGGCTTTGCTAAAAATAATTACCAACTACAGCGGATCGTGGCCTTCGTGAATCCCTTCGAGCATTCGCAGGGGGTTGGCCAACAGCTGGTCAACTCCTATTATGCGTTGAGCAATGGGGGTATCTTGGGGGTTGGCTGGGGGAATAGTATTCAAAAAACGGGATACTTGCCCGAGCCTAACACCGACTTTATCATGGCCATTTTGGCCGAAGAACTGGGGCTAGTCACAGCTCTAGGCGTTATTGCCTTACTGTTCTTGATTATTACCCGAACGGTATTGGTCGGGATTCGTAGTAATTCTGCCTATCACACGCTGATTTGTTACGGGGCGGCTACCTATTTGACGGTACAAACACTCTTTAACTTGGGCGGGGTGCTGGGCTTACTGCCAATTACCGGGGTAACTTTTCCCTTTATCAGTTACGGGGGGTCCAGTACCTGGACTCTCGCGTTGGTCATGGGGGTTGTCATGAATATTAGTGCGCGGCAGAAACGGTACCGCGTCACACATTAACTGAGGAGGTCGACTGATGGCATTTGAAATCCAACCACGACAGAGTCTGATCGTGTATACGTATAGTTTGAAACAGACCCGCCAATTGAAGCGCTACGGTACCGTTATGTACGTGTCTAAGAAGATGCGTTATGTGGTGCTCTATGTAGATCGAGCGGATGTGGCGACACTGACGGATCAGTTGAATCATTTACGCTTTGTCAAACGGGTTGTCGCATCACAACGCCCAGAAATCAATGAGACGTTTAATGGTGTCGCCGAAGAAATGGCGGCCGCAACGAAGGATGATGATGAATGAGAATTGTAGCAGGTGATTTTGGTGGTCGGCGGCTCAAGGCTGTCCCCGGTATGGCCACTAGGCCAACCACGGACAAGGTCAAGGAGGCATTGTTCAATATCATTGGCCCTTATTTTGATGGTGGCCGCAGTCTGGACTTATTTGCTGGATCCGGTGGGTTGAGTATTGAAGCCGTGTCACGTGGGGTGGCGCAAGCCGTTCTGATCGACAAGCAATATGCGGCCATTAAGACAATTAAGGATAATGTGGCGGTCACTAAGGCACCAGAAAAATTTGAAATTCTGAAACGCGATGCGAATCGCGCGTTAAAGGAACTGGCCGGTCGGGGGGATCAATTTGATTTGGTCTTCTTCGATCCGCCGTACGCTCAGCAAAAGATTGCCGAACAGATGGCGACTTTGCGGGAACTGGGATTGTTAGCATCCGGTGCACGGATTATTTGTGAAACGGATCAACAGGCACAGCTACCCGATGATGTTGCTGGTTTTGACTTTGTTGAACGCCGAGACTATGGGATTACCGAGTTGACGATTTACGCGTTAGGGAGTGAAGGGTAATGACGATTGCAGTCTTTCCAGGCAGCTTTGATCCACTGACAAATGGTCATTTGGATCTGATTCAGCGCGCAAGCCGGATGTTTGATCATCTGGTTGTCGCAGTGGGGCAGAATACGTCCAAACGTGGTGTCTTTACTGCCAGTGAACGGGTTGCCTTCATCGAGGCCGGAACACAAGACTTAACGAACGTTTCCGTTCAGGTTGAGACGGGACTGACTGTCGCTTTTATGCGGTCGGTAAACGCCACAGTTTTAGTTCGTGGCTTGCGTAACAGTACTGATTTTGAGTTTGAACAGGGCATTGCTGGGATGAACCGAGCCTTGGATAATCAGATCGACACGGTTTGTTTGATGGCGGCGCCGAAATATCAATTTGTGTCATCCAGCCTGTTGAAGGAAGTGGCACAATTCGGTGGTGACCTGACTCAGCTGGTGCCACCAGCGGTCGCTCAGGGACTGCGGGATCGATTGGAGCGTGACAAGTAGATGTGGAAGTTGACGCGACATCAATGGCGTCAAGTGATCGGCACATTGATTTTGGCAATTGCTGTCCTGGCGTTTTTCTTTATGCCACTGCCCAAGTATATTGAAGGCCCCGGTGAAGCGGATAACCTCAAGACCTTTGTGAAGATGCCCGGGCATCCCGATAAAGATCGGGGAAAGTATATGATTACCTCCGTGGCGCTGGCCCAAGCACGACCGGCGACTTACCTGTATGCTAAGATGAATAGCATTTACAGCATTGAAAGCGTGGACGCTGTGACGGGCGGGCAGAGCAATGCTACCTACGACAAGGTTCAGGACTTTTACATGCAAAGCGCTATTAATGAGTCGATTTATACGGCTTATAAGGCGGCTAAGAAGCCCGTGACGCGGAATTATTTGGGAATCTACGTGTTGAGTGTGGATCAGAAATCACCGTTCGCGAAGCAATTGCAGGTTGGCGACACGGTAACCAAGGTTAACGGGCACCATTTTAACGCGATGGCGGGGTATCAGCAGTACATTCAGCGCCAAAAAGTTGG
The DNA here is from genome assembly GCF_045862015.1 of Levilactobacillus muriae. Classification (NCBI taxonomy): domain Bacteria; kingdom Bacillati; phylum Bacillota; class Bacilli; order Lactobacillales; family Lactobacillaceae; genus Levilactobacillus; species Levilactobacillus muriae. Next base: position 141,723 of record NZ_BAAFRU010000002.1, read on the forward strand.
GTCCAAGGCGACGATTACTTATCAGCATAACGGCAAGACACGGTCAGTCACGAAGAAGCTGATGCGTCTGCCGACCAAAAAGGCTGGAATTGGCATCACCTTGACGGATAACGTGAAGGTGACGGCAACTCCTAAGGTTACGGTTGATGCTGGGAATATCGGCGGGCCGTCCGGTGGACTGATGTTTAGCTTACAGATCTATACGCAGGTGACTGGCCAGAATCTTCGTCATGGCAAGAAGGTCGCCGGAACGGGAACGATTGACGCCAACGGTGACGTGGGCGAGATCGGGGGCATTGACAAGAAGATTGTTGCGGCCAAACGCGCCGGTGCGACCGTCTTCTTTGCACCGTACGTCAAGCCAAGCAAACTGTTATTGAAGTATGAAGAGCACCACATGACCAACTACCAGTTGGCCAAAGCAACAGCAAAAAAGTATGCGCCAAATATGAAAGTGGTTCCTGTGAAGTCCTTTGACGACGCGGTTCATTACCTCAAAACACATTAAGTTGAAATTCCTCTTTGAAAAAAGAGGGATTTTTTTGATTTTAAAAATTTATTTTACCTTTAATTACGGAGTTAAGAGTAAAGGGGGCAATTGGTATGCAACTAGTTGGGGATTGGTGGTCAAAATTAGAACGGCGGTATCAGGTCATTATCGGTAGTGTGCTAGTGGTCGTGGTGGGCATTGGCTTGGGTGGCTGGTTAATAACGAGTCATGCGACACCTGCGCCGCTACCAGCGGCGATTCCACCAGCACAAACGCAGACGAGTCATGCCTCAAGTTACCCGGCGACGGGGACCAGCGGCGCGGCCAGTCAAGTCAACAGTCACGATACACGAGTCTTTGTGGACGTTCAGGGTGCCGTGGCTCATCCGGGACTGTATGAATTTTCGGCTGAGATGCGGGTAGCCGATGCGATTAAGACGGCTGGGGGTCTGACGGCCAAGGCCGACCGGCAACAGGTGAACTTGGCCTCTCGTCTGACCGATCAGCAGCAATTGACCATTCCGCTAAAGGGGGAAAAGCCAGTTAGTGCTGGTGGTAAGGAATCGGCAGCGGCAACTAGCCAATCTGACAGTGGCGGGAGTACCAAGGCGAGCGGCCCCACAGCAGTTATTAATTTGAATACGGCAACAGTAGCTGATCTCCAACAGCTGACTGGTATTGGGGAGAAGAAGGCCCAGAAAATCGTGGACTACCGGACGGCTCATGGATCTTTTCAAACAGTGAAGGATCTCACGCAGGTACCAGGATTTGGCGAGAAGACGGTGGCTAATCTACAGGACCAACTGACAACTTAGCCGGCTGAAATTGGTAACAACCAACGGGGAATTTCTGGCAGGACGTTAGTGTTAATTTTAGGCGAATGGTGTAAGCTAGTGAAGGTTATTCGGGCTGCAGCTTGTGAGAAATGGCAGTCAAAAAAGGCATTTTAATATGAAGATGAATGGGGACTTTAACATGCAGCGAGAACGAATTCCTTGGGATCAATACTTTATGCTTCAGGCGTTAGTGATTTCCACGCGGAGTACCTGTAATCGGTTGTCAGTTGGCGCAACCTTGGTGCGTGACAAGCGCATTATTGCGGCAGGGTACAATGGCTCGGTGTCGGGCGATGACCATTGTCTGGACGAGGGTTGCTATTTGGTAGATGGTCACTGTGTTCGGACGATTCATGCCGAAATGAATGCCATTCTGCAGTGTGCCAAATTTGGTGAAGCCACGGATGGCGCTGAGATCTACGTCACGGATTTTCCGTGCCTGCAATGTACGAAGATGTTATTGCAAGCTGGCATCAAAAAGATTACTTACATGCGTAATTATCACAACGATCCCTACGCTCAGAAACTGATTGCTTTAAAGCACGTGGCCTTGAATCAGGTTAGTGTTGACCCGGCACTGTTGACGCAGCTACCATTTGAACAACCTAAACAGGATTAGTGGCGGCTAACCACTGGTTCTTAGCGTGTTTGCCTCTGGTAGCAGTCAGTGTTATTTTTAATGGCCATCCGATGGCTGGTGTGGGACTGCTGGTCATAACGATTGGGCGCGTGGTAGCGTTGCGGTCACGACGGGCATTGCTGGTCACGTTACTGCTAGGGGTTGCCTTCAGCGGTATTTTTGAATGGCGACAGGTCCAGGTGAATCATCGACAAATTTCAGCGTTTCATCCGACCAATGTGGCGCTGACCGTGACCTTTCAACCGGACGCACTCGTTTTTCGCGGTGCCAGCTACTACTTTGTTGCGCGAAACCATCAGACCGGGGAACCGTTAACGGTTCGTGGCTGGGCGCAGTCTGCTTCAGAGCTTCAGTACTTGCAACGATTGCGCCAACCGCAGCTCTGGCGTGTGAGTAGTCAACAGGTCGGCATCCTACCGGCGACGAATTTTAATCAATTCGATTCGGCCAGTTATTGGCGTCATCGTGGGGTGACGAAGTCCCTTAAGATTGGCAGCATTCTCCAGCGGCAGACTGCACCGTCAACGCCGCTACAATATGTAATTAATTGGTGGCATCGGCAGCGTACTCGGTTGATTCGCTATTGTGATCGGCTGCCTGGTGCCTTGCGCGTTTATGCATTGGGCCTCCTACCGGGAAGCCGTGCAGCCGAAGCTGTCCAGGAACTTCAGGGGATGCAGCAGCTGGGACTATTACATTTATTTTCGATTTCTGGCCTCCACGTGGCACTACTGCTAACGGCTGTTGAGTGGGTGTGCGTGCATCTGCGGATGCAACGTGAACACTGGGAGTGGGGCTTGCTCCTTGGTCTTCCAGGTTACTTTATTCTGGCAGGGGGTGGTAGCGGTGTGCTCCGGGCCTGCTTAATGCGTGGTATTCAATTGGGTGGCCGCAAGGTTCGGGTGCGAGTGAGCGCTTTAGACGCCTGGGCAGGCGCCTTAGCGATAGGTCTGTTGATGAATTACGGCATGCTGTTTGAGTTGGGGAGCCAGCTGAGCTATGGCCTGTCATTAGGTCTGATTCTTTTGGCGCAAGAATCACACTGGTGGCGCCAAACCGGCCTGACGTTACTCGGATTGCCCAGTCTGCTTAATGGTATCTTTCAGTGGCATACGTTGACAATCTTGGCAAATGTTGTGTTGGTGCCGTTATTTCCGCTGGTTATGTTGCCGATAACGTTGATTGGCGCACTGAGCTTCCCCTGGTTTCCTGTCATCAGTGGGTGGAGTGCGACCGTTTTAGCACTACTGGATGGCGGGCTAGCACGTTTGGCCGAGTTGCCGGGAAACGTGAGCTTTGGGAAACCGTTGTGGTGGGTCTGTTGGCTGTGGTTAGCATCGACCTGGTGGCTGTTCAGTCGGCCGCCACGACAGCGTCGGCGGTGGCTAACTGGTTTACTCGCGAGCTATGGCTTGATGTATGGTTTAATCCATTTACCACTTCACGGTGAGGTCGCTTACTTTGACGTGGGTCAGGGCGATAGTATCTTGCTGCGGGAACCGTTTAATCGGCGAATTGCGATGATCGACACGGGTGGTCATTTGGCCTTTCCTCAGCCGAAATGGGTGCCATCCACGCCAACGACATATGCAGCGACGCATACGAATCTGAATTATCTACGAAGCATCGGAATCGATCACGTGGACGACCTGTATTTGACCCACCACGATGCCGATCATATTGGGGATCTCCCCGCTTTTTTGCAGGCTATACGGGTTAAACGGTTACTTGTGCCGGCGGGGATGGAGACTGAGCCGGGATGGCAACGGGTGTTAGTCCACAGTCGCTTCCCGGTGAAGATTCAACCGATCACGATTGCCAGTCAAGTGCCACTACGCGTTCGACATCCATATGAGGCAGCGCCGGCCGAAAATGCCAATTCATTGGCTTTACAGGGCGATTTTGGTGGGCTGAACTTTCTCTTCATGGGGGACTTGGACCAAGCAGGGGAACGGAAAATTATGGGTGATGACCCACAGCTTCGAACTGACGTGTTAAAATTAGGACATCACGGCAGCAAGACGGCCAGTGTACCGGCCTTTATCGAGCAACTCCGTCCACGGTGGGCAGTTATTTCGGCTGGGCGGGAGAACCGCTATGGTCATCCGCATGCCGAGACTCTGACAACGTTGCGAGCGGCTGATGTGCCGGCAGTGAGCACCCAAACGAGTGGCATGATTCGCTATGTCTATACGGGGAAACACGGCGTCTGGCAGACTAAATTAAAAGGGGAACGGGACTCTTGACGATTAATGAACTCTTAAAAACCTTGGCAACCGGTGGCAAACTAGCGCCGGTATACCTGATTATGGGGCAGGCAGACTATCTTCAGCGGCGGTTGAAGACGGCCTTTAAGTCGGTCGTTCCCGCGGAAGAACAAACAATGAACTATGCTACCTATGATATGGATGCTGTACCGCTGGCTGTCGCATTAGATGATGCTATGGCAGCACCGTTCTTTGGTGAACGGCGGGTTGTATGTATCGATAATCCCCAATTCTTGACTGGGGAGACCAAGAAGCAAAAGGTAGAACACGATGTTGCTAGCCTCCAAACTTACTTAGAATCGCCTATGGAAAGTACGGTACTGGTCTTCTTTGCACCTTATGAGAAGCTAGACGGTCGTAAGAAGGTATCTAAACAGCTGAAACAGGTGGCTACGACCATTGATATTGGCAACTTCTCTGAACGAGACGTGCGGCAGTTTGTGACGACGCAGCTCAAACAAGATGGGTATACCATGGCCCCTGCGGCACTGGGTGAACTGATTCAACGTACGGATGCAGACCTGACACTGATGATGGCGGAGCTCCCAAAGCTGGAACTCTTTGCTTATCCACAGAAGACGATTCAACCGGACGCCGTTACTGGACTGGTGGCTCAGACATTGACGCAAAATGTCTTTGATCTGGTCAATCAGGTTCTGGCCAAGGACACGGCTAAAGCTGTCACGCTGTACCGGGAATTGTTGCTGGCCAAGGAAGAACCGTTAAAGATCAATGCAATCTTGCAAGGCCAGTTCCGCTTGCTGATCCAGACAAAGGTGTTGGCTAAACAGGGATACAGTCAGGGAAAGCTGGCCAGCCTGCTGAAAGTCCATCCTTATCGGATCAAGCTGGCACTGCAATCACAGCGACGGTTCAAGCTGACCGATTTGAATCAGGCCTATTTGGGATTGTTTCGGGTGGAGAAGCAGATGAAATCTACTGCAATGGCGCCAGAAATGCTGTTTTCGTTATTTATGACGCAATTCGCCGAGGGTCAAACGGCCTAAAATGGTATCAAAAAAGGGAGCCGACCAGAATGGTCGACTCCCTGAATTGCATCATCTAATCTGTTTGATTAATTGATTACTTAGCTAAACGTGCAGCCATCCGTGACTTGTCACGAGATGCCTTGTTCTTTTTGATCAAGCCCTTGGAAGCGGCGTGGTCAACAGCAGCACTAGCTAAACGGTATAATTCATCCGCGTTGTCGGCACCGGCCGTCTTGGCTTCTTCGAAGCGCTTAACGGCAGTCCGCATCGTGCTTAATTGTGCTGAGTTACGTTCGTTGGCCTTAACATTGGTCTTGGCACGTTCGATTGCTGATTTGATAATTGGCATGAAAATTTCACCTCCGAATGAGAATTCCTGTACCGGAAATCTTAATTTCAACGTATGTAATTATACAGAATCCAGAGACCGAATGCAATACCTTAGCGAGATAAATGTAAAGCAATTTTACTTGATAGGCATTTACATGGAAAAGCTTGCTATTTTGGTGGAAATTCAGTATGATAGGTAACTGTGCAAAAGCACAAACCCTTAACTTAGTTGGTTCGACAACCACCGTCGACTTACTCAGTTTAGGGCAATTATATGAAGGGTGGTACATTTACCATGGCTATTAGTCCAGAAAAGAAAAACGAAGTTATCAAGCAATACGCACGTCACGAAGGCGACACGGGTTCTACTGAGGTCCAAGTTGCTGTTTTGACCGCTGATATCAACGAAATCAACGTGCATATGCAAAATCACCGTAAGGATTTCCATTCCCAACGTGGTTTGATGAAGAAGATTGGTCACCGTCGGAACCTTTTGGCTTACTTACGGAAGACTGATGTTCAACGTTACCGTGAATTAATCAAGAGCTTAGGTCTGCGTCGTTAATTCGCCGCACCGATGAGTCCATTTCCCTCTGGGAGATGGACTTTTTTTGCGTGGGACACCTTCCTAGTTCAGTAATTGTCCAAAGTATGGTAGACTGGAGAAAGTTTAATCATGGACGAATTTAGGTAGCGATACCTATAAGAAAAGACTGGTCGCAGCAGATCAGTGATTAACTTAAAACTAGTGAAAATACTTGAGGTGAACTTATGAGTGCAAAGATAAAAATTATTCCGTTTGGTGGTGTCCGCGAGAACGGGAAGAACATGTATGCCGTTGACGTTAACGGCAGTATTTATATTTTAGATTGTGGGTTAAAGTACCCGGAAAATGAGTTATTAGGAATCGATGTTGTGATTCCGGACTGGAACTACTTACGTGAGAATAAGGATCGCATTGTTGCGGTCTTTCTGACTCACGGCCATGCTGATGCGATTGGCGCGTTACCTTACTTTTTGAGTGAGTTCAACGTTCCAGTCTTTGGGTCAGAAATGACGATTGCATTAGCTAAGTTAAACGTCGCCGATGAACCAAAGGTAAAGAACTACGATGACTTCCACGTGGTTGATGAAAAGACTGAAATTGACTTCGGTGACGTGGTGGTATCCTTCTTCTCAACGACTCACTCGATTCCAGAATCCATGGGGATCGTTCTGAAGACGGATGAAGGTCAAATCGTTTATACCGGGGACTTCAAGTTTGACCAAACAGCTAAGCCTGGCTACCAGACGGATTACGCCCGGCTCGGGGCTATTGGCCAAGCTGGTGTGTTAGCTGTACTGAGCGACTCTGCCAATGCTGAAAATCCAACGATGAATGCTTCCGAACAGGAAATTGCTGAATCCATCGAGGAAACGTTTAATTACCGTAACGGCCGTGTTGTCGTTGCCTGTGTGGCCTCAAACATCTTGCGGATTCAGCAAGTCTTCGATGCCGCCGCTAAGACGGGACGGAAGGTTTGTTTGACTGGGCAGGACCTGGAAAAAATCGTTAACACGGCGATGAAGTTGGGCAAGCTGTCTTTTGACGACGATCTCTTGGTTACGCCAGAACAACTTGATAGCTTAGAGCCTGCTGAAACGGTGATCCTACAGACTGGCAAGATGGGTGAACCCATCAAGGCTATTCAACGGATGGCGAATAAGCAGGAAAAAACGCTCAATCTGCAAGAAGGTGACTTGGTCTACATTACAACGACACCTTCTCATGCTATGGATACGACGGTTGCCCAGACGCGGGACATGGTTTACCGTGCGGGTGGTGAAGTGAAGGCTATTTCCGATGAAATGAATTCTTCAGGTCACGCCTACAAACGCGACTTGCAACTCATGCTGAACCTGTTGAAGCCAAAGTATTTAGTGCCTATTCAAGGGGAATACCGACTATTGAACGCGCATGCTAACGCCGCAATGGAGTTAGGAATGCCTGCCGACCACGTCTTCATTCTTGCCAAGGGTGATGTTCTAACATACGACAAGGGGACCATGGGTCTTGGTGAAGGTATCGATGTCAGTGATACCATGATCGATGGGATCGGTGTTGGTGATATCGGAAACATCGTTCTGCGTGACCGGAAAGTCTTGGCCGACGACGGTATTTTTATCGCCGTGGTGACGATTGACCGTAAGAAGAAACAGATCGTGGCGGAACCCAAGATTACATCTCGGGGATTCGTCTACGTCAAGGCCAACAAGGATTTGATGCAGGAGAGTGGCCAAATCATCAGCAAGGCCGTTCAAAATAACCTCGATAACAAAGAGTTTGATTGGGGCCATTTGAAGCAGGACGTGCGGGAACATTTGAGTCACTACCTCTTTGAACAGACGCACCGGCGCCCAGTGATCTTACCGGTTATCATGGAGGTCAACCAGCACCATCGTCGAGCAAGTAGCAAGGATAAGGCAGACACGGGGAAGGAACAGGCTAAAGATACCAAGGTCCCCGCTAAGCCAAAGGCAAAACCTAAAGCTAAGGGGTCTAAATCAAAGGCAACTGGCAATAAACCTGCTGCAGCGACTAAGGATGGCCAGGTTACGCATAAACCACGGCGCAATCGAAAGCGGCGTCCGCACGTGGCTAAGTCAGTCGAAACAACAGACAAACAGTAAAAATATGAACGGACCGAGACCATTTGGCGTCGGTCCGTTTTGATTCAATCATTTTTGGTACAGAAAGGAATGTGCTATGGGAGAATTTTCTAGTCCGGATGCTCGTGAACAAGCCATTGAGCGAGCTCACCAGGCGTTCGATGCGGAGGAGTGGTCCTCGGCGACTGAGTGGTTTGAACGGCTCTATAATGACCAGCAAACGGCCGAATTTAATCGTTATTTGGTGGCGAGTCTCTACCACGATGAGAAGTATTTGGCGGCGGAACAATTTGCGGCGGAACAGGATGCGGTTTATTTAACGACGGCAGAGACTTTTCAACTACGCTTAGACGTGGCTCTGAAGAATCAGCAATTTATTTTCGCACGAGAATTCTGCGATCTGCCGGCGGCAAAGGCGTGGCGTGATGCGGGAATTTCAGAGATTGTCAACGCTGAGACGGCTTCTCGCCAGGCACTGGGGGAGACGCAGCGGGTCTTGGCTAAGCAATTCTATCATCTTGGAGATGTGGATTTTGATGAGCAGCGGCAACGACTGACACATGCACGTCAGTTACCACTCAAGGAATTCATGCAGGGCGTTCAGTATTTATTGGTCGATCCTTTTTTACATCCATTGATGCGTGCGACTCTTCTGGAAGAACTTTTACGCCTGCACACAACGAAAACCGTTCGTCTTCATTGGTTAGACGATGAGGGTTACACTTTGGATACCACGCAATTGCAACCGGTCGGGGCGAGTCGGGCTGCATATATGATGCAAAATTATCTACATGAAGACCTGGGCCAGAGAGATCCGATGCTTGCCGCTAGCGTTTCACAAACAATTACGTTACAATTAATGATGCTGTATCCGTTTATCGACAAGATTATTCGGAATCCACTGGCCTGGGTCCAGACCGTGGCGCAGCAACCGGTGACAGATCAGATCGATGCTGCAGAATTAAATGAAATTTCTGAGTGGCAAAACCGCTTAAATCACTTCATGAGTGCATTATTTGGGCCGATTAACCATGAAAATCATGAAAAACCGTAAATTCGGCAAGATTTTAGTTTACAAATAATTCCGCAGCATATATACTGGTCAAGGATTCTTTTTTGGGAGGGTTCCAGCTTTCCCTTTCTGAAAAGAAGTAGTATAATTTTACGCAAAGGGTGATTAATTTTCTTTGTGAGAAGAGATTATCCTTGCGATAAAATACAGGAGGGTTTCATTAATGGCTGAAAAAGAACATTATGAAAGAACTAAACCCCATGTAAATATTGGTACTATTGGCCATATTGACCATGGGAAAACGACGTTAACTGCTGCAATCACTAAGGTACTTGCTGACAAAGGTTTAGCAAAGGCCGAAGATTACGCTGATATCGATGCTGCTCCAGAAGAACGTGAACGTGGTATCACGATCAACACTGCCCACGTTGAATACGAAACTGAAAAGCGTCACTATGCGCATATCGATGCCCCAGGACATGCTGACTACATCAAGAACATGATCACTGGTGCTGCCCAAATGGACGGTGCTATCTTGGTTGTTGCTGCTACTGATGGCCCTATGCCACAAACGCGTGAACACATTTTGCTTGCTCGCCAAGTTGGTGTTAACTACATCGTTGTCTTCTTAAACAAGACCGACTTAGTTGATGACGACGAATTGGTCGACTTAGTTGAAATGGAAGTTCGTGAATTGCTGTCCGAATACGATTACCCTGGTGACGATATTCCAGTTATTCGTGGGTCTGCTTTGAAGGCTCTCGAAGGCGACGAAGAACAAACCAAGGTTATCCTTCACTTAATGGACGTTGTTGATGATTACATCCCAACGCCAGTTCGTGAAAACGACAAGCCTTTCTTGATGCCCGTTGAAGACGTCTTCACGATCACTGGTCGTGGGACTGTTGCTTCCGGTCGTATCGACCGTGGGATGGTTAAGGTTGGTGACGAAGTTGAAATCGTTGGTTTACATGACGACGTATTGAAGACGACTGTTACTGGTCTTGAAATGTTCCGTAAGACGTTGGACCTTGGTGAAGCTGGGGATAACGTTGGTGCCTTATTGCGTGGGATTAACCGTGAACAAGTTGTTCGTGGCCAAGTTCTTGCACAACCAGGTTCGATCCAAACCCACAAAGAGTTCAAGGGTGAAGTCTACATCTTGAGCAAAGAAGAAGGTGGCCGTCATACGCCATTCTTCTCAAACTACCGTCCACAATTCTACTTCCACACCACTGATATCACTGGTGTTATCGAATTGCCTGATGGTGTAGAAATGGTTATGCCTGGTGATAACGTGACGTTCACTGTTGAACTGATCCAACCAGCTGCCATTGAAAAGGGTACTAAGTTCACTGTCCGTGAAGGTGGCCACACTGTTGGTGCCGGTACTGTTACGGAAATTGACGACTAATTAATTTATTAATTAGTGTGCCTTGAAAGAGGGGCTGAAGGGGTGACCTTTCAGTCCTTTTTTCGTACCTAGAGACTCGCTGTAAATGGTGTGCGGGTTTCGGGTTGACACCTTGGTGTGACGACCGGAGGGTTAACCCGTGATGTCAAATTTTCGGTAGCGGTTTATCTTTATCGGATTTTCGACGAAAAATTTAAGGAAAGCCGCGTCATTCACGGCATTTCAGCAAAAACTATTTTACAATTTGGATAGCATAAGGTACACTTATACAGTATGCAATTGATAGAATTGTAAATAGTAATATCTTTCATTTCGGAGGGAAAATAATGGCTGCAAAATGGGAAAAAAAGGACTCTAATCAAGGCGAATTAACCTTTGAAATTGCTCCTGATATGATCAAGGATGGTCTGGACAAGGCCTTCAAGCGCACCAAGAAGAACCTGGCTGTACCTGGTTTCCGTAAAGGCCGTGTACCACGCCAAATCTTCGACCAAATGTATGGTGAAGAAGCATTGTACCAAGATGCTTTAAACATTGTTTTACCAGATGCTTACGAAGAAGCTATCAAGGACGCTGGTATCGAACCAGTCGACCAACCCCAAGTGGACGTTGAATCCATGGACAAGGGTAAGGCTTGGGTTCTGAAGGCCGTTGTTACGGTTAAGCCAGACGTTAAGCTTGGTGACTACAAGGATCTCAGCGTAACGAAGCAAAACACGCGGGTTTACCAAAAGGACATCGATGCCGAATTAGAAAAGCAACGTCAACAACAAGCCGAATTAGTGCTTAAAGAAGATGAAGCCGCTGCTAAGGGCGACACTGTTGTGATTGACTTCGACGGTTACGTTGATGGCAAGCAATTCGATGGTGGTAAGGCTGACAACTACTCCTTGGAATTAGGCTCTAACTCCTTCATCCCTGGCTTCGAAGACCAATTAGTTGGTCACAAAGCTGGCGATGACGTTGACGTTAAGGTTACTTTCCCTAAGGATTACCAAGCTGAAGACTTACGCGACAAGGAAGCTACCTTTAAGGTTACCCTCCACGAAGTTAAGGCAAAGCAATTACCAGAATTGGATGATGAATTCGCTAAGGATGTTGACGAAGAAGTTGACAGCTTAGAAGAATTAGAAGCCAAGACGAAGGACAGCTTGAAGGAACAAAAGACACAAGCTGCTCACGATGCTATCGAAGACGAAGCTATCAGCGAAGCCGTTGATAATGCCGAAATCGCCGACATCCCAGAAGCTATGCTGAAGGATGACATCAACCGTCAAATGGACCAATACCTGGCTAACATGCAACAACAAGGCATCGAACCAAAGATGTACTTCCAATTGACTGGGACGACTGAAGACGACTTACGGAAGCAATTCACCGATGGCGCTGAAAAGCGGGTTAAGACTAACCTTGTGCTTGAAGCCGTCGTTGCTGCTGAAAAGATCGAACCTTCAGAAGACGAAATCAGTGCTGAAGTTAAGGACTTAGCTGGCCAATACGGCATGGAAGAAAGTGCTGTTCGCAGTGCCCTTTCAGATGACATGTTAAAGCATGACATTGCTATCAAGAGCGCCGTTGACTTGATTGCCGATTCCGCAAAGCAAGACAAGAAGAAGGACTCAGAAGATAAGGATTAATTCCTTAGCCAATTGAGGACTTGACCGGGACGACAGTCGCTGTTGTCCCGGTTTTTCATTAGAATCAGGTTTTCTGAGCCGTTGAGGCAAATTGATTTTATCATAGGCTTATCTGTGGTATAGTACACGATTGATAGGGAAATCTGGTTAGTTCGACAGGTTTACTGACACACAGTACTTTGTAATGAGTTAGGCTTAAGCCTGGAGAGAAAGGGTGAAGTTTATTGTTTGAAAACACCGAAACGAATGGCCCAGTGACCTGTTCTTTTTGTGGTAAATCACAAGATCAAGTCAAGAAGATCGTTGCCGGCCCAGGTGTTTACATCTGTAATGAATGTATTGACCTCTGTAAAGAAATCATTGATGAAGAATTCAGTCAAGACACCGCACAAGAAACCTTAGAAGTGCCAACGCCTGCTGAAATTGTCAACACGCTCGACCAATATGTTATCGGTCAAAGTGAAGCCAAGCGGACGTTATCCGTTGCTGTTTACAACCACTACAAGCGGGTAAACGAAATGGCTCAAGCCGACGATGAGGGGCCTGAATTGCAGAAGAGCAACATTGCTGTGATTGGACCTACTGGTTCCGGGAAGACCTACCTGGCCCAAAGTCTGGCTAAGATTTTAAACGTGCCGTTTGCTATCGCAGATGCCACGACCCTGACTGAAGCTGGTTACGTGGGTGAAGATGTTGAAAACATCCTGTTGAAGCTGCTACAAAACGCCGATTACGACGTTGACCGCGCCGAAAAGGGTATTATTTACATCGATGAAATCGATAAAATTGCGAAGAAGTCCGAAAATGTTTCGATTACGCGTGACGTCTCCGGTGAAGGGGTGCAACAAGCTCTCCTGAAGATTCTTGAAGGCACGATTGCCAACGTTCCGCCTCAGGGTGGTCGTAAGCATCCCCAACAAGAGTTCATTCAAATTGACACGACCAACATCCTCTTCATCGTTGGTGGGGCCTTTGATGGCATTGACGGCATCGTCAAGCGTCGTCTGGGTGACCAAACGATTGGATTTGGTGCCGACAGTAAGGAACAAAACGTCTTGGCTTCCGGTGATGGTTTGATGCAACATGTGATTCCAGAAGATTTGCTCCAGTTCGGATTAATTCCAGAATTTATCGGGCGGTTGCCAATTTTGACGGCCCTCGAGAAACTGGATGAAAACGACTTGGTTCGGATCTTGACGGAGCCTAAGAACGCGTTGGTCAAGCAATACGAGAAGTTGCTGTCCCTCGATGACGTTCAACTGGAATTCCAGCCAGCTGCCCTCCGCGAAATGTCTAAATTAGCCATTGCCCGGAATACCGGTGCTCGTGGATTGCGGTCAATCATCGAAGACGTGATGCGTGATATCATGTTCGACCTGCCTAGTCGCGATGACGTGGCTAAAGTTGTGATTACGGCTGAAACCGTAACCGACCATGCCGAACCGGATGTGATTTTAAAGGACCAAAAAGCTTCATAATTGCCACACAGTGTGGCGTTGCGACCAGTCTTCAAGCTGGTCGCTTTTTTTATGGTTGCGTAAAGGGTTGGGGGAGCGGGCTTTAACCGCTTTATTGCGGAACCGCTGGTCGAGAAATTCTCCAGTGGGGTGACGTTCTGTGTTAGAATAATGAAAGATATTTGGAGAGGATGGCATTAACCAATGGAAGTCAATCACGTAGAATTAGTCATGAGTGCGGTTGACCCCGCACAGTATCCAACGACGGGGTATCCAGAAATTGCGCTGGTCGGCCGATCAAACGTTGGAAAATCTTCACTGACCAACGTTTTGATCAATCGACGCTCGTACGCTCGGACATCCGGTCAACCAGGGAAGACGCAGACCCTGAACTTTTATAACGTCGAGGATCAACTCTACTTCGTCGATGTCCCTGGCTATGGTTACGCCAAGGTTTCCAAGACGGAACGGGAGAAGTGGGGCCAGATGATCGAAACGTATCTGACGCAACGCGACCAATTAAAAGGGGTTGTCTCGCTCGTTGATGCTCGCCACGCACCGACCGAAGACGATGTTCAGATGTATCAGTACCTGGCCTATTTTAATCTGCCAACGCTGATCGTTGCCACTAAGAGTGACAAGATTGCTCGTGGTAAGTGGAATCAGGCTGTAAGTCAGATTAAGAAGGCCATGAACCTACCTAATACAGATAATATCATCATGTTCTCGGCACCGAAGAAGTCCGGGAAGGATGCCGTCTGGAATTGGATCGAAAAACAAGCCTTTGGGGAGGAATAGGAATGGAATTTAATGATTATCAAAAAGCTGCGAACCGAACGTTGTATGGCAACGAGCAGGTTCTAACCAACTGTGCATTGGGGTTGGCCGGTGAGTCTGGTCAGGTCGTCGATCTCGTGAAGAACTACACCTTCCACGGTCAGGACATGGATCACGAAGCCATCGTTAAGGAGATGGGTGACGTGCTCTGGTATTTAAGCCAGATCGCCCAGTGGGCCGACATCGACTTCGATGAAGTGGCACAAGATAACATTAAACGTCTCAATGAACGCTATCCTCATGGCTTCCAACCGGAACGGTAATCATTTCGTGAGAGCGATATAGGGTTCTTCAAGATAAAGTCTAAAAATAAAAGGACCCACGGATTTTTCCGTGAGTCCTTTAGCTTTCGACGTTAGTCTTGACTGTGATCCTGTTCGTGTTTTGATTTATCGGCGTTGATCAAGCCTTTAGCGCGCTTGTTATCCTTGTGGGCATCGTCACGCTTCAAAAATTTGTCGCGCTTCACGTCCGTGGGGTCCATCTCAGCAAATTTACCGAACATGGAGTCAAGGTCATCCTGGCGTTTTACTTTAAGAGCCATTCAAGCCACCTCCTTGTCTTTAGCAGTTATCATAGCAGAATTCATGAGATTTGTCATTTATCAGGGTGAAGCTTGATAAAAACCGAAGAAATTGGATTGATTCACGACTGATCAGTGCACTCCTGAATCAGCGCTGTGGCCGGGGCGAATTGCTTGCGCCAAACACGTATTCGGCTTATACTTTATAAGCTAATTCGAGAAATGAACGGGAGGTTTGGCCCTTGGCATCAGAATATTTGGAACACAAATTGGCGTTATTGCCGGGCCTTCCTGGCTGTTATTTGATGAAGAACATTAACAGCCAGATTATTTACGTGGGGAAGGCAAAGAACCTGAAGAACCGAGTGCGGTCGTACTTTAAGAGTAGCCACACCGGGAAGACGGCACAGTTGGTCAGTGAAATCGTGGACTTTGAGACGATCATCACTTCGACGGACAAGGAGGCTTTCCTCCTGGAAATTACGCTGATTCAAAAGCATCAGCCGTATTTCAACATCAAGCTGAAACGGGGAACTGGGTATCCCTACATCAAGATTACCAACGAACGGGACCCACAATTGCTGCTGGTCAGCGACATTAAAAAGGATGGTGCCTATTACTTCGGACCGTATCCCAACGTTTATGCGGCTGAGGAAACCATTCACTTCCTGCAGAAGGTCTATCCGCTACGGCGGTGTACCGGCTATCAGGGGCGACCGTGTTTGTATTATCATATGGGACAGTGCCTTGGTGCCTGCTTCAAGGAAGTTCCCCAGGCCGACTACGATGAACAGATCAAGAAGATCAAGTCTTTCTTAAATGGCAACGTCGGTCACGCCGAAAAAGACTTGAGTGATCGCATGGCTGCCGCAGCCGCTGATATGGCTTACGAGCGCGCGGCGGATCTACGTGATCAGATTCGCTATATTGAAGCCACGGTGGAAAAGCAAAAGATTATTTCTAATGACAGCACCCCCCGGGACATCTTTAATTTTTACCTAGACAAGGGGTGGCTGTCGATTCAAGTCTTCTTCATTCGTCAAGCACGGTTGATGAAACGTGAGAAACGGCTGTTTCCGATTGTCAGCACCGCTGAAGAAGAATTGGCCAGCTTTATCGTGCAGTTCTATCAACGGAAGAATACGGTGCTACCTCGAGAAATTTTGGTACCGGCGAGCATTGACGCTGCCAGTATCGAGGAGATCCTTCACGTGCCCGTTAGAACGCCGCAGCGAGGGACTAAACGTGATCTGTTGGACATGGCTGCCAAGAACTCTCGATTGGTCTTAGAAGAGAAATTTCGGCTGTTAGAGCTCGACGAGGGCAAGACCACTGGGGCCATGAAGGAAATTACCGATGCTTTGGGGATTACGCCGGGGCACAAGATTGAAGCGTTTGACCACTCTCATATTCAAGGGGCCGATCTGGTTTCAGCGATGGTGGTCTTCGTTGATGGTCAACCCAATAAGAAGTTGTATCGGAAATATAAATTGCGAACCGTCGATCACGCCGACGAAACGGCCAGTACACTGGAAGTCATTCGCCGACGTTACGGTCGGTTGCTCAAGGAGCACGCACAGATGCCGGACCTGATTTTGATGGATGGGGGCGACATTCAAATGAATGCGGTCAAAGAAGTCTTGTCGGATGAATTTGATCTCCACATTCCGGTCGCCGGGATGGTCAAGAACGACCACCATAAGACGGCTGATCTGTTGTTTGGCGCCGATGATCACCACGTCCATTTGGACCCGAAGAGTCAGGGCTTCTATCTGGTTCAGCGGATTCAGGATGAAGTTCACCGGTTTGCCATTACCTTCCATCGTCAGGTTCACAGCAAGCATTCGCTGAGTTCACGGCTTGATCGGATACCCGGTGTGGGGCCCAAGACGCGGAATAAATTGTTACGGAAGTTTGGATCGACCAAGAAGATTAGCGAGGCCAGTGTGGATGATCTGCGAGAATTAGGTGTTAGTAAAACCGTTGCGCAGACGATTCGCTTGACCTTGCAAGCAGAGACGGCAGAAATAAAAAATCCGCGGACGCCAACGAAACTTTGACGTGACGGCCGTTTGCCGGTATACTGGCTAGCAGGATACTTTACGAAGAAAGCAGCATGCGCTGGTTTAGAAAACGAGGAATAATAATTATGTTTGTAGATCAAGTTAAAATTGACGTCAAGGCCGGTAAGGGTGGCGACGGGATGGTCGCCTTCCGTCGGGAAAAATTTGTGCCTAATGGTGGGCCTGCCGGTGGTGACGGTGGTCGCGGTGGAAACATCGTGTTCGCCGTTGACGAAGGCTTACGGACACTGATGGATTTCCGGTATCAACGGAAGTTTAAGGCCAAGAGTGGGGGCAACGGTGCCATAAAGTCCATGACTGGGCGTGGGGCCGCGGACACGATTATCAGTGTTCCCCAAGGAACCACCATTTATAATAATGAAACGGGTGCCGTCATCGCTGACTTAGTTGCCAATGATGACTCGGCCATCGTGGCTAAGGGTGGCCGTGGCGGTCGGGGGAATATCCACTTTGCCTCACCCAAGAATCCCGCACCAGAAATCGCCGAAAATGGGGAACCTGGTCAGGAATTTGAGATTCGGTTGGAATTAAAGGTTCTCGCTGATGTCGGTTTGGTCGGCTTTCCATCCGTTGGAAAGTCCACGCTATTGTCGACGGTCACGAGTGCCAAACCTAAGATCGCGGAATATCACTTTACCACGCTAGTCCCTAACCTGGGGATGGTGCGGTTACCGGATGGTCGTGACTTTGTGATGGCCGATTTGCCTGGCTTGATCGAAGGGGCCGCTAATGGGGTTGGGTTAGGTTTCCAATTCTTACGGCACGTCGAGCGGACGCGGGTCATCCTGCATCTGATCGACATGAGTGGCCTCGAAGGTCGTGACCCTTATGAAGATTTTGAAAAGATTAATGAAGAACTTAAGACGTATGATCCTGATATTTTGAAGCGGCCACAAATCGTGGTTGCCAACAAGATGGATATGCCGGATTCTGCCGATAACTTGGCTAAGTTCAAGGAAGATTTGAAGCAAGACGAGCTGTTGGCTCAGGCGCCGGAAGTCTATGCCGTCTCCGCGTTGACTCATGATGGGTTGACCCCGCTGCTACAGCGGACGGCCGACATCTTAGCCGCAACGCCGAAATTCCCAGTTAAGCAAGAAGAAGTGGTCGAAAAGGCTGAATACGACTTCAAACCTGAGGCAGAATTTGAAATTACACAGGATGCCGATGGGACTTGGGTTCTGACTGGTGACAAGCTGTTGAAGCTCTTCCGGATGACGGACATCAATCATGATGAAAGTTTGTTACGCTTTACCCGTCAGATGCGGGGAATGGGCGTCGACAACGGTTTACGAGATCACGGTGCCAAGAACGGCGACCTGGTCAAGATTGACGACTTTACCTTCGAATACATGGCTTAATAGTTTAGCGTCAACAAAAGCGTGGTCAATCAAGACTTGAATCCTGATTGACCACGCTTTAATTTTGAACTTTATGAAGGTAAGCGAATAATTGCCGATTGCTCACGGAAATGACGTGTTGGCTTAAAGTGCCAGTTTTAACCAAGTCGTGGGCTTGACCACCTGCTTCTTGTCAACAAAGGCACCCGCAAATTTAATTTTGACGGACTTGAAGGTTGGCTTAGTCTTTTCACTGGCGAGGCCGGTAGCAAATGTGGCCATTTTGCCCTTGGCCGGAATGTTCTTTCCGGCACTGGCATCACTCAACTGATTAGCCGCATTGAGTTGCCGGTTACCGCTCAGTCGGATACTTTGAATACCATCGGTGGTTACGGCCTGATTCCCGTGGTTATAAATGGTAAACTTAACCTGTAGTGTGTAGTAGGGACTCTTGAGTTGTGCCAGGTTTAAGGCCTGAGCTGCCATTCGTTTGGCGGCGGCCGTCTTGGCGGTATTCTTAATGATGCGAACGGTGGTGATCTTATACGTCAGGTCACCAGACTTAATGGTTGTCTGTGGATGTTTGACAGTGGTCAGTGTGAGTTGCGTGCCGACCTTGTCGAAAGTGTATTGGCCAGCTTTCTTGAGGTTTCCTGACTTCATATAACGCGTGTTCTTGGTCAATTTGGCCTGCGGATGATAAGTTTGAGCCTCTTTTTTATGGGAGACAGACGATGAGGTCACCGCGGCGTCAGGTTCTTTGGCACTGTAACTGCTGGACTGACTACTGCTGTCCTTGAAGTTGGCGGTACTCTTTTGGCCGCTGGATTGGCAGCCAGCGAGTCCCAGTGCGAGGAGACTGAGGCTGAGAAACAATGATGCTTTGATGAAACGCATGGTAAAACTCCTTTCAACCGAATAAGATTTGATGGGGCACTAGGCGGTAACCGTAAAGGCGTTGGGGCGATTCCTGGGCGATGAATAGGCTGGTCTGGGGGTCGACCTGCTGCACGCGGGTTCGCAATTGATCCAACGTTAACGGACGCCCTGGTCCCGTGATGAGGTGGAGCTGGTGAGTCTTGGTTTGTAGGTCAACCACCGGGACTTGCTGACCGTCGTGCTCCCAATACAGGCGCAAGGCGGGATGTAAGTCGATAGTCGACAGGTTAAAGTCAATGAGCCGCATGTTCTGTTGCCCCCAATCACAAGCTTACCTCGATTATACCGAATTTCAGGAAAGAACCCTAGCAATAATCCCCTTCACTGGGGATGGTCGGTTTTGAGAGTTGCGATTTTACCTAAAATCCCCTAAAATAGTGGACGGACTTTAATTATAGAATAGGAACGAAAAAATATGGAAATTCAATTTTTAGGGACGGGCGCCGGGTCACCCGGGAAGTTTCGGAATGTGACCAGTACGGCGTTGCGCTTACTCGATGAGCGTAATTCAGTGTGGCTGTTCGACGTGGGTGAAGCCACTCAGCATCAAATTCTGCGGACCACGTTAAAACCGCGGAAGATCGATAAGATTTTTATTACGCATCTGCATGGTGACCATATTTTTGGGCTGCCAGGTCTCTTGAGTAGCCGGTCCTTTCAAGGCGGTAATGAACCGTTGACCATCTATGGACCCAAGGGCATTCGCGACTTCGTTGAGGTAAGCATGCGTGTCTCAGAGACTAAACTGTCCTACAAGATCCATTACCGTGAATTGTCTGCGGATGGTATGATCTTTGAGGATGATAAGTTTCGCGTCTACGCCCAGCATCTCGATCACCGTATTGAATGTTTTGGCTACCGGGTCGTCGAAAAGGATCATCCTGGAGAATTGATGGTCGACAAATTGCGAGAAGCGCAGATTCCATCTGGACCGGTCTACGGCGAATTGAAGGCTGGTAAGACGGTTACACTGCCTGACGGTCGAACGGTGAGTGGTGCGGACTTCTTAGGTCCGAGCCAACCTGGCCGGATCGTCGCCCTCTTAGGTGATACCCGTCAGACGCAGAATGCTTCTCGCCTGACGCAGGACGCCGATGTTCTTGTCCACGAGAGCACCTTTGCCAAGGGTGAAAGCAAGTTAGCACGCGCCTACTACCACTCGACCAATATTCAAGCGGCTGAGCTGGCGAAACGGACCAACGTGAAGATGTTATTGCTCAATCACATCTCGGCGCGCTACACTGGCAAGATGGCTTTGGAGCTACAGCAACAGGCGCGTGAGGTCTTTAAAAACACGCGAGTCGTCAAGGACTTTGATGAATACAATGTGCCATTTCAAAAAATAACTGCGGAAGGTGTCCGGAAATGAAAAATCAGTGGCGAATCGTTTTAACAATCTTACTCGTGATCGTTGTGGCAATCTTTGCCATCTTAAATGTGGAAAGTGTCCCGGTTTCTTTTGGATTCACAACGGTTCATTGGCCACTGATTTTGATTCTGTTGGTGTCGATTCTAATCGGCGCGGTGTTGATGATTCTCTTCTCAACCATTACCGTTTTCCAACACAACCGGGCCTACAAAGACTTGGAGCAGAGTAGTCATGACCGCATCGATGCACTGACCAAGGACAATGAGCGCCTAACCAAACGTTTGCAAAACTCTAAGAGTAAGCAGATCGCTGGGCAACAGGAAAAGCAGTTACAGGATTTAGAGAAAGAAAATGCTGAATTAAAGGTAAAATTGGCTGAAAAATAACAAGAACCGATAGTGAGGAGCGGTGCCAGTGACACCGCTTTTCTAACGTTTAGAAAGGATGATTTGCTGGTGATTGCCGCACAATACCAATGGAACATTAAGAATGTTGACCAGCCTTCCGCGGAGGCACAGGCATTAGCAAAGGCCGCAGAGATTTCGCCGATTGTTGCACAAATTTTGTGGAATCGGGGCTATCAGACGCCGGATGCAGCCCATGCCTTCTTGAATCCGGGACCGGAACAGCTGCATGATCCCAGCCTTCTCCATGACATGCAGAAGGGGGTCGATCGCATTGAGGACGCCATCGGGAGTGACCAGCAGATTACGATCTATGGGGACTACGATGCTGATGGCGTTACGAGTACGTCGATTCTTTACGAAACGCTCAATGAGATGGGTGCTAAGGTCAATACGTATATCCCCAATCGGTTTACTGACGGCTATGGTCCGAACGTGGCTGCCTTTAAAAAACTGATTGCAGCGGGTACGCAACTCATTGTGACGGTGGACAACGGGGTTGCTGGTAATGAGGCAATTGCGGCGGCGAATGAGGCCGGGGTGGATGTTGTGGTTACCGACCACCATGAACTTCCTCAAGAATTACCCGCGGCATACGCCATCATTCATCCCCGATATCCAGGCGCTGAGTATCCCTTTGGAGGTTTGTCCGGGGCTGGGGTGGCTTTTAAGGTTGCTCAGGCTCTTCGCGAAGAGATCCCACAAGATGTTTTGGATCTTGCGGCCATCGGGACGGTCGCCGATCTGGTACCGTTGGTCGATGAAAATCGGGTGCTGGTTTACTTCGGTCTCCAGTTATTAAAGCAGGACGAACGGCCGGGGTTGCAAGCCCTAATGGCCGGAGCGGGTATCAAACCTGAAGAACTGACCGAGCAATCGATTGGCTTCGGAATTGCCCCACGGTTGAATGCGCTAGGTCGGCTGGAAGATGCCAGTCCGGCAGTTGAACTGCTGACGACGTTGGATGATGCACGGGCTAAGGAATTGGCGCAACAGACCGAAGAGAAGAATCGTAAACGCCAGGAACTCGTCCAGCAGATCAGTCAGGCCGCTTTAGCACAGGCTGAAGATGTCGATCATCGCGACCGAGCAGCGTTGATCATCAGTGGGCACGATTGGCACGAAGGGGTTCTGGGAATCGTTGCCAGCAAGGTCGTTGAGACCACGGGGAAGCCTGCGTTGGTTCTGAACGTCAATGAGGAAGGTCGGGCTAAGGGCTCTGGACGAAGCGTGACCGCATTTAACCTCTTTGAAGCCTTAGACGGTCATAGAGACCTGATGACGGCTTTTGGCGGTCATCACATGGCTGTTGGATTAACGGTACCTAGTGAGCAGCTAGGGGCCTTAGCTGATGCCTTGAATCAAGAGGCGGCTAACCAGAAGTTGACTGAGAGTGGTCCGGCCGAGTTACCGGTCGCGGCATCCTTAGCGGTCGGTACAGTCACACCAAACCTGTATCAGGAATTGGCACAACTGGCACCGTTTGGGACGGACAACAGTCAGCCACTGTTTGCTTTCGAAACGGCTACATTGACGCAGATCAAGGCTATCGGTAAGGATAAGTCTCACCTGAAGTTTCAGCTTCAGGAAGGTAATAACCAGCTCAACGCGATTCAGTTTGGCGCTGGGAAAGAAGTAGCGGCACTGAGTGCATCACCGGATTCAGCGGCTGTTCTCGGTGCTATCGAGGACAATGCCTGGCAGGGCCGACATTCCTTGCAGGTGATGGTCAAGGATCTCCGGTTGACGGATAATCCGGTAAAAGTTGAACGAACCAATCGGCTTCACCAAACCATGTTCCAGCAGCCCGGAACGTACGTTTTCTTCCACAACAATGTGTTTCGACAGTTAGCTAACCAACTGCCAGAAGAAGCGACGGCACTGCTTTATGATGGCAGCGTAGTCGAAAAACTGCCAGCCGATTCTGCCGTGTTTATTGTGGATTGTCCGGATGCTACGACTGATTTAGAAATCGTTTTAAAACAACTTCAACCCGCTCAAATCACGGCTTATCTCTATAAGAAAGAAAGTCTTTCGCAATTAGGGATGCCAACTCGCTCGCAATATGCTAAACTATTTAAGTTCGTTGCATCGCATCAACAAGTAGATGTGGGGCACCAGCTGGTACAATTGGCAACTTTCTTGCAAATTCCACGTACCCAGTTAGTCTTCATGATTCAGGTGTTCTTCGAGTGTGGCTTTGTCGCAATCGATCACGGCCTCATGAATGGTGTGGTGCATCCGGAGCACAAGGATCTGACGATGGCTCCGAGTTACCAGCTTCGGCAACAACAGATGCAGACGGAAGAGGACCTATTGGCCTGTCCGGCTGCGGCGTTAGCGAAGCGTCTTGCCTCATTGATATAAAATAAAGGAGCTACTTAACTTATGGCAACTGATTTTACGAAATATATTGCTTCCGTTCCGGACTACCCCGAAAAGGGCATCATGTTCCGGGACATCTCCCCATTAATGGCGGACGGTAAGGCCTTTCACGCCGCAACCGATGAAATTGTCGCATACGCCCAAGATAAGGGTGTTGAAATGGTTGTGGGTCCAGAAGCCCGCGGATTTATCGTCGGCTGCCCTGTGGCTTACCAAATGGGCATTGGCTTCGCGCCAGCTCGTAAGCAAGGTAAGTTGCCACGGCCAACGGTCAAGGCGTCATATGACCTAGAATATGGCACATCGGCCCTGTACTTGCACAAGGATGCCATCAAACCGGGCCAAAAAGTTTTGGTTACCGATGACCTCTTAGCCACTGGTGGCACCATTGGCGCGACCATCCAATTGGTCGAGGATCTGGGTGGTATCGTGGTTGGGACAGCCTTCCTGATTGAATTGGAAGAGTTACACGGCCGCGACAAGCTGAAAGGCTACGATATCTTTAGCTTAATGACTTACTAAGATAATCAAAAATGGCTTTACCTTCGTGTTTAGAGGGTAAAGCCATTTTGTTTTTTCATGAGCCAAAGGTTGAAAGCTGGCTAGCTCTAATACAGTTAATTCTTAATCATGCCACGCCGTTGGACGATGATGCCAGTGATGGTCAGTGCCGTAGCGAAGATAACGAGTAGCCAGATCACTGGCATCCAGGAACCGCTGAATTGCTGGAGGTAACCGAAGAGAATCGGACCGATC
The DNA here is from genome assembly GCF_045862015.1 of Levilactobacillus muriae. Lineage (NCBI taxonomy): Bacteria > Bacillati > Bacillota > Bacilli > Lactobacillales > Lactobacillaceae > Levilactobacillus > Levilactobacillus muriae. Next base: position 166,081 of record NZ_BAAFRU010000002.1, read on the forward strand.
GCAGCTAGGAGGTAACCTGCGGATTGGGCCATGCCGGAGATTGCAGCTGTTTGATAAGGGTTCGCTGTCTTTTCCGTAAAGAACATGATAGCGAGGTTAAAGGCCACACCGGAGCCCAAGCCGGTGACTAACGAGACGATGGTGAGAAATGGGACGGAGTTGGTATCAATCAGCCACGTGAGCGGGGCGACGACGTACCCTAACGTCATGATGGTTAGCAGGATGCTGACGCCATGACGCTTGTTGAAGAGAAGCGGCACCATAAATGATAAGGGTAGGCCACTAATCTGCAGCAGGGTCAGGAGGTTACTGGACGTGATCGTTGAGACGCCGTGCACGGCCAGAATCGATGGCATCCAGGTGATAATCGCGTAGTAGACCAACGACTGTAGGCCAAAGAATAAAGTGATCAGCCAGCCCAAGGGCTGCCGCCAGACACTCTGATAGTGGGGAATGTGGGCACGTTGTTCGTCCGTCAATGGTTCCTGACGTTTGGTCCGAATATTAGGGAACCAGGCAAGGATGGCGATAATACTGATGATTCCCAGGTAGGCTTGCGTAGCAGCAAGACTGGTCCGTGAGATCAGAATACCAGAGATGGCAGTCCCGATGGCACCAACGAGGAGCATCGACAGGGTGTACAGACTCGTTCCCAGTCGAATCTTGTAGGGCATGTGTTCCTTGATTAGAGCGGGGACGAGAACGTTACCACTATCGATTCCAATACCGACGAGGAAGGTTCCGAAGAGTAGTGCTGGCAAAGTCGGGATGATCCGAAGGTAAGTTCCAACGATCAGCAGTAAAAAGAGGCCAAAGACGGTTCGTTCATTTCCCCAACGCTGGGCCAATTTGACAATGATTGGTGAAAAAATAGCAAAGGTCACCAGAGGAATCGATGTGATCAGTCCTGCCATCGAGCTCGGTAGGTTCAATGTTTTCTCGATACTGGGCAGTAACGGGGGAATAATGGTGATCGGTAAACGGAGGTTGGCAGCAATCAGCATCATACCGACCAGAAACCAACGAGGTTGGGTTTGTTTCAAGATAAGTGCCTCCTATGTATTGTGCGTCAATCCATTATAGCCCGGTTGGCGGATGGAAGAAAAGGGGGAGAGCGTGATTTCTTTCATGAAAACGAAATTAGGTATAAGTTTTTTAATGGAAGCGCAGGCATAAAAAAGCAGAGAGGGGAGGGCCTCTCTGCAAAACTTAGGTGACAACTTAAGGCTAAATTGGTCTTACTCGTGTGGTTCGGGTAGGTCGTTAACGACGATAACGTTGGGTTCAGCGTGCTGGACCACGTAATTTGTCGTGGAGCCGACGATCATGCGGGAGAACGCGTTTGTTCCAGACTTACCCATGACGACGAGGTCGACCATGCTCTCAGCGGCGTTAGCAATTTCTACAATGACCTGTTTCGGTGCACCCTCACGTACCAGCAGCACGGCTTCCAGATTCGCTTCTTCGGCGGTATCACGAGCCGCTTGTAAAATTTCTTGGCTGGTATCGCGGAGACTTTTGATCACGGCTGCGTAGCCACCACCCAGACCCTGCGCGGAGAACTGGGTAATGTCGATGACGTGCAGGAGAATCAGTTTGGCATGCCAGTCCTGGGCCAAGTCAATCGCGGTCTTGAGTGCTTCGTTAGCGTTACTGGAGCCATCGAGTGGGACGAGTAGGCGTTTGTACATGGGTGTTACCTCCTTCGATAAGTCGGGGGGCAGCAAGCAATATGTGATAGTGAGATGCGTTGATTTGAAGCCAATTCACTGACGACGAGAGATCCTGGGAGTTGCGTCAATGAACTAATTAACTAATAGATTAGATTAGTTAATAATTATATTATGCATTAAAATGATAACTTTGGCAAGTAAAATGAGACAAAAAAGTCATTTCTGAGAGGAAATGACTAACTGGTGAGCGGTTGAACCTATTGATTGCGTCGGGAAAGGAAGTAACTATAGAGTGCAATTCCTAGAGCAATAATGACGAGGATCAGGCCGATGAGTTTGAACATGGACAGGCTTCTTTCAAAATAATATTCTGAATCTCATTATAGGATAAAATATCCGATAAGATACAGATATTATTGAAATATGATATTAAAAAAGTTAGAACTGAAGAGATCATTCAGAGCCATCCCTTACTAACATTGCCCATCAGGGTGTTCATTCAATAGAAAAGTTTATGGATGATTTATACTTAAGCAAAGATAAACGAAAAATTGATAAAGCAGTCAATCTTATTCAATTAATGAATTAGTCTTGTTATATAGTATTCATAAGAAATAAACATGTTTGTCATGGATTTGACTTCTTAGCAGACTACACTGTTGGTAATCAGAAAGGGAGTTTGCCGTATGAGTGATTTATTTATCAGCTACCAGTCAGCCGATCCATTAGCCCATTCGTTTCAAGAGCAGCTCCGCGAGTGGGCAGCACATGACTGGGAGTTCCCCACAATCAGCTTTCATGAACAGCATTTGTCCGCAAAATTTACTGGTTTACACGCCGCGACTATCAAACGCCGACTCAGAAAAGAAATCAAACGTTCACGCCGGTTTCTCGTCATTATTAGTCGAGAAACCTGGCAATCGGAATGGACCGATTGGGAGATTGCTACGGCCCGCCAGGAGGATAAGCAAGTATTGGCTGCCAAGTTGGATAGTACCAATATTTCACCATTATGTCTCTTAGAAATTGCCCCCGCTTGGATCGATCCATTCGATCCTCAAATCTTGACGGATGCCTAATTTAAAAATCCGCTTGCAATTATAGTCATTATTGGTAAAATATATGAGTAGTGACTTGGAGAGTTGGCAGAGTGGTAATGCAACGGACTCGAAATCCGTCGAACCGGCTAATACCGGCGCGCAGGTTCAATTCCTGTACTCTCCTTAAATAATTTATTCTATATGTGAGGTCTTGCTGTCTGGCAAGGCTTTTTTTTACAAAAAAACGCTCGGCAAAATTTACCAAGCGTTTACATTAATTCTTCAATTGATGTGCTGTTATTTGGCGCCAACTTTTTCCTTAGTCGTCACCTTTTGGTGGGCAGCTACGGCGAGTTCTGGGAACCAGATCGCAATTTCATGGTGCGCGTTCTCCCGGCTATCGGCGGTGTGAACAATATTTCTTAAGATGCCATCGGGATATTCATGGGCAAAATCGCCCCGAATCGTTCCGGGTTGGGCGTCATTAGGCCGCGTCTTACCCGCTAAATTGTGAACAGCTTTAACCACGTCGGTCCCAGTCACGATGATGGCAACGAGGGGACCTTCCTGCATGTAGGTCTCGATTTCCTTGAAGTAAGGCTTTTCAACTTGCTCCCTGTAGTGACGCTTCAATTGGTCAGTTGATGCATTAACCACCTTGAGCGCAGTAATTTGGTAGCGCTTACCTTCGAGCCGTGAAATAATTTCTCCGATATGTCCTTCCGCAACACCATCCGGTTTAACTAAGACTAAAGTTTTTTCTGAATTTGCCATGGTAGAGAACCTCCTTGAGTTTTTAAAGCGTCCGTTATAACGGGTATAACGAGTTGTTAATTCAAATTGTAGACTAACCTTTCCGTAACGTCAATCGAATTGTGAATATTTTGATAGCGTTTTCATTATTTTATTTTTAGGCATGAAAAAAGCCCGATTTTGCTCGGACTTTTAGTAGATTATTCGGGATCTCCCATAATCATCCACAGGATCAAGTAAACAATGATTCCTGGGAAGGGGGTGAGTGCAAGTATGAAGAAAATTAAACGAGCAATGCCAGAATTCCAATCGAAGTGATCCGCAATCCCGCCGATGACGCCAGCGAAGACCCGATTATTTGCAGAGCGATGGATGTTTTTCATATTGTCCTCCTCCAGTTGATTTAAGATTGAAAATCAGTTTTGTTAAAGAAATCGACGTGAATGTCATCATCCGTGATTTCCAGCTTGGTGATACTGCCATTGATGGTGGCGATACCTTCATCCAAGTCGGGAGCATAGCGGTCGATGATGGATCGAATCGTCATGCCATGAGACACAACCATGATCTGATCGCCGTTTTTGGTATTTTTCCGCAGCTTGTTGAAGCCACGGTCCAGCCGCTCCCAGAACATATCGTTGCTTTCAGCTTCACCATACAGATCCGCTTGGTGGATCAGGTCCCGGGCCTTCTCTAAGCCGTAAGTGCCGAGTACCTTTGACTCGGAAGTCAAGCCAACCTGAGCCCCCACGAATTGCCACATTTGATTCAAGTCATTACCTTCAAAGTAACCGTGACATTGTTCGCGGAATTCAGGATATTGGTAGGTCACAATGTTCATGTTGTCTGGGTTTTCCTTAAGTGCGATTCGCGCCGTTTCAATGGCCCGACCGGAGTCGCTGCTGTAGGCGGCAGCGAGGGGAATGTTGCTGAGTTGCTGGCCAGCGCGTTTGGCGTCGGCACGCCCCTTTGCCGTGAGAGGAGAATCGATCCAACCCTGAACCTTGTTATAGTGATTCAACATCGTTTGACCATGACGCACAAAATATGCCGTAAATTTCTTCATTTTCTCGAGGCCTCCGTTGATCAAGTAAGTGTTTCCATCCTCAGTATAGCAAGCTTGAAAATAGAACGCGACCATTTTGCCGCGACTTTTGAAAAAAGTGTGTCTCTTCGCTGGAATCCGACCGGCAAGCATGCTAAGGTGAAAGATATTAGGAGATGGTGTGCATGAGTACTGAGAGCAGTTATCGTTATACGGGTGAAAAATCAATTGATTTAACACAGTTGGCAACGCACGTTGAAAAGGGTCCGGATCAGGCCGTCATCAACAGTGCACTGGATGCCAACGTGGCAACCTTAAGTGACTTACAGTCCCGGCTCTATTCCCAGAAGCAGCATGGGGTCATCGTGATCCTACAGGGGATGGATACCGCTGGCAAGGATGGTTTAATTCGGCACGTCTTCAGTGGGTTGAATCCATCTGGGACCAGTGTGGTCAGTTTCAAGGAGCCCACTCACGTGCAGTTAGCCCACGATTTCCTGTGGCGCATCAACCAAGCTTTACCTTCACGAGGGGAGATTCGGATCTTTAACCGATCCCAGTACGAAGACGTCTTGATCAGTCACGTCCATCCAGAAATGTTGACGACGCAAAACCTACCAGGGATCAATTCAGTGGCAGATGTTGACGATGAGTTCTGGGATCATCGCTACCATGATTTGAAGAACTACGAAAAATATTTGCGGCATCAGGGCTTCGAGGTCATCAAAATTTTCTTACACCTATCCAAGGACGAACAGACGCATCGGTTTGAACGACGCATCGAAGTTCCTAGCAAGAATTGGAAGTTCGTGCCAAGCGACATGCAGGAACGGGCCTTCTGGGACGATTACCGAGAGGCCTACACCAAAATGCTGGAGAACACGGCAACCAAGAAGAGTCCATGGTATCTGATTCCAGCTGACGATAAAGGTGTGGCTCGGTTAATCGTCTCCAATATTCTGATCGATCGATTACAGGCACTGAACCCACAATATCCAAAAGTTAGCTCGGAAACGAAGCAACAGTTGCGAGCAGTGCTACAACAATTGAAAGATCATAAATTATAGACAATTGCTAGATGCAAAAAGCTACCTTATAGAGTTTTAAGACCAATGAAAATAACCGAAATTGTTATATACAAATACTGACATTTGTCCTGAAAGCTGCCTGACTTTAGGTGACTCTCAGGTTAGATGTCAGTATTTTCGATCAGGAGAAATTAAGACTTTTTAGAGATTTGGTTGTGTAGCGGCGACGAGTTGGTGCGGTGTAGTACAATAGTTCATGACAAAGCAACAGGGCTTGTTCATTAATTTGAAGTTGATTGCGATGAGCATATTTGAACGACGAGGTAACACCTTAAGTGTATGATACATAAAGCTTAATGTAGGAGGAAATGACTGATGACTGTGAATGTTGGTATTGATAAAATCGGGTTCTATACGCCGAGTCTGTATTTGGATATGGCTGAATTGGCCACTGCGCGGGGAGAAGATCCTAATAAATACTTGATTGGAATCGGTCAATCGAAGCAGGCCATTATTCCGCCGACACAAGATATCGTGACGATGGCCGCCAATGCCGCCAGTCAGTTTCTGACGCCTGCCTTAAAGGCAGAGGTGGCGATGGTTTTGTTTGGAACGGAGTCGGGTATCGATAATTCTAAGGCTAGTGCCGTTTATCTTGCCCATCTATTGGGATTGTCACCGCAGACACGGGCGATTGAATTAAAGCAGGCTTGCTACGGGGCGACGGCTGGTCTGCAGTTGGCTGCTGATTACGTCCGGGTTCATCCGCAGGCTAAGGTGTTAGTTATTGGGGCCGATGTGGCGCGTTACGGTCTCCGAACGGCTGGTGAGGTCACCCAAGGAGGCGGCGCAGTCGCCATGTTGGTGGCGGCTGATCCCCAAGTTCTGGCGTTAGACATGGTCAGTAGTTATCACACGGAAGACGTGATGGACTTCTGGCGGCCGATATACCGGACCGAGGCACTGGTTGACGGTAAGTATTCCACCAATGTCTACCTCGACTTCTTTAAGACCGTTTGGACCAATTATCAACAGCAAACCAATCGGACTATCGCAGACTTTGACGCCTTCGTCTTTCATTTACCGTTCACTAAGATGGGGCGTAAAGGGCTCCGACAGGTGCTGCCCGAAGCCCAACCAGAGCAACAGAAAAGCTTGAAGGCAGCCTTTGAGGCCAGCCAAGAAGATAACCGGAACGTGGGCAATCTTTATACGGGATCGCTGTACCTCAGCCTGTTGTCACTGCTTCGGCATGGTCAACTGACGGCTGGTGCGCGTCTAGGGTTCTTCAGTTACGGTTCTGGCGCAGAGGGCGAATTTTACAGTGGCATTCTTCAGAGTGGGTTCCAACAGGGGTACGATGACACTGTATTGACCGAATTACTTGCCCAGCGAAAACGCGTGAGTGTGGCCGAATATGAAGATATTTACCAGGCACAACTGAGCAACGATAGCCGCGATGTGCAACTGCCAGTGGGTGATGAGACCGCGCAATACTACCTCGCTGGTCGTCAAAATCAACAGCGACAATACCGCGAACAATAGTATTTTGTTATAGCCAACTGAGGGTTGAAAGCCAAAATACTCACCTTACTCTTGTGACTGTAGGAATTGGCACCGCTAAATTAGTGGCAATGGTCGCACTCCGGCCACCAGGGATTCCGCTTGCTGTGGGGAACGCCTCCAGCCAAAGGACGGGCTTCCAGCTCGCCTGAAAGCCGCCAAGTGCAGGCGTCTCTCAGGTCGTCCCACGATGTAAGCCGGAAAAAGCGCCGACTAACATCGTCGACACAGCTAGCTCCATCCCTGGCCGCCTCCGGCTCTGATTGTGCACATCAATTTCAATCACTGAATCCCATGTGGTGCCTAAAGTTTAAGCACAAGTCAACAACGTTTCTAGAAGCATAATCCATGTTTCCTCAGACCAACTATGGTAAGGCGGTGGTTGGACAACGTTGCCTAGTTTTAGGCCCAGTATCGTTGTTGCAACGGGCATAATGAGTGTTTTGAAACTTTCAATCTTCAGTAGCCAATTAAAAAACGCGCCACACCTTTTCTGAGATGTGGCGCGTTTGACTTATTCAAATTGATTTTTGACGACATAACCATCCTTGAATACCAAAACGGGGGACTGCTTTCCCACTCTGATTTGCAGGCTGTAACCCTTACCCAGGGACTTTTCCAATGAACCACTAGTCTTCGTGAAATTTGTGACAAAACGTGGCCACTTGGCTTGTTTGGCCAAGCTTGGTTTCTTATTCAAAGCCGAGATAGTTTGTTTCAAATCACTGTTGGTGACTGTCAGTGTGTAGGTCTTGCTAGACTTGTCAAAGGTGACGTCCCCCAACTTTGTTAGAGCCTTGGCCAATTGCTGCTTGACGCTCTGCTCGTTGTCAGCCTGGGTCACACCACTTGAACTGGCGGAAAAGGCCTGCCCGGACTGCGAACTGATCTGACTCTGCTTAGCGGTCTGACTCGCCGGCGCGTTGTCCTGGGACCAATAGGGCAGCTTCCAAATGGCGAAGACAGTTCCCAACAGGGCCAGCGTCATTAGAATGATCGAGCCAATCTTTGAGTCGCCGTGTTGAATTGCTGTGGCGAGTGAAAACGCCGCAATTATTGTAATTAGACCGCCCATAATGGCAAATCCAAGAATCATGTTGAATCCCCCCAATTTCTGTTGCTTTCAGTATAGCATGAAATAATTATATCGTGAAAGGGGTTACCTGAAACCGTTAAACTCGAATAATATTAATGAATTTATTAAATTAGGGACCCACAACGATTTATAACCGAATATTAATTAAAATAGTGTCGCCAAAAGTTAGCATTTCCGGTATAATATAAATTACATAAGACAGAAATGAGGAGATTAGTGTGACGAACGTTTATTTAGCAGGACCATTCTTTGATGATGAGCAGATTTCGCGGATTGAACGGGTGGAACGCGCCTTAACCGCTAACCCCCGTGTTACAAACTTTTTCAGCCCTCGAAAGAGTGAAATTCCTGGATTGACACTAGGTACACCTGAATGGGCAACACAAACGTTCCAGATGGACGTGACCCAGATCGACCAAGCAGATGTCGTGGTCGGCATGGTTGACTTTGTTGATGATCAGGTGGATTCTGGGACGGTTTTCGAAATTGGCTATGCCTTTCACAGTAAGAAGCCAGTTGTCATCCTTCACGAAAAGGATACAACGTTGAACTTGATGATTGCGGAAGGACTGCACGCCTATGTTCAGGAAGCCGAGGCCCTAGCTGCTTACGACTTCTCGACGTTACCTGAAAGCCATTATCACGGTAAAGTCATCTAAAACGCGCACAATTAACTTGGGCAGTCAAAAAACGAGTCTGGGGTTTTATCCCAGGCTCGTTTTTTGACTGCCCAAAGCTATACTGCTGAAAGGTGGGGCAGAAGGCAGATTCCTGCGCTTAACCCCATAAGGAGAATAGTCCAAACCCGGAATTTTCTCCTTATGACGTCAGTGCTCAACATATAAACGCCTTCTGTCCCACTCTTTTCAAGCTAATTTTTAGTGAACGTCATCGCGGAACAGACCAACGACCTTACCTAAAATACTGACATTGTTGAGAATGATTGGTGCCATGGTGTCATTTTCCGGTTGAAGTCGGAAGTGATCCGCTTCCTTGAAGAAACGCTTGCACGTTGCCTCGTTTTCTTCCGTCATGGCGATCACGATATCGCCATTGTCAGCGTTTTGCTGCCGCCGGACGATGACTTGGTCACCATTAAGGATACCAATGTTGATCATACTTTCGCCCCGGATGGTCAACATGAAGAGTTGATCGTCATCCCGTTCGAATTCTGGAGGAACTGGGAAGTAGTCGGTCGCTTCCTGAACAGCTAGGATGGGTTCCCCAGCTGTAACAGTGCCCAATACGGGAATCCGAGTCTGTTGTTCGTGGACGCCCAATTCTTCTAAACCGGCAGGCGTGACTTCCAAAGCTCGTGGTTTCGTTGGGTCCTTCGTCAGCAGGCCCTTCTTTTCTAGGCGGGCGATGTGGCCATGCACTGTAGAGGTTGAGGAGAGAGAGACGGCTTCGCCAATCTCACGGACAGTCGGCGGATACCCTTTTTCGTTGACCCGTTCCCAAATGAAGCGTAGGACGGCTAACTGTTTACTTTCAGAAGCTTTACTCATTTTTCTGCCACCTCGTTCGTCATTCGTAGTATAGTTTAACCATAGTGTAGCATAGGTTTCCAGCGTTTTCAAACAGATGTTCGGGTAAATTAAGTCATTAATCTGTTTGCTGCAACATGCGCAAAATGTTTTGCCGCCATAGTTGAGCCGTAAACGTTGTCAACCTGGGGTTTTGACCTGATTAGTTGCTGATAACCTCACAGCGAACAGAGGTGCTGGCGGGCACTAATTATTTTGTGTTGTGTCAATTCCTCTTCTAGACTAAGTGATGAAATCCTAAATTTTCACGGATTATGTCCCGATAATTGAAATTTGAAATTAACCCTGATATGATAGGGCTTGTCTTGAAATGGCGGCGGTCGTGTGCGCCGAAGTTTCAGTTGGAATGTGACGTGGGAATTAAGCAATCGTTCGGTCTAAAATCGCGGATGCGTAATCACCCAAATTCAAAATTAAAGGTAAAGGAGGATTATTCATGGCTGAAGAAACGATGGACACCTTATTAGTTCGCATCAACGAACTGGCTCACAAAGCCAAAACAAGTGAAGGCCTCACCCCTGCCGAAACGACGGAACGGGCAACCTTACGAAAGAAGTACCTGAAATTATTTCGGGCCAGCTTTAAGAGCCAGGTCGAAATGATGCAGGTTTACGATAAAAGTGGTAAGGAAGTTACGCCGGAGAAGGTCCGTGATATCCAACGTGAGAAGGGTTTACGGGACAATTAATTGCGAGGGCGAGTCTTTTTAATGGATTCGCTCTTTTATTTTGCGTTAAGTTTGTGTAAAATTGTAAACTGAATGACTTTATAAAGGAGGGGAATACCTTGTCAACTTGGATCTGGATCATTATCGTCATCGTCGTCGGCCTTGGCTGTGCTGCTGGAGGCTTCTTCGGTGCTCGTAAGTACATGGAAAACTATCTGAAAGACAATCCGCCAATTAACGAAGATCAACTGCGTGCTATGATGTTGCAAATGGGACAAAAACCATCTCAACGAAAGTTACATCAAATGATGAATGCGATGCAACAACAATCACACGACAAAAAGTAGATCTGGTTTTACTGACGACTCGCTTCCAGTTTCCATGGGGGCGAGTTTTTTTGTTTGCTTTTTTATTTAATTTCTGTAAAATTAGAAAGTCTGTTACAATTTAATCATATTTTAATTTTAAGGAGGGATGTTCGTGAGTATTTTTCGTAAATTGGCCTGGTATTTCCGTCTAGAGTGGCGTACGTACCTGGTCGGCGTCGTTGGATTGATCTTAACGGCCATCATTGCTATTATTCCGCCACGAATCATTGGGAACATGGTTGACGGCATTCACGGGCAGACTATGACTGGGCGACTCTTGGCCATCGACTTGGGCTTGGTTACCCTGGCAGCGTTGGGTCAGTATGCCACACGCTATATGTGGCGCAATGCCATCTGGGGGGGCGCTGCTCACCTGGAACAACTTTTGCGGAATCGGCTGTTCAGCCACTTTATGGTGATGGACCGCGAATTCTACCAGCATTACCGGACCGGTGATCTGATGGCTCATGCAACCAATGACTTGGAAGCCGTGCAACGGGTGGCTGGTGGAGGAATCCTGCAATTCGCCGATGCCATCATTACGGGGGGGACGACCCTGATTGCTATGATGCTGTTGATCGATTGGCGGTTAACGTTAATTGCCATTATTCCCTTTCCCTTTCTGGCTGTCATCTCGTGGTTCCTTGGGCAACGGATTCACCGGGCCTTTGGGGCGTCACAAGCGGCCTTCTCGCGGCTGAATAACAAGGCGCAGGAGAGTATCAGTGGGATTAAAGTCATCAAGGCATTAGGCCAAGAGGACGCCGATGTGGCTGACTTCGACAGCCAGGTTGCCCGGACGATCAAGATCAACCGGCGTGTGAACCGACTAGATTCCCTGTTTGATCCGGCGATTACGCTGGTTATCTCACTGTCTTACGTGGCGACCATCGTTTTAGGGGGCCTGTTTGTCACCCACAACGTTATTACCATTGGAAATTTGGTGTCCTTCATCAGCTATTTAGCCATGATGGTCTGGCCGATGTTTGCCGTGGGGATGCTGTTTAATACCATGGAACGGGGAAATGCCAGTTATGATCGGGTCATGGAATTGTTGAATCAGAAAACCCACATCATCGACCGCGTCAATGGCCTGAAGACCCGTCCAACCGGGACACTGAGCTATCACGTCAACCGGTTTGACTATCCCGATGACGCCGGGGCTAGCCTCCAGCAGATCGACTTTGACCTGCAGGCTGGCAAGACCCTTGGTATCGTTGGCCGCGTTGGTGCTGGGAAATCAACGATTATGAAATTAATTCTGCGGGAGTTTGATGCCTATAGCGGTGAGATTCAATTCGGTGGGCATCCCATTAAGGACTACGCACTGGATAGCTACTTGCCAGCCATCGGTTACGTCCCACAGGAGAGCTTTCTGTTTTCCACAAATATCTTTGAGAACATTCGCTTTGCCCGTCCAGAAGCCACACAAGCGGAAGTCGAAGCGGCTGCGGCTAAAAGTGATTTGGCCGGTCAAATTGCGCAGTTGCCTGCGGGGTACGACACCCAAGTGGGTGAAGAAGGAATTTCCTTATCCGGCGGGCAACGTCAGCGGATGGCCATTGCACGGGCACTCCTGATCAACCCAGAATTGTTGATTTTGGATGATGCCTTGTCAGCCGTTGACGCCGAGACCGAAGCCGAAATTCTGGCGAACCTGAAGGCCGAACGGGCCAACAAGACGACCATTATTTCGGCACACCGATTGAGCTCTGTGATGGGTGCCGATGAGATTCTGGTGCTCGACCACGGTGAGGTTGTCGAACGGGGAAACCACGCGCAGCTTATGGCGGCACATGGTTGGTACCGACGGATGTTTGACCAGCAACAATTAGAGACGCAAGTGAAGGGAGGCGTTAGCGATGACTGATAAACACGAATCCGCATGGGCACATAGTATGACGACCAGGGAACAGTTGACGGTCATCAAACGCCTGCTGAAATTCGCGGCACCTTACAAGTGGTTCTTCATTGGTTCAATTATTCTGTCAGCGGTCATCAGTGGGATCAATGTTTTCCTGCCGTGGTTGTTGCAGACGTATATGGACCGCTATCTGCGGACTAGCAATGCGACGATCGCGATCATGTGGATGTTTGCCGGGCTATACTTCTTCGGTATGGTGACGCGGGCACTCATGCAGTTCTGGCAGAACTATACCAGTACCATGGGGGCGGAGTACATGCTAGAAAATGTTCGCCGGAAACTCTTCAGCCAGTTGCACCAAAAGGGAATGCGTTACTTCGACCAAACACCGGGGGGCTCAATTCTCTCACGGCTGATGAACGATACCATGACGTTCTCCAACTTCTGGGCGTTACTCAATACGTTAATCTTAGCTATCTTTGCGGTTATTTCGTCATTTGCGGCGATGTACTTCACCGATGTAACGGTCGCATTGTGGACGCTGGTGTTGGTTCCCTTCTTGGGCGTGACGATTTGGTATTACCAACGTTACAGTTCCAAGGTGTATCGGCGGATGCGGGAACGACTGAGCGAACTGAACACCAAATTGGCCGAGGCCATTACCGGGATCAGTGTTATTCAGGAATTCCGGCAAGAGCGGCGAACGTCAGCTAACTTTGAAACGACCAATCAAGCTTATTACGATACGCGTAAGGCTATGATTCGGACGAACTCCCTATTGTTGAGTCCCATCATCAACTTGTTCTACGCGTTGGGTACGGTGATCGTCTTAGGCATGTTCGGGATGCGGGGGCTCCACGAGGTCGTTGCGGCCGGGGTCATTTACGCATTTATCACTTACCTGAATAACTTCTATAGCCCAATGAGCAACATGATGGATAGTCTCAGCGACTTTCAAAACGGGATGGTTGCCGGTTCACGGGTTCTAAGGGTGGTCGATGACCAAACGTTAGCCCCTGCACAACATCCTGTAGCGGATGCCAAAATTACGCGTGGTAAAGTTGAATTCCGCCACGTTACCTTTGCTTACGATGAGGAACATCCCGTTCTGAGAGACGTGTCCTTCGTCGTTGAACCGGGTCAGACGGTAGCGTTGGTCGGACAGACGGGTTCTGGGAAAACGTCAACGATCAATGTCTTGATGCGTTTCTACGAGTTCCAATCTGGTCAAGTTCTGATTGACGACCGTGATATTCGCGAGTATTCCGCTGAAGAGTTACGGGCGAAGATGGGGTTAGTGCTGCAGGAACCACAACTATTCTACGGGGATATTCAGACCAACATTCGCATGTTCAATCCGGATATTTCGGATGATCAGGTACAACGCGCAGCTCACTTTGTGCAGGCCGACGAGTTCATCGACCAGTTGCCGCAGGGCTATGCAACACCGGTATTGGAACGGGGGACGGAATACTCCGCTGGGCAACGGCAACTGATTACGTTTGCCCGTACGGTAGTAACTGATCCGAAGATTCTGATCTTGGATGAGGCAACGGCCAACGTGGATACTGAAACGGAGACTATGATTCAGACTGGGTTATCCCGGATTCAAGAAAATCGAACGACGATTGCGATTGCCCACCGGTTGTCGACAATCCAAAATGCCGACCTGATACTGGTGCTGAACCGCGGGAAAATTGTGGAACGCGGCACCAATGATTCCCTGATGCGACAGCACGGGTGCTACTACGACATGATTCAGTTGCAGAACGCGGCGCACGTCGACTAATTCTAATCGCAAGAGCAGTGGTCGGTAGCTTTCAGTGATGGCTGTTTATGACGACAGGTGTGGAAATGCGGGAAGATAATTTCCTTAACTGGTTTTTAGACAGTGTCGCACGACGCTTAAAAAGTGCATCTAAATAGTATTGCGTTCAATTTACTTTCGAATTGGACGCTTTTTTAGACGCTTTATTCGTCAAAAGTCGGCTGTAAAATAGTACTCACTTACTACTAATGTAATTTTTCCGGAATTGGTCTCATGATTTGGGAAAATAATCAAAAGAATCGTTTTAATCATAAATTGGATTGGGGAATTAACTAAAAATAAATGGCTTTGGGCGAACCATTCGCCATCTTCGGTTGCAAAAAAGGCCACCATAGCTAGTTATACACTAGGCATGGTGGCCTTAAATTTAGTCTTGATGGTCTTCTTTTTCCTTCTCACCAGAGATATCCACGTACTCGAAGCTCGGATTGATCTGCTTGTCCAATGCGTTGAAGGCTGCCTGCATTCGTTGTTCGATGTCAGCTTGGCCGGCTTCATCTAACTTTAATTTGCGGTCGATAGTGATGGGATCGCCAAAGGCTACCGTAACGCGTTTTCTAGAGAAGAGTCGTTTGAAGGTCAGGGGGCCTTGGTAGACAGCAGGAACGAGTGGCACCTTTGCCATTTTAGCGATGACGGCCGCACCACCCTTGAGGTCCTGCGAGTGCCGGGAACCTGAGGGAAACATGATCAGGGACAGGTCACCCTTCCGCAGAAGTCGAACCGGTGTTTTGATGGCCGATGGGCCCGGATGGTCACGATTTACCGAAAAACCATTGACATGATGGAGTAGCCATCGGAAAATAGAGTTTTGGAACAACTCTTCCTTAGCCATGAAGCTGAACTTTCGGGGACTGGCGGCCAGTGCAAAGTAGACGGGGTCAAACCAGGTTCGGTGAGGTCCTACCAAAACGTAAGGGCCATCCGGTAATTTTTCACGATTGAGATATTTAGCTTTACCATTGACGATAAATAAGATAACGCGGATGACGTTCCGCAGAAACGAATAAAACATGTGTCGTGCTCCTCTCACAGTGGATCTAATGAATCTAGTATGCAAAAAAACTGCCGGGGTTGCAAGTAATCTTAACCAAAAATGAAAGAAGGTGGTGGCTGTGACCACGCCAGATTTACAGGCTGGTGAACGAATCGACCAGCTTTACAGCCAAGATATTCAAATTATCCAGAGCCCAGATGTCTTCGCCTTTTCATTGGATGCAGTACTTTTGGCAGACTTTGCCAAGCTACCAGCACGCCAGTCTAGTCAGATCGTCGACTTGTGTGCAGGCAATGGGGCCGTGGGACTCTTCATGAGTAGTAAGACGAAGGGCCAGATTGCTGAGGTCGAGATTCAGCCGCGTCTTGCGGATATGGCCCGCCGTAGTGTGGCATTGAACAATCTCACAGGACGGGTTACTGTTTACGAGGGTGACTTAGCCAAGATCAACCAGTGGATTTCCAAGGACTCGGTGGACGTGGTCACCTGTAATCCACCGTATTTTGCTGATCTGCCGGATAGCCAGAAAAATCCCAATCCCTATTTAGCCATTGCGCGCCACGAGATCACCACGAATCTTGCTACGGTGGTTCAGACGACCAGCGGCCTATTGAAAATGAATGGTAAGGCTTATTTTGTCCATCGGCCGGACCGTTTGCTTCAGCTCCTGGATCTGATGACGGCAAATCGGTTGGCGCCTAAGCGCATTCGGCTGGTACATCCCAAGCCCGGCAAGGAAGCCAACATGGTGTTAGTTGAAGCAATCAAGGACGGTAAATCCGGGGGATTACGTTTCCTTGATCCCCTGATTGTGTATGATCGGCAAGGTGAATATTCTCCAGAAGTGAAGGCGTTACTCTATGGAAATATCTAAGGAACCGGCGAAAAATTATTACTTTTACGTGTTACTCTGTGCGGATAATTCCTTGTACGGTGGCTTCACCACTGACGTTGCTAAGCGGTTTGCCACGCACGTTGCTGGTAAGGGGGCCAAGTATACAAAGCTTCACCGGCCATTGAAGGTGTTATTTAGCCAAACTTTCGACAACAAACACGATGCGCTCCACGCCGAATGGACCTTTAAACACCAGTCGCGACAAAGAAAACTACAGTTTTTAAAAGCGCAGGGAATTTCTGTCGAAAAGTAGTCGTTTTCTCCCTTTAATGACAAGGACTATGGTACACTTGTGGCGGGTAGTAGATGTGATTTTTCAGACAAGCGAAGGAGGAACTTACTGTGAAAATTATTGCTTATGGCATCCGTGACGATGAACGACCTTACTTAGAAGAATGGTCTCAGGACCAGGGTATCGAAGTTAAAGCCGTGAGTGAGTTATTAGACGAATCAACGGTTGATTTAGCCAAGGGTTATGACGGGGCAGTGGTTTACCAACAAAAGCCATACACGGCAGCAGTTTTAGACCAATTGGCTGCCGATGGTATCACGAACTTATCACTACGAAATGTTGGGGTCGATAATGTTGATGCCGATGCTGTTAAACGCAACGGTTTCAAGGTGACTAACGTTCCCGCATATTCACCGGAAGCCATCGCCGAATTTACAGTATCTCAACTGATGCGGTTACTGCGGCGGGCACCAACGTTTGCTCGGAAGCAAGCCCATGGTGACTTGCGCTGGGCACCAGATATTGCTGATGAACTCAACTCGATGACAGTTGGAATCGTGGCGACTGGCCGGATCGGTCGGGCTGCTATGAAGATCTACCAAGGTTTTGGTGCTAAGGTCATTGCCTACGATGTCTTCCACAATCCAGAGTTGGAGAAACAAGGCATCTACGTGGATACCTTGGACGAACTGTACGCTCAAGCTGATGTGATCTCCCTGCATGCACCAGCCACAAAAGACAATGCGCACATGCTGAATGATGAAAGCTTCGGCAAGATGAAAGATGGCGTCTGGATCTTGAATCCAGCTCGGGGGGCTCTGATTGATACGGACGCGCTGATCCGGGCACTGGACAGTGGCAAGGTTGCTGGTGCTGCACTGGACGTTTATGAAGACGAAGTTGGGATCTTTAACGCCGATTTCGGAAGCTTCGATGCCATTCCAGATGAACGACTGAAGAACTTGCTGAAACGTGAGAACGTTTTGATTAGTCCACATATTGCGTTCTATACTCGGACGGCTGTCAAGAACATGGTGCAATTCGCATTGAACAACAATAAACAATTGATTGAAACTGGCAAGGCTGAGAATGAAGTTGCTTTTTAAGCTTAACCGGACGAAAAAAGCGTCGCGCAATTGCGCGACGCTTTTATAATGAAAACGTTTAGGCTTCCGAATAGGCAGCTGTGAGTGCCAGGAGCAAGTCCTGTAACTCGAATGAATCCGTCACCGTTTGGTCCGGAATCCACTGCCCGTCTGGAATCTCTAAGTTACGATGATTAAACCAGAAGGCATGCCAGCCAGCCTGCTTGGCAGCCTTGACATCCATACTGTAATTATCGCCAACATAGGCAACTTCACTCGCCCGCAGGTTAAGCTTGCGGTTCATTAACGTGAAGATTTGGGGATCAGGCTTAGCTAGGCCAGCTTCCTCCGAGGTGATGATGGTATCCCTAGTCAACCATCGGTGCATTTGGAGTTGCATGACTTTAGCAAGCTGAGCGTCCGTATTGCCATTCGTAATAATCCCCAATTGATACTGCTCGCTGAGTTGATCGAGGGCTGTTTCCAGTCCGGGAAATAACTCGATTTGGCGAAGGCCAGTGGTATAAGCGCGCTGAAAATCAAGCGCTGACTGGACATCGACTGCGGGCAACTGCTGGGCTAAAAGCGCGGTGTTGAGCCGCTTAACGGCCATTTCCTGTTGCGACCACCGGCCATCGGCAACCTGGGCGTAAGCCTGGCTACTTTGCTGGCGGTAAGTCTGGAAGGTCATATTAAGATCAAAGTCTTGCGGTAAATTTAAAATCGGCGCAAGGGCGGCCTCGAAGGGTGCTTTTTGATCATATAGCGTGTCATCGACATCGAAGACGACCGCTTTAATCATATTCGTTTCCTCCTCAGTTATGCCTAAGCAGTTTACCATAACTGGAAATAAAAGCAACGTGGGCTGGAAATATTAGCCATGGCCGCTAGGAGTTTTGTCGCTGTGGAAACCGACAAAAGCCACCGGTGGTCTTTTGCCTCGACTTGAAACCACGCAAAGACTAGCGAGTTTCCGAGATCGTCTAATGGCGTAAGAACGGGAAGATTCACCCGTACTAACGCCATTTTCAGTAAGTGGTCTGTTCTTACGACAAGCTTACAAACTGAGTTTAAACCAGCCGGCTTACCGTTCACCAAAAATAAGCTGGAAGGCCGTGGGGGAGGACGCCGCCAGCTTGGCATAGCTTATCGAGGGAGAAAATCGCTGGATTTGTTAATTTTTGCTTGTGTTAGTGCCAGTAGTTTTGTATAATTACTTTCGGTGCGTATGCGCCAATTCACACCTCGCGTGATGACCGGAGGGGTGCTCGCTTGCGAGTTCTCGGGTCAATTGATCGTGGGGGAGGAAATCAAAAACTATTTGGAGGCATTTTATCATGGCTGTTATTTCAATGAAACAACTGCTCGAAGCCGGTGTCCACTTTGGTCACCAAACCCGTCGTTGGAACCCAAAGATGAAGCAATACATCTTTACGGAACGTAACGGTATCTACATCATCGACTTACAAAAGACGGTGAAGTTGATTGACGCTGCTTACAACTACATGAAGGACGAAGCTGCTAAGGGCGCCGTTGTTCTGTTTGTTGGGACTAAGAAGCAAGCGCAAGATTCTATCGAAGAAGAAGCTACCCGTGCCGGTCAATACTACGTTAACCACCGTTGGTTGGGTGGGACTTTGACCAACTGGGAAACGATCCAAACTCGGATCAAGCGTCTTAAGTCTTTGAAGAAGATGGCTACTGACGGTACTTTTGATGTTCTTCCTAAGAAGGAAGTTTCCTTACTTAAGAAGTCTCAAGACAAGTTGGAACGGTTCTTAGGCGGTATCGAAGATATGCCTAAGTTGCCTGATGTTATGTTCATCGTTGACCCTCGCAAGGAACAAATCGCTGTTCACGAAGCACAAAAGTTGAACATTCCGATCGTTGCTATGGTTGATACGAACACTGACCCAGACGAAATTGACGTGGTTATCCCATCTAACGATGATGCTATCCGTGCCGTTCGTCTGATCACTTCTAAGATGGCTGACGCTATCGTTGAAGGTCGTCAAGGTGAAGACCAAGTCGACGAAAAGACGTTTGAAGGCAAGAAGCCAGCTGACAAGAAGGGCGACAAGCCTGCTTCTGACAACTCGATGGAAGACATCGTTAACGCTGTTGAAGGCGACAACAAGTAATTAAATGCAAGGTGTCATTTTGACACTTTCCAAATATAAGATTTAAAGCACCTTAGGCTGGCTTAATGTTTAGGACCGATAATGGCCTGAGATTGAGTCAGTCTTTTTTGCGGAATTAGATGAATTCAAAAGGAGGCCATTACACATGGCAAGCAAAATCACTGCAGCACAAGTTAAAGAATTACGAGACAAGACCCAAGTTGGGATGATGGATGCTAAGAAGGCCCTCGTTGCTTCTGAAGGCGACATGGACAAAGCCATCGATTTCCTGCGTGAAAAGGGTATCGCCAAGGCAAAGAAGAAGAGCGGCAACGTTGCTGCTAACGGTTTAGCTCGTGTGAAGGTTAGTGGGAACACCGCTGCCATCATCGAAGTAAACTCCGAAACTGACTTCGTGGCTACGAACGACACGTTCAACGCTTTAGTTGATACTGTTGCGAACACGATTGCCGCACAACAACCAGCTGACTTGGATGCCGCTTTAGCATTGAAGACGACTGATGGCGATACTTTGAACGATGCGATCGTGAAGACCACGCAAATCACCAGTGAAAACGTGCAATTACGTCGTTTCGCTGTTGTCGAAAAGACGGACGGTCAAGTGTTCGGTTCATACTTACACCAAGGTGGCCAAATTGCTGCCGTTGTTGTCTTGGAAGGTGCTGATGAAGCAACTGCCAAGGACGTTGCGATGCACGTTGCTGCGATCAACCCAGAATTCGTTTCTAAGGACGACATTCCAGCAGATCGTTTAGCTCACGAACGTGAAGTCTTGAAGCAAGAAGCTTTGAACGAAGGCAAGCCTGAAAAGATCGTTGAAAAGATGGTCGAAGGCCGTCTGCACAAGTTCTTATCCGAAATCAGCTTAGCTGACCAACCATTCGTTAAGGATGGCGACCAAACTGTCAGCCAATTTGTTGCCAGCAAGGGTGGCAAGTTAGTTAACTTTGTTCGTTACGAAGTTGGCGAAGGTATCGAAAAGCCTAAGAGTGACTTGGCCAAGGAAGTTCACGACCAGATCAACGGCTAATTTCAGTAAAGAAGCGTAGATTCCGGTTGGAGGCTGCGCTTTTTTCATATATTTTTAGCGAAATGTGGTAATTCGTAACCCCTGACTATCACTAGCCCGGGGAATATGATAGAATTATTGTCAGAATACAATAGGAGGAAACACAATGGCGGACGTAAAGTATAAACGGATTATGCTGAAACTTAGTGGTGAGGCTTTGGCCGGCGACAAAGGTTTTGGGATTAATCCGCCTGTGATTAAAACCGTAGCGGAAGAGGTTAAGAGTGTCTATAACTTGGGCATTCAAATCGCTATTGTGGTTGGTGGCGGTAACATGTGGCGTGGTGTCTCTGGTGAGCAAATGGGCATGGAACGTGCCCAAGCCGACTACATCGGCATGCTGGCTACCATCATGAACGCGTTAGCCTTACAAGACAACCTAGAGTCAATTGGCGTACCAACGCGGGTTCAGACTTCTATTGAGATGCGGCAGATTGCCGAGCCGTACATTCGGCGCAAGGCTATCCGGCACTTGGAGAAGGAACGCGTTGTGATCTTCGCTGGGGGTACGGGAAGTCCGTACTTCTCCACGGATACAACGGCTGCCTTACGGGCGGCGGAAATCAACGCTGATGCCATCTTGATGGCAAAGAACGGGGTTGATGGCATTTACTCCGCTGATCCGAACAAAGATCCGGATGCCGTTAAGTTTGACCAATTAACACAATTGGATATCATCAACAAGGGCCTGCACGTCATGGATACGACGGCTAGTTCACTTTCGATGGATAATGATATTCCGTTTGTCGTATTCAACCTCAATGAGAGTGGCAACATTCGCAAGGTCGTTGAAGGCGAGAATATCGGGACAACAGTTAGGGGAAAATAGATATGGCAGATCAGATTATTACAGATGCACAGAGTCGGATGAAAAAGGCCGAAGAAGCTTTGAAGCGGGAACTCGGGACGATTCGTGCCGGCCGTGCCAATGCTAGCATTTTGAACCGGGTCACAGTGGACTACTATGGCGCTCAGACGCCATTGAATCAGGTAGCCTCCATCACCATTCCCGAACCACGAGTATTGATGGTGACGCCTTATGACAAGTCCGCCCTCGAGGATATTGAAAAAGGTATCTTGGAATCTGACGTGGGGATCACGCCAGCTAACGATGGGACTGCACTGCGATTAGTGATTCCACAATTGACTGAGGAACGTCGTAAGGAAATCGCCAAGCAAGTTAAGGCTACCGCTGAACAAGGCAAGGTCGCAGTCCGGAATGTCCGGCGCGATGCCATGGACAGCGTTAAAAAGGGCCACAAGGACGGCGACTACACTGACGATGACCTACACAACCTGGAAGACCAAGTCCAAAAGGCAACTGATAAGGCTATCAAAGGTGTTGACGCCATTGCGGCAGACAAAGAAAAAGAAGTCTTAACGGACTAATCTAACTGAGTAAGGAGCACTTAAAAATGGCAGAAGATAACCAAAATAACCAAGATCAAGATAACGTTGAAATCACCCCTGGTACTGAGGAATTTGGAAAGATGGTTTTCCGTCTGAATAACCCAGTTAACGCTGAAAATATTTCCGTGTTGAACTATAATGGGGCAGAATTGGAACAGATTCAAGACGGCGTCTATGCACAACCTGCATACGTCAGTGACGACTTCAACTTGTTCTTCGTCGTGACGCAATTAATTGGGGACGACTGGATCGTGGCGTTCTCCAAGGCCACCATTACGAACGGTAACGAAATTACCGATCTCTCAGATCCACTGCCAACTGGTGCGGGTTTGAATCTTTTGGGCCAAACCAGTGCTGACGATGCCAACAATCTCTTGAGCTACTTCGGGACTTTGGTAGACGCTAAGCGCGGCGAATGGCGGCTAATCGAGTAATTCCGGTCAAAAGCTAAAGATTTGCTCAATTTGGGGGCCGGGATAGTTTCCCGGCTCTTTTTTTGTTATGATGAGAGGTTGTAGAGATGAACCTAGAATCAACGGAGGTGCGCAGTGTTTTCATTTTTAAATAAAGATCAAGCCACGGGCGAGGTCACAGAGCGCCAGTTGGACGAGCAAAATATTCCCGCCCATATCGCCATTATCATGGATGGCAACGGACGGTGGGCACAACAGCGACATTTACCCCGCATCGCCGGCCATAAGCAGGGGATGAATACGGTGAAGACGGTTGCCAAGGCGGCCAGCCATTTGGGCGTCAAGGTACTCACGTTGTATGCCTTTTCCACGGAGAACTGGAAGCGACCATCCACCGAGGTCAACTATCTTATGAAGTTGCCGGTCGACTTCTTTAGCACGTTTGTTCCCGATTTGGTGAGGAATAATATTCGTGTGAAAGTCATGGGCTATACGGATCAGTTGCCAGTGGCGACCCAAAAAGCGGTTCGTGATGCGATTGCGGATACGGCTGGTTGCACGGGAATGGTGTTAAACTTCGCGTTGAACTATGGTGGTCGGGCTGAATTGGTCACAGCAACGCAAAAACTGGCTGCCCAGGTACAGGCTGGTGAATTGGCACCTACGGACATTACCGCGGACATGATTGGTCAACAGTTAATGACTGGGGACTTGGCCGAGTTAGCCGACCCGGACCTCTTGATTCGAACCAGTGGCGAAGAACGGTTGTCGAATTTCATGCTCTGGCAGGTCGCATACAGCGAGTTTGTCTTCATGCAAGAACATTGGCCGGACTTCGACCAAGCAACGCTAGAACAAGCTATTTACACGTATCAGCAACGTCATCGGCGCTTTGGTGGGCTTAACCCCGCGACTGATACGACCAAAAATTGAGAACATTGAGGAGTTTGTAATATGAAACAGCGGGTTATAACGGCTGTCGTTGCCCTGATTATCTTCATTCCCATCATCATTGCTGGGGGAATCTGGGTCGACATTGCCGCCTTTGCATTGGGTCTCGTGGCCTTGTCAGAAGTTTTAATTATGCGCAAAAAGTTATTAGTAAGTCCAGAAGCTTTTATTTCGGGTCTTGGTATCTTGCTGGTCATTGCACCGCAGGGATGGTGGGCAGATCTGCCTCATTTCCTCGATCCTTGGTACATCGTTTATCTGTTTATCCTGCTCTTATTGTTACGGACGGTGGTTTCTAAGAACCGTTTTTCATTTGACGATGCCGGGATGATCACCCTGAGCGTGCTGTATATTGGGATTGGATTCCACTTCTTTATCGCGGCTCGGGCCGTTAGTCTGGTGGCCTTACTGTACGCGTTGTTCATCGTGTGGACCACGGACTCTGGCGCCTACATGATCGGCCGGAAATTAGGAAAGCACAAGTTGGCACCTCACATCAGTCCTAACAAGACCTGGGAAGGGTCTATCGGTGGGTCGTTGGTGGCCACAATTGTCGGCAGTGTTTTCTGGTATTTCTTCCCAATCGGTCACTACAGCTTGATCGTGATGATCATTCTGACACTGATCTTCTCCATCGTGGGTCAGTTTGGTGACTTAGTTGAATCTGCGCTCAAACGGTATTATGGGGTCAAAGACTCTGGAAAGATTTTGCCCGGTCACGGTGGTATCTTGGACCGGTTCGATAGCTTACTGTTAGTTCTGCCAGTTATTCATTTGTTTGGTCTGATCTAGACGCTGAAAACTGATAAATTCACGCCATCCTTAACTAAGGCAGAAATTAACCTGCTGAAGTTAAGTAGTTTTGACGTGTGGACCGTTTGAAATCCGATGAGGTTAACTCTTGGGTTGCAAAGTTAGTTTTGCTGTTCGCTTGCGCCCTTTGGGGTGGTTAAGGTATGCTATACAGCAGTTAAAAAACGTAGGATCGAGTCGAACAGTAGAAGGGACGACAGCTGTGATTACAACGATTATTACTTTTATTATCGTCTTTGGGATTCTGGTCATAGTCCACGAATTCGGGCATTTTTATTTTGCCAAACGTGGTGGTATCTTGGTCCGAGAATTTTCTATCGGAATGGGCCCCAAGCTGTTCTATCGGCGGGGAAAAGACGGAACGACGTATACGCTCCGCCTGTTACCCGTCGGGGGGTACGTCCGCATGGCGGGCGCCGAAGATGACGAAGATGAGATTAAGCCTGGGACACCGGTCAGCCTGTATTTAGGTAAGGATGATCAAGTCGAACGGATCAATGCTAGCAAGAAGTCGACATTGTTTAACGGAATTCCGGTTGAGATCACTGGTTCCGACCTGGAGGATGAACTCTGGATCGAAGGTTATGAAAACGGCGATGAGTCCGAAGTCAAACGTTACCCAGTTGCCCACAATGCAACTATCATCGAGACTGATGGGACCGAGCTGCAGATTGCCCCTAAGGATGTGCAATTTCAGGCGGCGTCGTTAGGCCGGCGTCTCATGACCAATTTCGCGGGACCGATGAACAATATTATTTTGGCCATCGTGACGTTTATGCTGATGTCTCTTGTACAAGGCGGCGTCGCTATGGGGACGAACCAGGTTCAAGTGGCGAGTGCACCCGTGTCCATTGCCAAGAAAGCTGGCATTCAGAACAATGATAAGATTTTGTCTGTGAATGGTAAGCAGACTAAGGATTGGACGGCATTGAGTACGGCTATCCAGCCACGTGCCAACAAGGCTACCAAGGTCGTCATTCAACGTGGGAGTACGAAGAAGATACTGACGTTAACCCCTAAGGGTGAGCAGTCTAATGGCAAGACTGTCGGGATGATTGGGATTACCCAGGCGCAGAACAAGCATATTGGGCCAATCCTAGCCTCCGGGTTTACGCAGACGTGGACCATGACCAAGGCGCTCTTTGGGGCACTCTGGAGTATGGTCTCCGGACACTTTAGTTTGAACGATTTGGGTGGGCCAGTTGCTATCTTTGCGACGACCTCTCAAGCGACTAAATTTGGATTAGTCGGTGTGCTGAATTTCCTGGCTTTCTTGTCGATCAACTTGGCGATTGTCAATTTAATACCAATTCCTGCCTTAGATGGTGGTAAAATATTATTGAACTTTATTGAAGCTATTCGGCGCAAGCCCCTTTCTGAAAATGTGGAAGCGGGAATTACGCTGGTCGGTGTCGGCTTCCTAGTGATTCTGATGTTATTGGTCACCTGGAACGATATCGAACGCTACTTTATTCACTAGTAAATTAGGGATGTAACGAGAAGGGAATATTTGACTATGAAACAATCGAAATTACTCATTCCAACTTTGAAAGAGGTGCCGAATGGTGCTGAGGCCTTGAGCCATCAAATGATGTTACGGGCCGGCTACATTCGCCAAGTGACAGCAGGGGTTTATGCCTATTTGCCACTGGCCTACCGGGTCTTAGAAAACATCGAAAAGATCATCCGTGAGGAAATGGAAAAGATTGATGCCGTTGAAACTTTGATGCCAGCAATCTTGCCCGCTTCACTTTGGGAAGAATCCGGTCGTTACGAGACATACGGGCCAAACTTATTCAAGCTGAAGAACCGGCATGACAGTGACTTTATTCTGGGCCCGACCCATGAAGAAACGTTTACGATGTTGGTTCGTGACGCCGTTAAGTCTTACAAGCGTTTGCCGTTGGTGATGTACCAAATCCAACCCAAGTATCGGGATGAAGATCGTCCCCGTTATGGGTTATTGCGTGGTCGTGAATTTATCATGAAGGATGGCTATTCCTTTACCATCAACGATGAAGACCTCGACCGTATCTACTCTCAAATGGAACACGCTTACGAAAACGTCTTCGATCGCGTGGGCTTGAACTACCGGGCTATCGTTGGTGACGGTGGTGCCATGGGTGGGAAGGATTCCAAGGAATTCTCTGCTATTGCACCCGTTGGTGAAGATACGATTGTTTACTCTGACTCATCCGATTATGCAGCTAACCTGGAAATGGCTCGGAGCCTCTTCATCAGTAAGAAGTCCCACGCCCAACCAGAAGAGATGACAAAGATTGCGACGCCAGGAGCCAAGACGATTGATGAAGTCGCCGAATTCTTGGATGTGAAGCCCGCAACACTAGTCAAGAGCATGCTCTATGTGGCCAACAAGGATCAACCTGTGATGGTTCTGGTGCGCGGTGATCACGAAGTCAACGAAACCAAGCTGAAGAACTACTTGGATGCCGACTTCTTAGATCCCGCAACGCCAGATCAAGCCAAGCAGTTCCTGGGAGCCAACTTTGGGTCACTGGGTCCCGTAGGCGTGGGCGAAGACGTCAAAATTTTGGCCGACCAATACGTGAGTGACATGGTCAATGTGACCGTGGGTGCTGACGAGGATGGCCACCACTACATCAACGCCAACGCTGGTCGTGACTTCCGGGTTGACGACTATGCTGACTTGCGTGAAGTCCAACCTGGCGACCTGTCTCCAGATGGTGCCGGTGTACTGAAGTTCACCAAGGGAATCGAAATTGGCCACATCTTCAAGTTGGGGACGCGTTACTCCGATGCCTTGGGTGCGACCGTTCTGGACGAAGGTGGCCGCCAAAAGCCCGTCGTCATGGGATCTTATGGTATTGGTGTGAGCCGGTTACTATCAGCAATTGCCGAACAACAAGCTGACGAAAATGGTCTGGTTTGGCCACGGAATATTGCGCCGTTTGATATTCACTTGGTTCCAGTCAACCTGAAGAAGGAAGACCAAGCGAACCTGACCACTGAGCTGGAAGAACAATTATCGGCCAAGGGGTACCGTGTGCTGACTGATGACCGGAAGGAACGTCCCGGTGTGAAGTTTGCCGATTCCGACTTGATGGGGATTCCGGTCCGCATCACCATCGGTAAGAAGGCCGGCGAGGGTATCGTTGAAATCAAGATCAGAAAGACTGGTGAAACGGTCGAAGTTATTAAGGATGAAGTCGCAAGTACTGTGGAAATCCTCTTTAAGGACATCGACTAGCTTACCGAAAGACCAGCTAGCGGCTGGTCTTTTTAGTCTTTTGACTAGTTCCCAAACAGTCATGAAGACTGTCGTAACAACAATGCTGGGCCTGAAATCAAGCGGCGTTGTTCAACCATTGCCGACCTCTCGGCTTACGTGGCTGATCTGAGAACAACGTTCAGCTAAGGCTGGTCGTTGTTGTGGACTAAGTAGTTTGTCACCGACCAGCTGTCAAAGATTATGCGTGCTGAGAGGACCGGTGTAATCCCAAGAGCGGTCTTGTGCCGTGGCTTGAAGCCCGCTTTATAACCTAAACGGTAGCTAAAGTTATCGACATGAACGGATCTCAACCAGCTATTAGCTGACGGATGGTTTAACTAGTTATTGTGGGCAATTAGTTGTGGTCGGTATGAATGAGTACCTAGAGTACAGTAACAATAGACTAAGAGCGTGTTATTTAAATGTGGTTTGATGGGTAAAAACTAGCTTAGCCGGAGGAGGCCAGGGATGGCGCCGGCTGTGACGGCGGTGTTAGGCCGGGCGGTTGTTTTTCCCCGACCTTACAGCGCGAGACGTGTTTGGAAACTCGTGGGCCCTTCGCGAGGTTTCAAAACGAGCCGGAAGCCCGTTCTTTGGCTGTAGGCGGTCTCCATAGCGGCAGAATCCCTGGCAGCCGTAGGCGACAGTTTATAACCATCAGTAATCCATAAAATGTGGAAATAAGAAGAGATTCAGACAGTGTGAAAGGAGTTCGCTTGTGGACGAAGATCGCCATGCATTATTTGAAAAATTATTACAACAACTAGACTTGTCCGGTGCGGCCGATCAGCCGTACTACCAAACGGCCACGATCGACCGGTTGACCGTTCACGAACAGTCACGGCGTTGGCATTTTTATCTCAAAATGCCCAGTATTTTACCCCTGACAGCCTTTGTGGAGTTTCATAATCACCTCCAAATTGCGTTTCGGGAAATTGCGACGGTGGGCGCTAGTATCGAGGTTGACCAGCCCGAATTGACCAATCGTCTGGTGGGTGATTACTGGGAATGGGTCGTGAAGAACAGCGGCCTGACCAGTAATTTGGTACAGGAACTCTGCCAATCTCAGGTCCCACAGCTCGATCCGGATGACCGGGTCCTGTTATACGCACAAAATGAAGTTGTGAAGAACTTTCTGACCAACCAAGCTTTGGGGCCAATCGAGGATACCTATCGGCAGGCTGGTTTTCCGAAGTTTAACATCCACGTGATGGTCGATGAATCCAAGTCTCAGGCTAAGATTGACGAATTCAAGGCGCGGCAGGAGAAGACCGATGCCCAGTTGGCACAGCAGGCAGCTGTGGCGATCGAAAAGGCCAATCAAAAACGTGCTAGTCAAAGCAATGGGGATGTTCAGGCCGCCAGCGGTCCTACCCAGATTGGGAAGGCCATCAAAGGCGATCAACAGACGATGCGGATGGTCGACATTACCCAAGAAGAACGGTCCGTCATTGTTGAAGGGTATATTTTTGACAAGGAAGTTCGGAAGTTACGCTCCGGCCGGCAGCTGTTGACCATCAAGATCACCGACTACACATCTTCCATCGTCGTGAAGAAATTCTCGCGCGGTGCCGAGGATGAAGCCCAATTTGCTGGCGTCGAAGAGGGTAGCTGGGTCAAGGTTCGTGGGAGTGTCCAAGAGGACAGCTTCATGCGTGACCTGGCTCTGAACGCCTATGACATTAATGAAGTGAAGCATGCGAGTCGTCAAGATACGGCACCCGCTGATGAAAAACGGGTCGAACTGCACTTGCACACCACGATGAGTCAGATGGATGCAACCAACCCAATCGGTGATTACGTCAGTCAGGCGAAGAAGTGGGGCATGCCAGCACTGGCCATCACGGATCACTCTGACCTTCAGGGGTTTCCTGCGGCATTTAACGCAGGTGCCAAGGCGGGCGTTAAGATGCTCTATGGGGTCGAAGCAAACCTTGTGGACGATGGGGTCCCAATTGGTTATAACAGTGTGCACGTGCCGCTGGACGGTGCGACCTACGTCGTCTTTGACGTGGAAACCACGGGGCTATCCGCCATTTATGATAAGGTGATTGAATTATCTGCCGTTAAGATGGAGCACAAGAATGTGATTTCTCAGTTCGAAGAGTTTATCGATCCCGGATTTCCGTTGTCCGAACAGACGACGAACCTGACCAGTATCACCGATGATATGGTTGCCGGATCCAAGTCGGAGGAGGAAGTCTTCAAGCTCTTCCGTGAATTCTGTGGTGATGCAATTATTGTTGGACATAATGTGACCTTCGATGTGGGATTCATGAATACCGGCTACAAGCGCCACGGGATGTCAGAGATCAGTAATCCAATCATTGATACCTTGACGTTGGCACGTTTCCTATACCCAACGTTGAAGAGCTACCGGCTGAATACGCTGGCTAAACGGTTCCATGTCAGCTTGGAGCACCATCACCGGGCCGTTTACGATGCCGAGTCTACGGGGCACCTGAACTATCTATTCTTGAAGGACGCCGAGGACCGCTACAATATTCAGTACCACGATCAATTGAACGATCACATGACTGATAACGATGCGTACAAACATGCACGTCCAAGTCATGCCATCTTGATTGCGAAGACTCAGGTTGGTTTGAAGAATATGTTCAAATTAGTCTCGGCTTCCAACGTGGATTACTTCTATCGGGTACCACGGGTGCCACGGAGCGTGCTTGACCACTATCGTGAAGGGATTATTGTGGGGTCGGCCTGTTCATCCGGTGAAGTCTTTACCGCAATGATGCAAAAGGGTCAGGTTGAGGCTGCGGCGAAGGCCAAGTACTACGACTACCTCGAAGTTCAACCCAAGGCGGCCTACCAGCCGTTGATTGATTCGGGTCTGATTGCCGACGAGTCCAATTTGGAAGAAATCGTGGGTAACATGGTTCAATTGGGTCATGACTTGAATAAACCGGTCGTGGCTACCGGGGATGTGCATTACCTGAACCCCGAGGACTACATTTACCGGAAAATTTTGATTCATTCGCAAGGTGGGGCCAATCCGCTCAACCGTCAAGAGCTTCCTGATGCACACTTTCTGACGACCAACGAAATGCTGGATGACTTCGCCTACCTTGGCGAGGATACGGCCAAGGAGATCGTGGTGACCAATACGCAGAAGATTGCGAACGATGTTGACGAGGTTCACCCGTTGAAGGACAAGTTGTACACGCCGCGGATGGAAGGGGCCGAAGACGAAATTCGTCAGCGGACTATGGACACCGCACATGCATGGTATGGCAATCCGTTACCGGAACTGGTACAACATCGTGTCGACCGGGAATTGAAGTCGATCATTGGGAACGGGTTCTCCGTGATCTATTTAATTGCCCAACGGTTGGTGGCTAAGTCCAATAAAGACGGCTACTTGGTTGGGTCCCGGGGGTCCGTTGGGTCCAGTGTGGTTGCCACGTTCACGGGAATTACTGAAGTGAACCCGCTGCCACCACACTATCGTTGCCCAAACTGTCAGTATTCCCACTTCTACACCAAGGGTGAGTACAGCTCTGGCTATGATTTGCCGGAAAAGAATTGCCCGAACTGTGGAACGCTGATGATCGGTGACGGACACAACATTCCGTTCGAAACCTTCTTAGGGTTTAAGGGAAACAAGGTTCCCGATATTGATTTGAACTTCTCCGGGGACTACCAACCCATCGCCCATAATTATACCAAGGTGCTGTTCGGTGAGAAGAACGTGTACCGGGCCGGAACGATCGGAACGGTTGCCGACAAGACAGCTTATGGATACGTGAAAGCTTACGAACGGGATACGGAACAGACCTTTAGAGGTGCCGAAATCGATCGGTTGGCCAAGGGCGCAACCGGGGTCAAACGGACCACGGGTCAACATCCGGCGGGGATCATTGTTGTGCCGGACTACATGGATATTTACGACTTTACGCCGATCCAGTATCCAGCCGATGATCAAAATGCCGCTTGGCAAACGACCCACTTTGATTTCCATTCGATTCACGATAACATTTTAAAAATTGATATTCTGGGCCATGATGATCCAACCATGATTCGGACACTGCAAGATTTGTCCGGGGTCGACCCGCAGACCATTCCAATGGATGATCCGGGCGTCATGGCGCTGTTCTCTGGTACGGATTCACTGGGTGTTACGCCAGAGCAGATTCAGTCCAAGACTGGGACACTGGGTGTGCCCGAGTTTGGGACGCGATTTGTCCGAGGGATGCTGGAAGAAACGCATCCGAAGAACTACTCGCAATTGCTACAAATCTCCGGTCTGTCTCATGGGACCGATGTGTGGTTGGGGAACGCCGAAGAGTTGATTAAGGCCGGAACCGCCACCATCGCCAACGTGATTGGATGCCGGGATAACATCATGACCGACTTGATCAACTTCGGCCTTGATTCCGAAACGTCCTTCCAAGTCATGGAACACGTGCGGAAGGGCCGGGGAATCCCGGACGACTGGCAGGAAAAGATGAAGGCAACGGATTGTCCCGATTGGTACATTGATTCTTGTTTGAAGATCAAGTATATGTTCCCACGGGCCCATGCTGCTGCCTACGTGTTGATGGCCCTGCGGGTAGCCTACTTCAAGGTGTATTTCCCAATTATCTACTATTCAGCGTACTTCTCCGTACGGGCAGATGATTTCGACGTTGTTGCCATGTCTCAGGGGAAATCAGCAGTTAAGGCGGCTATGAAGGCCATCAACGACCAAGGAATGGATGCGTCCACCAAGGATAAGAACCTCTTGACGGTGCTCGAATTGGCCAATGAGATGTTGGAACGGGGCTATGAATTCAAGATGATCGACCTTGAGAAGTCCGATGCTGCAGAATGGATTATCGACGGTAATACGTTGATTGCGCCATTCAAGTCGGCTCCTGGACTGGGGCTGAATGTGGCCAAGCAGATTGTAGCCGCACGTAACGATCGGCCATTTATTTCCAAAGAAGACCTGGCTAAGCGGGGGAAGGTCTCGAAGACCTTGATCGACTTCATGACGGAAAACGGCGTCCTCGCTGGATTACCAGATGAGAACCAGCTGAGTTTGTTTGACGACATGATGTAACAGCAACTTTGGACGGCAATGACTTCGCCGGCTCTGCGGCTAAGATTGCGGTAGTCCATGGTTGTGGTGACATCAAATGTAGGTAAGTTAACTGATTGGCGACGCTAAAAGTCATAGTTTGTTAACGAATGCTAAATAGGAGGTCCCTCACTGTAGCCAAATGGCTGGGTGATGGGCCTTTTTGTAATGGCCTGCTGAGTTCAGTGGAGCCCCTTACTTACTACTAATGTAATTTTGAAGGAATTTGTCTCATTCTTTTGGCAATTAGTTGGAAATTCGTTTTAGTCACGAATTGATTGTAAGGGGATAGAACACAAAAAATGGCAAGGTGATCTGAATCTGTCGGCTTACTGTTTGTCAAATTAGATTGCGGTCAATGATGATGGATAAACGTTTCCAGTTCAGAGATGACGACTGTCAAGGCGATGGTAAAAAACAGAAGTAACTGGAATCTCTGGCAGGTACAGGCGATAGTTCGCAACCAAATTTTCTGAATTAA
Source organism: Levilactobacillus muriae (assembly GCF_045862015.1). Classification (NCBI taxonomy): domain Bacteria; kingdom Bacillati; phylum Bacillota; class Bacilli; order Lactobacillales; family Lactobacillaceae; genus Levilactobacillus; species Levilactobacillus muriae. The sequence goes on from NZ_BAAFRU010000002.1 coordinate 199,370, forward strand.
GCACGCTGGTGAACTAACGCAACACAAACCCGCTTTTATCAGGACTAATAGCATGGTAAGCGCTTACAAAACTGCTGAATTATGGTACAATAATGGTGAGGAATCAGAGAACCATTACTAAACTTTAACGAAAGCGGGTGTTCACCATGCTACAGCGGTTTGCACGGTTACCAGACGGTTGGTTGTTTCTGGCAGGCTATTGTTTGATTGGTTTAGGTTATGTGTTGTTTGGCTTGGTATCAACTGTCGCGGCGGTGCCGTTCTTGGCAGTCGTTATTGGCTACTTCCTGATTGCGTTTATTCTGACCGTAATCAAGGCGATTAGCTTAAAGGAAATGGCACTGAATCGGTTAAACTTATTGGTTTTTGAATTCATTACGATTGCGGGATTCATTTTGCTCCTGTTCACCTGCGAACAGTAGATAGCACAATGGTTGCAATCCCGCGTGAACTGTAGTAAAGTAGGCTTTGTAGTTAAACTCGTTTTTTAAATGAGTGAGCAGTCCATGCTCACTCTTTTTAATGGAAAAATGTAGGAGGCGGAATTCTTTGAGTACAGTCGTCGAGACCGTGACGGATCTGGCCCGGCCAATCGTGGCGCAGCATCAGTTTGAATTAGTTGACGTTGAATTTGTCAAGGAAGGTAAGGGCTGGTACCTACGGGTCTACATTGATAAGCCCGGTGGCATTAACATTGAAGAATGTGCGATGGTAAGCGATGAGTTGTCCGAACAGTTGGATGCAATCGATCCAGATCCCATTCCCCAAGCCTACTTCCTCGAAGTTTCTTCACCTGGCGCAGAACGGCCGTTGAAGAAGCCAGAAGATTTTGAAGGGGCCGTGGGTGAATACATTCACGTCTCCCTTTACCAAAAGATTGGACAAAGCAAGATTTACGAAGGCACGTTGGAAGAATTACGCGATGATGCCTTGGATTTAACCGTTAATTTAAAGGGGCGCATCAAAACGTTGACCATTCCACGTGACGCGATTGCCCAAGCCCGGTTAGCCATCAAGTTCTAACTAAATAAGGAGCGAAACACAACATGAGTAAAGAATTATTAGGTGCTCTTGACGTCCTTGAGACGGAGAAGGGTATCCAGAAATCAGTCGTTATCGACGCCTTGGAAGCGGCCTTAGTTTCTGCTTACAAGCGGAATTACGACCAAGCCCAAAACGTTGAAGTACAGTTCGACCAAAAGAAGGGTGACATTCACGTCTTTGCCGTGAAGAAGGTCGTTGATCAAGTCTACGATTCCCGCTTGGAAGTTGGTTTGGATGACGCTTTGGCCATCAGCAAGGGTTACGAAATTGGTGATGACATCAAGTTTGAAGTGACCCCCAAAAACTTTGGTCGGATCGCCGCCCAGACTGCTAAGCAAGTCATCTTGCAGCGGGTTCGTGAAGCGGAACGTAACATTATTTACGATCAATACAGCCAGTATGAAAATGAAATCATCACCGGTGAAGTTGAACGTCAAGATTCCCGCTTCGTCTACGTTAGCTTAGGTAAGGTCGAAGCCGTTATGGGCCACCAAGACCAGATGCCTAATGAAACGTACCGGATTCACGACCGGATCAAGGTCTACGTGACCCGTGTGGAAAATGCCACCAAGGGGCCTCAGGTCTTCGTTAGCCGAACAAATGCTGACTTATTGAAGCGCTTGTTCGAACAAGAAGTGCCTGAAATCTTTGATGGAACCGTTGAAATCATGGCGATCGCACGTGAAGCCGGCGACCGGGCCAAGGTGGCTGTTCGTTCGAACAACCCCGACATTGACCCCGTTGGGACCAGCGTTGGTCCTCGTGGGCAACGTGTCCAAACTATCGTCAATGAGCTTGGCGGTGAAAACATGGATATCGTAGAGTGGACGGATGACGAGGCAAAGTTCATCGCCAACGCCCTGAACCCTGCTGAAGTTTTGGATGTTATCTTTGATCCGAACAACGAACGGGCTTGTCAAGTCATTGTGCCGGACTATCAACTGTCTTTGGCCATCGGTAAGCGGGGTCAAAATGCCCGGTTAGCCGCTAAGTTGACGGGTTATAAGATCGATATTAAATCAGAATCCGAAGCATCTGCTATAATGGAAGCTGATCAGACTGCTGATGCACAACCAGCAGCTGACGATGATGCGCCCGTTGCCACTGACGACACCGCAGCAGATACGTCTGCTGACGAAGCTCCAGTGACGGAAGACGCACCAGTTAGCGATGAAGTCGCTGACGATGACGCGACCGATGTAGCTGCTAACGATGATGACGCCACAGATTCAGCAGCTAGTGAGTCAACTACTGACGATTCTTCGTCAGCTGAATAGCACCCATCTAAAGGAGGCTTGGTCCCATGAAACAACGGAAAGTCCCTATGCGCAAGGATATTGTGACTGGGGAAATGGCGCCTAAGAAGCAACTGGTTCGGGTTGTTCGCAACCAGGAACAGGAAGTTAGCGTTGACCCTACCGGTAAGCAATCCGGTCGTGGTGCCTACATTGCTTTAGATGTGGACATTGCGAAGCGGGCTAAGAAGGAACGAACCTTCGATCGTGTGTTTGATGTGAAGGTTCCAGATGACTTCTACGATGACTTAATTGCTTACGTGGATCACCAACAGGCACGGCGGGAATTATTCGACAATGACTAATTCTGAGCGTGCTTTACAACTTTTAGGATTAGTGCGGCGGGCAGGCAAACTGGTCACCGGCGAATCCTTCGTTATGGCAGCAGTCAGAGACGGCTCAGCTAAGATGGTTTTAATGGCGAACGATGCCGGCAAGACCAGTCAGAAGCAGTTTCGCGATAAGACGGCGAGCTATGACGTCCAATTAAACGAGGACTTTACGAAAGACCAGTTGAGCACGGCCATTGGGTCGGCGCGCACGGTCATCGCAATCACCGATCCGGGTTTCGTCCGGAAGTTACAACAATTACTTGCTAAGTAGCCGCCTGACGTTCTCGTGATCGGCAGAATACAAAGGAGTGTGAAGATATGGGGAAAAAGCGAATTTATGAACTCGCCAAAGAAATTAATGTCTCCAGTAAACAGATCATTGCGAAAGCTGAATCAAAGGGCTTTCCGGTGAAAAACCACATGTCAACGCTCGGCGAGAACGAAGAACGTCAGCTCCGCGAAGCATTTAGCAAGAAGCCTGCGGGCAAGACAGCGACACCTAGTGCCAAGCCTGCGAAGCAACCTGCAACGATGCAAGCGGCCCGGCCTGCTAGTCAGAAGAGCGATCACCCAAAGACCACCAGTCATAAGCCTGCGTCACAGGGCAATGGTAATCGGTCGAATGGGGGTAACCGCCCAGCCAATAATGGGAACCATAACAGCAATGGTGGCAACCAATCGGCTAACGGTGGTAATCATTCATCTAACCAGCGGTCCAACAGCGGTAACAGCAATAATCGTAGCCAACAACGTACGACAAATAACACGACTAACAACAATAAAAATAATAATGGCCAGTCCGGAAGTAACCACACTGAGCAGCATAATTCCGGAACCGGCAGATTTGGTGGAAGCTTGAATAATAATACAAATAATAGCAATGGCCGGCGTGGCAGCAGCAATGGAAACAGTCGTGGGGGCCGGAATAACCGGAACAACCGCAACAATCGCCGCCGTAATAATAACAATAATAATCGTTACAAGAAGAACCAACGGATCAAAGACACGAATCAACACAAGGGCGCACCAGAACGGAAGAACAAGGCTTTACCAGATGTATTAGTCTATACGGACGGCATGAACGCTCAAGACTTAGCCAAGATCTTACACCGTTCTTCAGCCGAAATCGTGAAGAAACTCTTCATGTTGGGCGTCATGGTCAACCAGAACCAATCCTTGGATAAGGATACCATTGAAGTCTTAGCCGATGACTATGGCATCCAAGCACAAGAGAAGGTCCAAGTTGACGTGACCGACATCGATAAGTTCTTTGATGCTGAAATGGCCAACACGGATCATCTGGAAACACGTGCGCCAGTCGTTACCATTATGGGACATGTTGACCACGGGAAGACGACGTTGTTGGACCACCTGCGTCACTCTCACATTACTGAGGGTGAAGCCGGGGGGATCACGCAGGCCATTGGTGCCTACCAAGTCCACTACAATGACAAGTCCATCACGTTCTTGGATACACCAGGACATGCTGCCTTTACTGAAATGCGGGCGCGTGGTGCTGAAATTACCGATATTACGGTCTTAGTGGTTGCCGCCGATGATGGTGTGATGCCACAAACCATCGAAGCCATTCATCATGCGAAGGCTGCTGGGACGCCAATTATCGTGGCTGTTAACAAGATTGATAAGCCAGGTGCTAACCCGAACCACGTTATGGAACAGTTGACGGAATACGAATTGATTCCTGAAGACTGGGGTGGTGACACCATCTTCGTTGAAATCTCTGCGAAGTTTGGGAAGAACATCGACGAATTGCTCGACATGATTCTCCTGCAATCCGAAGTGTTGGAATTAAAGGCTAACCCAGAACAAAACGGGGTCGGTTCCGTCATCGAAGCTAGTTTGGATCAGGGCCGTGGCTCTGTTGCTTCCCTACTGGTTCAACAAGGGACTTTACGCGTGGGTGACCCAATCGTGGTTGGGAACACCTTTGGTAAGGTTCGGACGATGACCAACGAACGTGGTCGTCGGATCAAGGAAGCCAAGCCTTCAACACCAGTCGAAATCACTGGGTTGAGCGATGTGCCAGAAGCTGGGGATCGTTTCGTGGTCTTTGACGACGAAAAGACTGCTCGGGCTGCTGGTGAAGAACGGGCTAAGGAAGCCTTGGTTCAGGAACGTAAGAATACCAGCCATGTCACGTTGGACAACCTCTTCGACTCTCTTAAAGAAGGCGAAATGAAGGAAGTTGACGTTATCATCAAGGCTGATGTTCAAGGTTCCGTTGAAGCCTTGGCAGGGAGCCTGCAAAAGATCGATGTTTCCGGTGTCCGGGTGAACATCATTCACTCCGCCGTGGGTGCCATTAACGAAAGTGATGTTACCTTAGCCGAAGCTTCAGACGCCATCATTATTGGGTTCAACGTGCGGCCTACGCCACAAGCACGAACGCAAGCGGATAGCGATAAGGTCGACATTCGTTTGCACAACGTCATCTACAACGCCATCGATGAAATCGAAACGGCGATGAAGGGGATGCTGGAACCTACTTACGAAGAAGAAGTTACTGGCCAAATCGAAGTTAAGAACATTTTCCATGCTTCTAAGGTTGGTACAATCGTTGGTGGGATGGTTACTGAAGGTTACGTGACAGCTGACGCCGACGTCCGGTTAATCCGTGACGGTGTGGTCATCTACGAAGGTAAGCTTGGTAGCTTGAAGCGTTTCAAGGACGACGTCAAGCAAGTTAAGATGGGTTATGAATTAGGATTAACTATCGAGAACTTCAATGATATTAAGGTGGACGATGTGATCGAAGCCTACATCATGAAGGAAGTTCCCGTTAAATAAAAATCGGAGGCAAACGTCATGGCACAATATCGAGTTGGCCGGTTGGAACAAGAAATCCAGCGGGAAGTTACGGATATTCTCCTAAAACGTGTCCGCGATCCCCGGGTCGAGGGCGTCACCGTTACCGGCGTGGAAGTCACAGGTGACTTGCAGCAGGCAACGATTTACTACAGTATTTTATCGGACAAGGCTTCTTCAGCGGAAAAGACACAACAAGGTCTGAATAAGGCGACGGGTCTGATTCGGTCTGAACTGGGTTCACGCTTGAGCATCTATAAGACGCCAGAGCTGAACTTTGAACAGGATTCTTCCGTACGTTACGGAAGTCATATCGATGAACTGCTGAATGATCTACACCGCCGCGAGTAGTTTCTCACGGTGTTTGAGAGGGGCGTTGATCCAAGCGGATCAACGCCCCTTTTTAATGACGAACAAGGGTTAATTTGCCTGCGGTGGTCAGGGATTCCGTCTGCTGTGGGAACGTCTGCAGCCAAAGGTCAGGCTTTCGTCACAGCTGGTTCCATCCCTGACCATCTCTGGCTAGGCAACTAACCGCCTGGTAGAGCAATCTTTTTATTAATTAAAGGTATCGTTCGCCAATATTTTCAGCTTTTAGCAAGTCACGATAATTAGTGCACCACGAAACGGAGGAAACGAAGATGGATGGGATTATCCCGCTTTATAAGGAACGCGGCCTCACGAGTTTTGACTGTGTGGCGAAGTTGCGTCATATTCTGCATACGAAGAAGGTCGGCCACAGTGGCACGCTGGACCCGAGTGTGGATGGGGTCCTACCCATCTGTATTGGGAGTGCGACGAAGGTTGTGCCGTATCTCATGGCCTCTGGGAAGGTCTACAAGGGAACAGTCACACTAGGCCTGGCAACGACTACGGAGGATTTGGACGGTGACGTCGTTGACCGCCAACCTTTGACAACGCCGTTTGATCGCGCTACACTGCTTCAAGCGGCCGCAACGTTGACTGGGACCATCCAGCAGACACCACCGATGTTTTCCGCAGTGAAGGTGAACGGTCGTCGGCTCTATGAATACGCGCGGGCTGGTGAGACCGTTGAACGGCCGACTCGGACGATTACCGTGTCAGCCTTTGACTTGGTCGATGATGGCCAGTTTGATGGCGAACAGGGTACTCAGACTATTGCGTTTGAGATTGCCTGTTCCAAAGGGACTTACGTGCGGACGCTCGCAGTTGACCTCGGTCGACAGTTAGGGGTACCTGCCGTGATGGCCTCGTTGACGCGGCTCAAGAGTGGTGGCTTTGACCTGGACCAAACGGTTACGTTGGACCAGGTGGCCGCTGCAATGGCCGCTGAGGACCTTTCCGGGATTCTTCGACCAATCGACTATGCCTTGCAGGATTATCCACACGTGGCGTTATCAGAGCGGCTCTGGGGCCTCGTGAAGAACGGCGTCTTCCTGGATGAAGATCAGGTTGGCCTGTCAGCACGCATCGTGGCCTTGACGTATCAGGACCAGACGAAGTGTTTGTACCAGTACCTTCCCGAAAAAAAACAATATAAGCCGTTGAAAATGTTTACGGTGAATTAAGCGTTAAGAAAGAGGCGTCTCGTAATGGAAGTTATTCGCATACATCATCCGTTGGACCCCCGCCAGATTCCGGCAGACCCGGTTGTTTTGGCCATGGGATTCTTTGATGGTGTCCACCGAGGGCACCAGGCGGTCATTAGGCGGGCTAAGGCGCTCGCTACGGCCAAGCACGTCAAGTTGGCGGTATTGACCTATGATCACCATCCAGCGTTGGTCTACCGGCCGTTAGAGGGTGATGACCGCAAGTACCTGAGCACGCCCGAACGTAAGCTCCAACAGCTTGATCGATTGGGTGTCGACCGGGTCTTTCTGGTCAGCTATACCGGAGAATTCGCTGCCCAGAAGCCCCAAGAGTTTGTTGACAACTACCTCGTGGCTTTTCATACGCTGACAGCGGTGGCTGGATTTGACCACACTTACGGTAAGAAGGATGTAGCCACGATGGATCTGTTGCCAGCCTATGCACAGGGGCGCTTTGGGGTGGAAACGGTGGCTAAGGAAATTGGTGATCAGGAAAAGATCAGTTCGACGCGGATTCGTGCGGCCATGAAGACTGGCGATGTCGATACGGCTAATACACTTTTGGGCTACCTTTACCGGTCGACGGGGGTCGTTGTTCATGGTGAAGCTCGAGGTCGAACCATTGGCTACCCAACCGCAAACGTTCTGACACCGGAGAATGAATGGTTGCCAGGCATTGGTGTCTACACGGCGCGGTTAAAGGTTGGGGCTATCTGGTATCCCGGTATGATTTCCGTGGGACATAACGATACCTTTGGTGACGATCGGCCAATCACGGTGGAGATGAATCTCCTGGACTATCAGGGGAACCTTTATGGTGAAAACGTTGAAGTTGAGTGGCATCACCGTTTACGGGGCCAAGTGAAATTCGATTCCGCAGAGAGGTTAATTGCCCAACTCAAGAAGGACGAGACGGCTACGCGAGATTATTTCGCCCAGGTCGTCTCAGATTAGGCAATTTAATCACAGCATAAATGAGGGGCCTGGATAATTTTATCTGGGCTCTTTTATTTTGGGAAGATAATTGCAAGGTGAAAGATTTTTGCTATGCTGGGGATTGGTTAATAGGTGTTTTGAGTTAGAAAACAGGGTTATGGCGGTTGAAATCTGGGTTATAGCTAGTGGTACAACTAGCTAACTGAAGGGTGAAAGATAAAATGTTGGCATAACCCTCTACACAGTAGAGATAGCGTCCTGAATAGTTGGCTACATTGTCTAAACCAGCCGGCTTACCGTTCACCAAATTTAAGCCGGAACGCTGTGGGGAGGCTGCAGGCGATCCCCACAGCCGCCGGAATCTCTGGCAGCCGCAGGTGGCAATAGTCATCAAGATCACGGCCAAATCAAAAAATTAGCACTTAATTGCAGAGATTGCTAAAAATTCTACCAGATTTCTTGACTTCAAATCCCGGTTTTGCTACATTATATATGTGTCTTAGCACTTGATTAGTTTGAGTGCTAAAAAAGGGGTGATTGTGATGCTTTCAGAAAGACAAATGATGATTCTGCGAGCCGTTGTCCGCGACTTCACCAATACCGGTGTTCCGGTGGGGTCCAAGGCATTAGCCAAGCAGTTACCCATCCACGTAAGCTCAGCGACAATTCGTAACGAGATGGCAGCCTTAGAAGAGCAGGGCTTGATTAAGAAGACCCACTCGTCTTCCGGCCGAATTCCTTCGGTCGAAGGTTACCGGTATTACGTTGATCATCTGGTTAAGCCCGATCCTTTGCGGCCCAACGATATCGATGTGATTCAGTCATCACTAGGTGGCGATTTTCATAAGATTGACGAAATCATTTCGCAATCCGCGACAATCCTGTCTAACCTGACGAGTTACACGGCGTTCACGTTGAAGCCGGAGTTAAAGGATAGTCGCCTCAGCGGCTTTCGGTTAGTGCCTTTGGGCAAGCGGCAGATTATGGCCATTCTCGTCACCGATAGTGGTGACGTGGAGAACCAAACGTTTGACGTGGCCGGCGACGTTGACGGTGAGCAGCTTGAAGCTGTGGTCCGCTTGATCAATGACCAATTGGTGGGACTGACTTTACCGGAAGTCTTACGGAAGCTACAGGCTGATATTCCCGCAAAGATCGCGCACTATCTACAAAGTCCTCAGGGATTCTTAGATATCTTTGGCGATGTGCTGACGCGGGCCGCTCAGGAGCGGTTCTACGTTGGTGGGCGACTCAACCTACTGAACTTTTCTCAGGATAGCGACGTTGATTCACTGAAGTCCTTGTATTCGTTGATCGATAAGACCGATGACATTGCGAGTGTGTTGGGGCAACCTAGCGATAAGATCTCCGTGCGCATCGGTAATGAAATGACCAATGATGCGTTGCAGAATTTCAGTCTGATCACGGCGACCTATGATGTTGACCAACATGGTCAGGGGATGATCGCAATTCTGGGACCCACGCGAATGCCATATTCTCGGATGCTCGGTATTGTTGGGGCGTTTCGTGAAGAGCTCGCGAAGAAACTATTAGATTACTACCGGTTTTATGACGAGTAAAGAAAGGGAGGGTTTTTATCGTGGCTGACAAGCAACAAGCGTCCACCGATGACCAAACTGCGGCAAAGGCCGCCACGACTAAGCCAGATTCAAAGACTGAATCGGCCGAAAAGGCAGCGCCAAAGAAGCCAAAGTTATTTAAGAAGGTTGCGACCGCGGCCGAAGTTGATGAACTCAAGCGCAAGGCCAGTGACTTCGAAGATAAGTATTTGCGTGCGGAGGCGGAAGTCCAAAACATGCAAGCGCGGTTCCAAAAGGAACAGGCAACGCTTATCAAGTATGATGGCCAACAACTGGCTAAGGACGTGCTCCCCGTCATTGACAACTTGGAGCGTGCTCTCGCAGTAGAAGCAGCGGACGAGGCGGGGCAACAACTGAAGAAGGGTGTTCAGATGACCTATGATCATTTGGAAGATGCCCTAAAGCGAAACCACGTCACGGAGATTGAAGCCATTGGGAAGACATTCGACCCAACGTTGCATCAAGCGGTTCAATCAGTGCCTGCAGAGGATGGTCAGGCGGCCGAAACGGTCGTTAAGGTCCTCCAAAAGGGTTACCAACTGAAGGATCGCGTTCTACGGCCAGCAATGGTTGTCGTCGCACAATAAAGCAAATTAAAAAAAACTAACAAAGAGGGAATTTTTGATGGCAAGTAACAAGATTATCGGAATTGACTTAGGGACGACCAACTCAGCCGTTGCCGTTCTTGAAGGTAGTACCCCGAAGATTATTGCGAACAAGGAAGGCGCCCGGACGACGCCATCAGTTGTTGCATTTAAAGACGGTGAAACGCAAGTCGGTGAAGTTGCCAAGCGGCAAGCAATCACCAACCCAAACACAATCTCATCCATCAAGAGTCATATGGGTGAAGCAGGTTACAAGGTTTCCGTTGATGGCAAGGATTACACGCCACAACAAATCTCAGCAATGATTTTACAACACTTGAAGGCCTTCGCTGAAGACTACATCGGTGACACAGTTGAAAAGGCGGTTATTACGGTACCAGCTTACTTCAACGATGCCCAACGTCAAGCGACTAAAGATGCTGGTAAGATTGCCGGCTTGAACGTTGAACGGATCATCAACGAACCTACGGCTGCTGCTTTAGCTTATGGTTTGGACAAGCAAGATAAAGACGAAAAGATTATGGTTTACGACCTTGGTGGTGGGACCTTTGATGTTTCTGTCTTAGACTTAGGTGATGGTGTCTTTGACGTTCTCTCAACGAACGGTGATACCCATTTAGGTGGGGATGACTTCGATAAGAAGATCATGGACTGGTTGATCGCCGACTTCAAGCAAGAAAACGGTGTCGATTTATCTAAGGATAAGATGGCTTTACAACGGCTAAAGGATGCTGCTGAAAAGGCTAAGAAGGACCTCTCTGGGGTTACCGAAGCACAGATCAGCTTGCCATTTATTTCCGCTGGCGACAACGGGCCACTTCACTTGGAAAAGTCATTGAGTCGCGCAAAGTTCAACGAATTGACGGCTGATCTGGTCGAAAAGACTCGGATTCCCGTTGAAAATGCGTTGAAGGATGCCGATTTAAAGGCTGGCGACATTGATGTTGTTATCTTAAATGGTGGGTCTACTCGGATTCCAGCCGTTCAAGATGCCGTTGAAAAGTGGACGGGTAAGGAATCCAACCATTCCATCAACCCTGACGAAGCCGTTGCTTTAGGTGCTGCCGTGCAAGGTGGGGTTATCACTGGTGATGTGAAGGACGTTGTTTTACTTGATGTGACGCCATTATCTTTGGGTATCGAAACCATGGGTGGGGTCTTCACCAAGCTGATCGACCGGAACACCACGATTCCTACCAGCAAATCCCAAGTCTTCTCAACCGCTGCTGATAATCAACCAGCCGTTGATATTCACGTTTTACAAGGTGAACGGCCAATGGCTGCTGACAACAAGACGTTGGGTAACTTCCAACTCGCTGACATTCCAGCTGCACCTCGTGGCGTTCCTCAAATCCAAGTGACGTTCGATATCGATAAGAACGGGATCGTTAACGTTTCCGCTAAGGATATGGGAACCAACAAGGAACAAAAGATCACTATCAAGAGTTCCGGTGGTCTTTCCGACGAAGAAGTCGAAAAGATGATGAAGGAAGCTAAGGAAAACGAAGCTGCCGACAAGAAGCGTAAGGAAGAAGTCGACACCAAGAACGAAGTCGACCAATTGCTCTTCCAGACTGACAAGACACTGAAAGACGTTAAGGGCAAGGTCTCCGATGATGAAATCAAGAAGGCTGAAGACGCGCGTGATGCCTTAAAGAAGTCCCAAGAGTCCAACGATTTGGACGACATGAAGGCTAAGAAGGATGACCTGAACAAGATTATCCAAGACCTTTCCGTGAAGTTGTACCAACAAGCACAACAAGCTCAAGGCGACGCTAACGGCGATGCTGATCAAGCTGCCGGTGCTGATGGTGCTAAGACTGACGGTAAAGATGGCGACACCGTTGACGGAGACTTCCATGAAGTTCACGATGACGACGATAAGGACAAGAAGTAAAGACTGATTGTTTAATCGTAAATTGTCATGGCAAAAAGTCAGAGTCCGTGGGGCTTTGGCTTTTTGTTTCGAGTATGCTATTCTTACTAGTAGCGAAAAATTTCGGAATGGATTGGGAGGAAAACGATGGCGCAATCGGACTTATATGGCGTTTTAGGTGTCTCAAAGGATGCCAGCCAAGATGAAATTAAAAAGGCCTACCGGAAATTATCTAAGAAGTATCATCCAGATTTAAACAAGGCCCCCGACGCGGCGGACAAGTTTAAAGAGGTTCAGGATGCCTACGATGTTTTAGGTGACAAGGATAAACGGGCTAACTACGACCAGTACGGTTCAGCTGACGGTCCTCAGGGCTTTGGCGGCTTTGGCAGCGGCAATGCCGGTGGCGGCTTCGGTGGTTTTGGTGGCGGCGGAGGTGGCTTCGACGACATCTTCAATCAATTCTTTGGTGGTGGCGGGGGCGGTCAACGCAACCCCAATGCGCCACGGCCGGGTCGTGATCTGCAGTACCAGATGGACTTGAAGTTTGAAGAGGCCATTTTTGGGAAGAAGACCAAGATTAAGTATACGCGTGAGTCCCAATGCCACACTTGTGGTGGGAACGGTGCTAAGCCGGGGACGTCACCAGTAACCTGTCACCAATGTGGCGGGACTGGTTACGTCACGACAGAGACCAACACGCCACTGGGTCGGATGCGAAGCCAACAACCTTGCCCTGTCTGTCATGGTACGGGTCAAGAAATCAAGGAAAAGTGCCCAACCTGTGGGGGTTCTGGTCACGAAGAAGAACAGCATGAAGTTGAAGTTTCCATCCCAGCAGGGGTCGATGACGGTCAACAAATGCGGTTACAAGGTCAAGGTGAAGCCGGCCAAAACGGTGGTGGTTACGGTGATCTATTCATTATCTTCCAAGTTACACCAAGCAAGGACTTCCGGCGTGACGGCACGGAGATCTACTTTGACCAACCGATTTCATTCGTTCAGGCAACACTGGGCGATGACGTGACGGTCAAAACCGTTCATGGGGATGTCAAATTAAAGGTGCCAGCCGGGACACAAGCTGGGACGACTTTCCGGCTACGCGGCAAGGGTGCACCTCGTCTGCGTGGTAACGGAAATGGTGATGAACACGTCACTGTGAAGGTCTTGACGCCAAAGAATCTGAACAAGGGTCAACGGGATGCACTCCGTGACTTTGCGAAGGCCAGCGGTGAGACCGTTACAGGTACGGGCAAAGGTAACTTATTTAACAAAATGCGTGATAAATTTAATGAAAATTAGCTTGCGGACCAACGTGCTCAAATAGCTAATCTATCAAGGCTGCTGAAGATTTCGGCAGCCTTTTTGATTGCCCCTAAATATAATAATAATTATAAAATGTCAAAGAAACGCTTAAGCTTGAGTAAGGTTAATTGCAATCCGGTTTTGGCAATGATACTCTCAGAACATAAGGAGCGCGGCTTTAGCTGCAAAACTCCTCACCAATTCACGTGGATTCGTCGGGGAAAATACAGGTGAATTGGTTGCGAACGGAAGCTGGTTTGGGGGACGAATCGACCAGCAAAACTTGGGGGTGAATTTCATGAGAGCAAAGTGGCTGGCGTTATGGCATCAGCCGGTGGTAGCCTTCATTGGTTGGACCATGTTTTACTTTGTGATTTTGATGGTTTTGGTTTATTTGTATGGCTATAGTGGTTTGAATAACTCGACTTTTATTTACAACGAGTTTTAGTTGCGGGGTCAACTAACCATTAACCATGATTTCTTCGGGGGGGATATAGAATGATAGAAAACATGATCACAGCGATTGATCAGTTTGCCACCAGTGATCCGGATCGCATCGCTTACGATGATCTGGGACACACAAACACGTACGGTGAGTTGAAACAGCGTTCGGATGCTTTGGCCGCTCATTTAGACGCCATGCAGCTACCAGCGCACGCACCCATCCTAGTCTATGGGGGCCAAACGTTTGACATGATGGTGACCTTCTTAGGAATCGTCAAGAGTGGGCACGCCTATGCGCCAATCGATACGCATTCGCCACTCGAGCGGATTACGACCATTAACGAGATTGCACAACCCGCTGCAGCGATTGCCGTGAGCGCGTTACCCACGACTTTGGGTGAGACGCCGGTGATTACACCGGATAACCTGCAGACCATCTTCAGCAGTCCAGTTGTGGACTACCAGGTCGACCATGGCGTGAGTGGCGATGAGAATTACTATATTATCTTTACGTCCGGAACAACGGGTAAGCCCAAGGGTGTGCAGATTTCACACAAAAATTTATTGAGTTATGTCAATTGGATGTTGAGTGCCGACTTCGTGTTGCCAACCGCACCACGGACGTTGTCCCAGGCACCCTATTCGTTTGACCTGTCTGTCATGGATTGGGGACCAACATTGGCCAGCGGGGGCACACTTGTTGCCTTGCCCAAGACGGTGACGGATAACTTCAAAGAACTGTTTGAGACATTACCACAAATGGACCTAGATGTCTGGGTTTCTACGCCGTCCTTTATGGATATTTGCTTGTTAGAGCCCACTTTTGATGCCGCACATTATCCACGACTGAGTCGCTTCCTCTTCTGTGGAGAAGAATTGACCCATGCTACGGCGCAGAACTTACACCAACGCTTCCCAGATGCCCGAATCTTTAACACGTACGGGCCAACGGAAACCACGGTGGCAGTGACTCAAGTTGAAATCACGGCGGAGATCTTAGCTGATCATCCACGGTTACCTATTGGGTATGCCAAGGGCGATACTGAGATCACGGTGGTCGATGACCAATTGCGTCCGGTACCGGTGGGGACTGAAGGCGAGATTTTGATCAGTGGTCCTTCGATGTCGAAGGGTTACCTGAACAATCCGGAAAAGACGGCTAAGGCTTTTGTGACCATGGACGGTAAGACCGTTTATCGGTCCGGCGACTTAGGTGTTGTTACGGCGGATGATCTGATCATGTACCGCGGACGAACCGACTTTCAGATCAAGCTCCACGGTTACCGAATCGAATTGGAGGAGGTCAATCACTACTTGTCACAGGAAGACCACATTCAGGTTGGCGTTGCTGTGCCGCGATATGACCGGAATCACAAGGTCAGCCAGCTGATTGCTTGGGTGGTCCCAAGTGGTCATAATTTTGCCAGCGAGTTAGACCTGACCAAGGCGATCAAGGATAATTTGCAAGGTGGCGATATGATGGAATATATGATTCCGCAGCGCTTTGTGTACAAGGATAGCCTACCGATGACCCCCAACGGCAAGGTTGATATTAAATCTATTATTGCTGAGGTCAATCAATAATGTTGACTTTTGAACCGTATGGCAACCCAACGTACTTCGCCTTGTTGGGGGTGGCGTTACTGCCACTGATGATTGGTCTTCTGTACGGCAAACGGTCGCGCCTCTATGAAACGTTAGTGTCTATCTTCTTCCTGGTCTTAACCTTTGGGGGTTCTAAATGGACTCAAGGGGTGGCCTTGATAATCTACATTTTGTATGAGGTGGTCTTGACCTGGGGGTATGCCGTTTATCGGAGAAACCATAATTCGGGGCCGTTGTTTTACCTGTTGGTGATTCTTGCCATTGCACCCTTAACCATCGTCAAGGTGACTCCGGCTGTCGAGAATGGTCAGGCCTCACTGATTGGGTTTCTGGGGGTCAGTTACCTGACCTTTAGAGCCGTGCAGACGATGATGGAAACACGGGATGGCACGTTGAAAAACTATAACATCATGACATTCTTACAATTCATGTTGTTCTTCCCAACCATCTCTTCTGGTCCAATCGATCGGTATCGACGATTTGAAGCCGATTATCGGTCGGTTCCGGATCGCGACAAGTATCTGGGTATGCTGCAAAAGGGGATTCGCTATCTGTTTGTCGGTTTTATGTACAAGTTTATCCTGGCTTACTATTTTGGGACGATCTTGATGCCGAAGCTGCAACTGATGGCGATGCACTCACGCGGTGGGTTCCTGGATATCTCGTGGCCACTTGTGGGCTACATGTACTGTTATAGTGCAGACTTGTTCTTTGACTTTGCTGGGTACAGTTTGTTCGCCGTGGGGACGTCCTATATCATGGGAATCGCCACGCCTATGAACTTCAATCAACCCTGGCGGTCACCGAACATTAAGGATTTCTGGAATCGTTGGCATATTACGTTATCGTTCTGGTTCCGAGATTTTATCTACATGCGACTGGTCTTCTGGTTCATGAAGCATAAGATCTTTAAGAAGCCGACGACAACTGCCAACGTCACGTATATCATCAACATGCTGATCATGGGATTCTGGCATGGGGTGACCTGGTATTACATCACGTACGGTCTGTTTCACGGGGTTGCACTGATGGTCAATGATATCTGGTTACGTTACAAGAAGAGACACCGGCAGAGTATTCCGCATAACAAGTTTACGCAGATCTTCGCCATCTTCTTAACGGCCAACCTGGTTTGCTTTAGTTTCTTGATCTTCTCAGGGATTCTGGATAAAGTTTGGTTTTTGAAGTAAGCAGTAGAGGATGTATTTCATCGAGGGGGAAATAAAAATGGATATCAAAGCAACTGTATTAGACATTTTAAACGATTTAACGGGTAGCGATGTTAGTGGCGCAATGGATGACAACCTGTTCGACAGCGGCATCATGGACTCCATGGCTTCCGTCCAATTATTATTATCACTACAAAGTGAACTGGGTGTTAACGTGCCTGTTTCCGAATTTGAGCGGTCAGAGTGGGACACGCCCAACAAAATCATTGCGAAAGTGGAAAGCCTGGCTTAGCCAATGGCAAAGCGATTACTACGGATCTTTGGTCCGTTAATTCTCGCAGCTATTCTAGTTTTTGCGGTACTCGCTTCGCCGGTCACCTTCGGGTTTAAGCACATCAGTGCCACTCGGGAGCGGCAGGCAGCGGTGTCGCTGTCACCCAACGTTTTACGTGGTAAGCATATCAAGGAAGCAGCCTTAAGTGACGGTTACGTGCCATTCTTTGGGTCATCGGAGTGGTCACGGATCGATCCGATGCATCCCTCAGTTCTGGCACAGAAGTATCACCGTGACTATCGGCCATTTCTGTTAGGTGCGCGGGGAACTCAGTCGTTAACGCAGTTCTTCGTGATGCAAAACATCCAAGGTGAATTGCGGAACAAGAAGGCAGTCTTCTTCGTTTCACCACAGTGGTTCGTAAAGGGCGGGACACGTAAAGATGCCTTTGGCTTCTACTACTCACAATTACAGACGGCGGAGTGGTTGACCCACTACCGGCACGATGCAATTGATCAGTACGCAGCTAAGCGCCTCCTGCAGATGCCTGCCGCAAAGTCCGACCATTTCATCTATGCCGCACTACAACGGGTGGCGGCCGGTAAATCATTGACGGATGATCAACGGTTCTATCTGCAAACCAGAAAGAACATGTTGACCCAAGAAGACCAGTTCTTCTCCGGCATTAATTTACCATCGCAGAACTTGAGTCGTGTCAACCGGCAAGCCAAGAAGTTACCCACTCATTACTCCTATTCGGCGCTGGATCGACTCGGCGGTCAGTTAGGGAAGCAAGCAACGGGCAATAATCCGTTCCAAATCAGTGATCAGTTCTACAATCATGGCTTGAAACAGGAAATTAAGACAGGGAGCTTGAAGGGTTTCCAAAAGAACCTGTCTTACCTCCAATCGCCAGAATATAGTGACTTCCAGCTGTGTCTGGATCAATTTGCTCGGCTGCATACCGACGTCCTGTTCATCATTCCACCAATCAATCAACGCTGGCAGAAATACACCGGCTTATCCGCAACGATGCTGAAGCAATTCGACCAAAAGATTCATTATCAATTGCAGTCGCAAGGCTTCACCAACATTGTTGATTTATCGGATAAGGGGAACGTGCCGTACTTTATGACCGACACGATTCATCCGGGCTGGCGTGGCTGGTTGGCTATTGATAAGCGAGTGGACCCATTCTTAACCAAGAAGCAGGCCCAACCGCGTTATCACACCAGTGACAAATTCTATGAGAAGCAATGGCAGCAGTTGGAACCATCTCAGCTGAGTCAATACGAAAATAACAAGTAATCTGAGAGGTCCGGGCTGATGCCCGGGCCTTTTGTGGCCTTTGCTTAGACAAAATGCGCCGCGACTGGGTGGGAATTAGGACCGGCCTGCCTTTTAGTTTGTGATTACCACGGATGGTTGGTATAATTATCTGGACATGGTGTTTAAGAAAGTAGGAAATCAACATGGATCTTGAGAAATTAAAAAACCATCAAAAATATATTCGCAATTTTTCCATCGTGGCGCACATCGACCACGGGAAATCCACGATTGCGGACCGAATCTTGGAGTTAACGGATACCATCTCCAAGCGTGACATGCAAGATCAAGTGTTGGATAGTATGGATCTTGAACGGGAACGCGGAATTACGATTAAGTTGAACGCGGTTGAATTGACGTATCACGCCAAGGACGGCCACGACTATGAGTTTCATTTGATTGATACACCGGGGCACGTGGACTTCTCCTATGAGGTGTCACGGAGTCTGGCGGCCTGTGAAGGAGCTGTTCTGGTCGTTGACGCAGCACAAGGGGTCGAAGCCCAGACGTTGGCTAACGTGTATTTGGCGTTGGATGACGACTTGGAGATCGTGCCGGTTGTGAATAAGATTGACTTGCCAGCGGCGGACCCAGAGAAGGTCAAGAAGGAAATCGAAGACGTCATTGGTTTGGACGCCTCCGATGCCGTGTTGGCGAGTGCCAAGCAAGGAGTCGGTATTCCAGAATTATTGGAACAGATCGTTCACAAGGTGCCGGCACCAACCGGTGATTTGGATGCGCCATTGAAGGCCTTGGTCTTTGATTCCGTTTACGATGACTACCGTGGGGTGGTTATGAGTGTGCGGGTGTTCGAAGGGACCGTTCAACCCGGCGACAAGATCTTACTGATGAACAGTGGCAGTGAATACGAAGTGACCGAGGTCGGGGTCAACTCGCCGAAGCCAATTTCACGTGACTGTCTGATTGCCGGCGATGTGGGATACATTACCGCCAGCATCAAGGACATTGCTGATACGCGGGTGGGTGATACGGTGACGAATGCCGCAAATCCTGCAGAAAAGGCACTGCCAGGCTACCGGGAAATGAACCCGATGGTCTACGCCGGATTGTACCCGACTGACAATGCCAAGTTGAATGATTTACGGGAAGCTTTGGAAAAGTTGAAGCTGAACGATGCGGCATTGGAATTCGAGCCAGAAGCCTCACAGGCGCTGGGCTTTGGGTTCCGGTGTGGGTTCCTGGGAATGCTCCACATGGATGTTATCCAGGAACGGTTGGAACGTGAATTCAACCTGGACCTGATTACGACGGCACCATCTGTGACGTACCACGCGTACTTGACGGATGGGACCATGAAGACAGTCGAGAACCCAGCGGAGATGCCGGAAGCCTCAGCTATCAAGCGAATTGAGGAACCAATCGTGAAGGCCACCATCATGGCGCCTAACGAATACGTGGGAGCGGTCATGGACTTGTGCCAACACCGACGGGGCCAGTTCCTGACGATGGAATATTTGGATGATTATCGTGTGAATATTATCTATAACATGCCGCTGTCGGAAATTATCTTCGATTTCTTTGATAAATTGAAGTCCAGCACTCGCGGATACGCATCGCTGGATTACGAACGGAGCGGTTACCAAGAGGCCGACCTGGTCAAGATCGATATCTTGTTGAACGCTGACAAGGTCGATGCGCTGAGCTTTATTGCCCACCGGACGTTCGCTGCCCAACGGGGTCGTGAGATTGCGTCGCGGTTGAAGAATATCATTCCTCGCCAAAACTTTGAAATTCCAGTGCAGGCTGCCATCGGCGCTAAGATTATCGCGAGAACGACGATCAAGGCTTACCGGAAGGATGTGACCGCCAAGCTCTATGGTGGTGACCGTACCCGGCGGATGAAGCTGTTGGAAAAGCAAAAAGTTGGGAAGAAACGCATGAAGGCTGTGGGGAAGGTTGATATTCCGCAAGAAGCGTTCATGGCCGTTTTGAAGACTGATGAGGATGAAACGAAGTAAGATATGGCAACTGTTGTTGGTAATTCCGTTTATAAAATTGTCTAATCCTTTGAGATTAGACAATTTTTTTGAGTCCAAATGCTAGATGGATCCTTAATCTAAAGCTGGTGAAACAGCCAAAACAGTATGCGACTCGCTTGATTGCTTTGATTTTGTTGTTGATGTTCTCCATTGGTCTAAGTGCCCAAAATTAATGACGAAAGAAGGTGGAAACCTCTAAAACTCTATAATACTCAAAGCAACATTACTGTTATGGTACCGATTCATGCTAAGGAGCTGGGGAAAGGGTTAGAGCACGATTTTGAGCGAAGCAAATATAGAGAAGCCATAGTGTTTCTTTTTTGCGGCCAAAATGACTGATCGTTTTGTTACACTCTCTCGGGTTTGTCTGTCCAGAATGTGAGAACATAAAAAGCTGATATAGAAAACATGAAGGAGATCGACTCTATGAAGAAGGATATGGTAATTTACCCTGCCATTTTTAGCAAGGATGGGGACTATATTTTTGTTCGAGTCCCTGATCTACAAGGTGGGGTTACACAAGGAAATGATACCTTGGACGCCGTGACCATGGCTGAGAACCTGATTGGCAACTTGTTAGAAGACCAATCAGAATATTCTAAGCCATCAAATCCAGAAGACATTAAGTTAGAAGACGGAGAATCTTTGGTTTATATTTCCGTTGACTTGGCAGAATTTCGTATCAAGTATTCACGAACTGTTCGCAAGAACGTTACCATTCCTGAGTATCTAAACGTGATTGCTAAAGAGCGAAAGATTAATGTCTCCCAGGTATTAACTGAAGCGCTAAGAACGAAATTAGAACTATAGCCTAGCCCGCACAGCTGATAGGAAAACATCTCTGCAGGCTATTTGTGAACTAGGGCTATCGTTCAGAAAACGACGTTGGTTTTAGTGATTTAATTGTAAGGAGGGCTTACATTTACGGTTCTTCTTTCTGGTTTAGTTATCTTAGAAGCTACCGCAAATGCGGGCTTTTTGCATACAATTTTATTCAATTCAGTGAACAGTACACGACTTGCACTTCGCGTTAAATACTCTGAATATTTGGGTTGCTACTGACTACCGTGCGGTTATTTAACGCTTCGACTGAATAAAATACAAAATGGTTTTACTTCGTTCATAAACTGGCCTGTCCAGATAAGTCAATTTATAGCCGCTTTCCCAATAATAATGGTAACCTACAATCAGGTTAGATTTACACGCTACCATCAAGGGGGAGTATCCAATGACAAAGGGGTTAGCATTTCAGTTTCACGGGGGGACCACGGCCTTTATCGATCGTCTGACAGTGGTGATTAACGACTTAGACGATGAGGATATTCAGTTGCTCGATCAGATTACCCAGTGGTCTTGGACCAACGACTGCGTGATTCCCAATTGCGGGATTCAATTGTCAGCTGAAGAAGTCGAACAGCGTTTGAAAAAATTTAGCAAACTTGAGTTACTCGATTATGGCAGTCGGGTGTAACCAAAGAGGGACCCCACTCATGGTGAGTGGGGTCCCTTCTATTATGATTAATCTTCTCGTTCTTCTTCACGTTCAAGATGGAGTGTCTGCAACAGTAAGCAGATTGTCACAAGGTGCACGATAATTGAAATAATATTCAGACATTTGTTTGTTTTATGATGCATGTGAAAGCCTCCTTCGTGGTTACCCTCAGTGTAACCGCTTTAGGGGCTGTTGCCTAGAACTAAATTGTTAAATATAGTAAACGCCTAAGCCTGCGGATGAATCTCCAACACTGGATGCCGTTTCGTCCCAGTCAATTCCACGTGGAGGTCTTCATGTGTGGCCAGCTTTTCCTGAATAGTCGCCACTTCTTCTTCAGTGAAGCCCTCGACATCGTACATCAGGTTGCGTTTTGCGGGGAGCTTCGCAACCTTGTCTAAAATTGTTTTAATGAGTGTATCCATGATCCGTCGTCTCCTTTATACTATCGGTTAGTTGGGCAATCATGTTATCATAGTCAGCTGTGCACAACGGCAATTGCGGATCACCGTGATAAGCTAAGGCCAAGCCACTTTGAGGGAATTCACTATTTGGGGAGATGAAGCTGATGGAATTTGAATTCAAGAATGGCGTTCATGGTTTTAGTCGGCGGCTGAATCAGGTCGTTGATCACCTAGACGCAACTGAAATTGCGTTGATTGAAACACTGTTAGATATTGCCGTCGCACCAGAACAACCCGTAACGGTCAAGGCTATTCGCGAGAAATTGGGCATTACCGCCACTGAGTTATCCTTTTACTTATCTCGATTGGTGCACCTGGATCTCATTACCTGGACGCCTGATGAGGCGTCCATCGTGACCAATTAAGAAAGCGCGCAGGGCCAATGGTCTTACGCGCTTTTTGCTGACCTATTCCCGATCAGCATCCTCCGCCAACTCCAACCAAATCGTCAGTTGAGAGGGGATGTAGTCCGGCCAAGCTTCCATCTTCTTCGCACAGCGGGAGAGTAGATGACTCTGCCCATCCTCGGCGAGATCATTGAAAACGGTGAGGGCTTGTGAATTGTCTTCTAAATCCGTGATCAGCGTCGGTAGTTTATGTTTCCACTCTTCGATTAAATCCTGATAGATGACGATTCGCCGTGCCAGTAGAATGGTATAGTCAACGCCTTCAACGTGTAGCTGCTTAACGAAACGATCGTATTCATTGAAAACGGCCGTTTGGGCACGTTGCCAATCAGTTTTGGTGATTTCAGTCTTCTCATTTCTCATATGCTCATCCTCTTGTCGTTTCATAATTTATGTAATATTGATCTAACAAAATAAACCATAACGATTACGAAACCGTATCCCTCGAATAGTATAGCATTATCTCCGGGAATGGTAAGCAAACTTGCAAATTAATCGTACCGGTTGGCGAACCAATTAACTTACACGACTATATCCAGTGGCGTAATCAATATGGTGACCGGATTCGATATTGAAAATGTAAACATTGAAATGAACCGCATTGGAGCCGATGGACTGGGCCCGCATTTGAACGCCCCGTGCAACCAGTTCATTGTCCTTAAAGACCGGTGTTACGGCGTAGCGAACGTAATGACTTTTACTTTCCTTGAGGTAGGTCGCCACGTCCATTTCGTTGTGGAGCATGCAGGGACTATTCAGCGTACGTGTCCCAGTCATCAGGTTCTTAGGATTATTGTTTTGCCCCGTAAATTGGTAGCCAATTAAGTGACTGCGATTATAGAGCCACCCGTGACTGGTGCGTTTGTTATGCCAGCCCGTTGGATCAACCGTCAGCGCCTCTCGCTTGGCGCTAGGCATCAAGGATTGATTCAGGAGGGCCTGGGCACCCGTTACCCGGTTCAAGCCGTCCAGATTGTGATAGGTGGCCCAAGCCCCATTCTTGGTGGATAGTTCTGTCCGACTAAAACCAGGCTTGTTCTGATTGACGGTGATTTCCTGTTGGCCGTTGTAGGTCAAGTTACCGAGGTTGACGCCAGACGACTTGGTTTTGGCTTGTGACGCAGTAGTTGTTGATCTGTGGCCAGTAGCCTTGCTAGCTGCTTTGAGACTAGCTTGTTGACTATTTAGCTTAGACTGGCGTTTATCCAATCGCGCCTTTTCAGCTGCATTGGCTTTTTCTAAGCTACTGGCTTTCTTCTGGGGACCGTGATCGTACACAACTTTCGTGCTGGAACTGGCCGACTTGGCGGTTGACTTCTGCTGCCCGCAACCGCTGAGACCGGTGCCAAGCATAGCCAGCAGACTGGCGGTAAGTGTGATTATTTTTTTCATTAGCGCAGCGCCTTTCTATAGCCCGCCGCTCTAGCCTGAGCCTCAGTGTTGAAGTACACGGCATTGCTACTGTTCATGTGGTAGCCAGCTTGATCGGGCGTATGGTAAATTTTGGAATTGCGGTTACCGACAATCTTCTTGGCCTTGTGTGTGTCGAGATTGCCTTGCTTGTGGCTTGCACGGCTCGTCTGGGTCGCTTGACTACTGGCAGCAGTTGCGGCTTGCGTGGCGGCCTTCGATTCAGCCTTGGATATGGAGCGGGCGCTTGCCTTGGAACTGGCCACCGCTTCACTGGTGCTGTCTGCGCGTGATTTACTAGCTGATTCAGAATCGGCTGCTTGGCTGTCGACCACGGCAAAGGCTGCAGCCTGACGACTGGAGGAGACCGCCAGCTGGCGGGATTCGCGCTGCGCAGCGGTTAGCCGTTGCGTGCCGACTTTGACGGTCTTCGTTTGCACCGTGGGCTGGCTGGCACCCAACGCAACCAGTCCGCCAAAGATAAAGAGCACGGCGCTAAGGGCAACCAGCCATTTGCGATGGTGCGTAAATGCCCAGTAGCCACCGCCGGCACAAGCGGCTAGCCAAATAAGTGTGAGAAAAATGATGAGCCACTCCTTTATGTAGATTGAAATTTCCAACATAGCGGCTTTAGCCGTTGTCGGGATGGAAGCGGTTAGGGCTTCCTTTCTCATTCTATGGGGTGGGTTAGGGGATTTCAAGCAAAATCTAAGCTTTCGATTAAGTTTTAGAGTGTTCACGTTGTGTGTTGGCTTGATTTCGTACAGAAAAAATAAAAAGGCCGTCACAGGAGACGACCCACATAACGATAAGCTTAGCTCACTATTTTTCGTCCTTTTTCAGCAATTCGACGATTTCTTTCAGATACTTCTCCTCACCAGTTGGTTCCGGATTGGCCGGTTCCTCCGCGGGTTTTGGCAACAGCTTATTCAGCAGCTTGATTAGCAGGAAGACCACGAACGCAATAATTAAGAAATTAATGATGGAGTTGATAAACGCCCCGTAGCGGAAGTGGGCCTTGCCGACCGTTAAGACTAAGTCTGAAAAATCAATGCTGCCAATGAAGATTCCCAAGAGGGGGTTGATCAGATTCTCCACCAGCGAGTTGACGATCGCCGTGAAGGCAGCCCCCACAATAACCCCAACGGCCAGGTCCATCACATTGCCGCGGGCAATAAACTCTTTAAATTCCTTAATCAAAATAAATTCCTCCCTCGCGACTCGGTGTCGCTTCATTTACCCTCCATTTTTAACGATTTATTACTAAATTGCAAACAAAATGCGGTGGCTGCTAGTGGACGGTTACTTACGGACGCGGTGACAGAAAACTTGGAGGATGATAGGGGAAGGCGTTTAGAATAAAAGTGTCGTCAAGCATATCGACCTTAGACCTGTACGTGCTTGTGAATGGCTCAAAATAATCTTTTACAGAATGTTCCACTGGCTTAGTAGAAAACCAAGCTTGGAGACTTGGTTCTTTCGAGGCTGCAAGTTGTGTTCGCACCGATCCAGCCCATAGCTACCGGCCGGTAAGGCAATGGTTGGACAACATTGCCTAATTTTAGGTCCAGTATCGTTGTGACAACAGTTATAATGAGTAAATTACAAAAAGGGAGGAGTAGCTTCGTATTAGCACTTTTAAAATGACCGTAAAGCCGGTATAATGTAAGTGTTTACAAAACGTCGAAAATTTATTAAAAACTAGGCAGAAAACCCGCGATTTCAATCGCGAGATGAATGCCAGAATTTAAGCCGTTCTTAAACATACGTTCCCCTGTTGGACTACCAGATATGGTATACTAAATCCAACCTACAGGGGAGGTTGCCGATGGTTAAACTAGGACGTACGATTAAGTTGCGACTCTATCTAGACACGATTCAAGCCGGTGAATTTCTAGCTATGACCCAAGAATATCAGCGATTAGCGAACATTGTCAGCCAGTGGGTCTTTGACCACGACTTTCCACTGAGTTGGTTGAAAATAAATAATCATCTGTATAAAAAGTTTAGACAAGAATCATCGCTCAATAGTCAGATGGTACAATCGGTCTTTCGCACGGTTGTCGCCCGTTACAAGACGGTCCAGGAACAAATGAAACAACATTCTTATCGCTACAAGGCAGCCGACAACAAGTGGATTCAAATTCCGCGAGACTTGACGTGGCTGGAAAAACCGATTGATTTTTGCCGGCCTCAAGCCGATTTGGTTCGTCAGAGTAATTATTCCTTCATCAATGGTATGACCCAGATATCCATCACCACCCTTGGGAAGCGAACGAAGCTAGCTTTTACCAATAAAGGTTTTGAAGACTACTTTCAGGGCGACTGGAAGCTAGGAACTGGCAAGCTGGTCCACAACCAAGGAAAATGGTTCCTACATATTGGCATCACTAAGAATGTAGCTGATTTTGACAGAGAAGGTAGTCCCAAAATTGTAGGTATTGACCGTGGTTTACGCTTCTTGGCCACATCATACGACCATCTGGGAAAGACTACTTTTTTCGATGGCCAGAAGATCCTACTTCGGCGGAAGA
>NZ_BAAFRU010000003.1:0-218162 GCF_045862015.1 Levilactobacillus muriae
ACACCGATGACTTACCGAAAACCTTGCGTAACAGTCATCGTTCCTGGGCCTTTTTCCAACTGGAAGCATTCCTAACGTATAAAGCGCAAGCGGTTCAGAGTATCGTCGTGAAGGTATCACCAGCATATACCTCACAGCGCTGTCCAAAGTGTAGGCTGATTGAGAAGACCAATCGCCATCATGATACGCATGAATATTGGTGTGGGCAGTGTCAGTATCGTTGTAATGATGACCGCTTGGGCGCAATGAATATTGAGATGCTTGGACAGGATTGGTTGAATGGCGTCAAACGACCAAAGATTCAAAAGCTAACAACTACCGGGTAAACCTGGTAGTTAAACGGGTAGCCGTCAATTACCCGACGATGTTGCCATTACGAGTAGGAGTGTCTAATAGGCATGTTGGACTACTGTGTTGTAAGACACGTGAGCGACAAGCCTCTGAATTCATTCAGGGGCAATTGACCTGAAATCAAGAGGCACAAAAGTTGTGGTGGGTGAACTTTTTGCTTGCATTCTTGGGAGAAATCAACTATTATCAATTATTGATACATTTTAAAATGGTAAGACAGTTTAAACGGCCCTAAAAGGTTAGGAAGCCCGTTGATTGTCATTGTATAGGAGGTGATTACCATGCTGAGTCGAACCAAAGAGTTTTTGCGGCAGAACGACTACCGTTATGAAAAATCGTATATTCGGCCGTTGATGGCGCCAGAGAGCGTCTACGTCTTCAAATTCGGAAAAGATTCGCTCAATAACCGGGTAATCATTCGTTATGGGCATACGTGGACCGGGCGTCAGCGAATTAACGAGATTGATTTGCGCCTGCATAAACAGAAGCATCCCCGCGTATTCCAAAATGAGGCGGATATGTTGGACTATCTCGAGACACGTCTTGCCCAGCGAAAGCAAAAAAGCGCTGACCACCCGTCGAAAACCGAGAAGGTCTAGGCGGCCGTCTTCGTCAATTTCTTAAATGTTTAGCGGTGAGCTGGTGACAAGGTTGTTGTCCCGGCTCTTTTTTTACATAGATTAAGGAGGAAATAATTCATGGAATGGACCGAAGTCAGTGTTTTAACCACCAACGAGGCCGTTGAAGCGGTCAGTAACATCTTACAGGAAGCTGGGGCCAGTGGCGTCAAAATCGATGACGCTGCCGACTACGCCAACTTAAAGGCTGGCAAGTTCGGTGAAATCGTGGACTTAAAGACGATTCCACATCGGACCACGGGGGCACTGATCACCGCGTACTATCCGGAGACTGTGTTTGTCCCCGAAATCTTGCCAACAATCAAGCAACGGGTCAACGAGCTTAGCCAATTTGGTCTCGACCCCAAGCCTGGGACGGTGACGACCAAGGCCGTTGATGATGTGAGCTGGGCAACTGCCTGGCAGAAATACTACCATCCAGTCCGCGTGACCCGTTATTTAACGGTTACGCCCAGCTGGGAGAACTATCAACCCGTCCAACCCGGTGAAAGCGTCATTCGTCTTGATCCTGGTATGGCCTTTGGAACCGGGACCCATCCCACGACACGGCTTTCAATGACCGCGCTGGAGATGGTCGTCCGTGGTGGCGAATCCATGTACGATGTGGGAACTGGCTCTGGCGTCCTGAGTATCGCGGCTAAATACATGGGGGTGAAAGATATCACTGCTTTTGATCTCGATGAAGTGGCCGTTCGTTCCGCCAAGACCAATCTGGATTTGAATCCAATCGCTAAGGATGTCGTGGCTAAGCCTAATGACTTATTGAAGGGCATTCATCGGCCAGTTAACTTGGTTGTGGCGAATATTTTAGCTGAAATCATCCTGCCGCTGGTGCCGCAGGCTTGGGAAAACTTGACCGACGGCGGTTACTTCCTGACTTCCGGGATCATTGCCGATAAGCTGGATGAAGTGGTCGCGGCGCAAGAAAAACAAGGCTTCATCGTTGATAACATCTTACAGATGAAGGACTGGCGCGGTGTGATTGCACACAAGCCAACGGAGGATGAATAGTCATGCAACGGTACTTCTTAGATGATAGTCATCAGTCCGGTGATCGTGTGGATTTACCCGACACAATTGCCCACCATTGGGTAACGGTTCTGCGTGCGGAGACTGGGGCAACCGCTGAATTCGTCGATGCACAGGCCCACCTCTTTCACGGCGACCTTATGCAGGTGACTGACGAAACGGCGACCGTGACGTTGACGGCTGTGTCCACACCTAAAGTGGAATTGCCAGTTCACGTGACGATTGCCTGTGGACTGCCTAAGCAGGAGAAAGCCGAGTGGATTACACAGAAATCCACTGAGCTAGGGGTCGACCGGATCATCTTTTTTGGCGGAGACTGGTCCGTTGCCAAGTGGCAGGGAAATAAAGTTGATAAAAAAATAAAACGACTCACTAAAATTGCTCATGGTGCGGCTGAACAATCTCATCGTTTACGACGACCGGTCGTGAGTTATGCCCAGAACTTAGCAGAGGTGCTTCAGGAGCCCGTAGACGTGAGCTTAATGGCGTATGAAGAATCAGCCAAGCAGGGTGAACAGAGTGCCTTAAACCAGCAACTGCAGGCCATTACGCCGGGTCAAAACCTGCTGGCCATCTTTGGCCCCGAGGGTGGCATCAGCCCAGCTGAAGTTGCCGCAGCGCAGGCCGCTCAAACGACGCTGGTTGGTTTGGGCCCGCGGATTTTACGAACGGAAACCGCGCCATTATACCTGCTTTCAGCCATTTCAATGGTACTGGAACTACAACAGCCGAGATGATTTAATGAAATCTCTGTGAAAACATGCTAAAATGGTTCCAATTATAAGAGAGAATGGGTGAACGCGGATGGCATTTTTGGAGAGAGTGGGTTGGCGTTATTGGGCTATCGGCCTGGTGATGGGTGTGATCGTTCCGGCAGTGATAAGTTGGCTGGGGATTAGTCCGGTCTGGCGCTTTGCGGGATTACTAGTCATCGTCAATGGTGGCCTTGCCGTGGCCGTGGGTCGACGCATCTATCGGCACACGCAGCCTGGCTGGTGGCTTGCCATATGGCCATTGGTCTACTTATTGGGGGCAATCTTATTCTTACCTCAGTACACGTGGTACTTCGCAGTGGTTTATCTGTGCCTGACTTATCTGGGCTATGGTTTAACGGAAACGAAGCAAGCAATCGAATCATAATTTATAACTAAGGGTGGTGGCGTCCAATATGACCAAAGAACGCGTCTGGACGGCTGAAGAAGTAATTGCCAGAGTCGGTAAATATATGAATGCGCAACACGTCGAGATGGTGGTTAAAGCCTGCCATTTTGCAACGGTTGCCCACAAGGACCAACATCGCCAATCTGGTGAACCCTACATTATGCACCCCATTCAAGTAGCGGGGATCCTAGCTGATCTTAATATGGATCCTGAGACGGTCTCTGCTGGATTCCTGCACGATATTGTGGAGGATACCGGTGTGTCATTGAGTGACGTGCGGGAACTTTTCGGTGACGACGTGGCTTTGATTGTGGACGGCGTGACGAAGCTGGGGAAGATTAAATACAAGTCTAACCGAGAACAACTGGCTGAAAATCACCGGAAGCTATTACTTGCGATGTCCAAGGATATCCGGGTCATGATTGTCAAACTGGCCGATCGCCTGCATAATATGCGGACGCTGCAGCATTTGCGGCCCGATAAGCAACGGCGAATCGCCAACGAAACACTGGAAATCTACGCACCGCTGGCCGATCGCTTGGGGATCAGTACCATTAAGTGGGAGCTGGAAGATATTTCGCTCCGTTACTTGAATCCCCAACAGTACTACCGGATCGTTCACCTGATGAATTCACGGCGGGACCAACGAGAACAGTACATTGCGGGGGCCATCAAGGTCATTCAGTCCTCTATTCAGGATTTGAAGCTTGACCCCGAAATCTATGGTCGGCCGAAGCATATCTACTCGGTCTACCGCAAGATGAAGGACCAACACAAGCAATTTAGCCAAATCTACGACCTGTTAGCTATCCGAGTCATCGTCGATACGATTAAGGATTGTTACGCCGTTCTAGGCGCCATCCACTCACAGTGGAAGCCAATGCCCGGCCGGTTTAAGGACTACATTGCGATGCCCAAGGCCAACATGTACCAATCACTGCATACCACGGTGATTGGTCCCGAAGGCAAGCCATTGGAAGTCCAGATTCGGACGAAGGAAATGCACGCGGTCGCTGAATATGGGGTTGCTGCGCACTGGGCTTACAAGGAAGGCGTCAAGGATAAGGTTCAAGAGTCCAATTCTGGAGATAAGCTCAACATCTTCAAGCATATTATTGAGTTGCAGGAAGATACTGATGATGCCTCCGACTTCATGGACAGTGTCAAAGGTGAGCTCTTTGGGGACCACGTTTATGCGTTTACTCCTAAGGGTGACGTGCTCGAACTGCCTAAAGGTGCTGGTCCATTGGACATGGCCTATGCCATTCACACCGAGGTTGGGCACCACACGACGGGAGCCACGATTAACGGCAAGATTGTTCCGTTGAACTACGAAATTAAGAACGGGGATATCGTTGACATTCGGACCTCCCCAAGTTCTGCTGGTCCCAGTCGTGACTGGCTCAAATTGGTTTCGACGCGGCGAGCGCGGAACAAGATTAAGCAGTTCTTCCGTCAGACGGATCGGGAACAAAACATTGTGGCGGGTCAGGATGCCGTGGAACGGACGATTCGCGAGCTGGGCTACGAACCGAAGGCCTTGATGAACAAGGAAAATCTAGAAAAGGTCACGGCTAAGATGCATTATCAACACGCCGATGACTTGCTAGCAGCTATTGGATTTGGCGACATTCAACCCCGTGGGGTGGCCAACCGACTGACCGAAGGCGTGCGCCAAGCCGAAGAGAACGAGCGTCAGCGCCAAGAAGAACGTGAGCTGCTGGAGGAACACCAAACCATTAAGAACGATCCGGACACTGACAAGAAGGATCGTAAGGGGAAGGATTCAGATGGCGTCGTGATCGAAGGGGTCGACAACCTGTTGATTCGGCTGAGTCACTGCTGTTCACCGGTACCCGGTGATGATATCGTGGGATACATCACCAAGGGCCGCGGGGTCTCCGTACACCGAAAGGATTGCCCAAACGTCAAGCAAGCTGAGAAAAATGGTGAGCGAATCGTGGCGGTTAGCTGGGGCGACATGGCCGGCGACAAGACGAACTACAACGCCGATATTGAAGTCCAGGGTTACAATCGCAATGGCTTACTGAACGACGTGTTGCGGACTATCAACAACAATACCAAGTACCTGACGTCCATCAATGGTAAGGTCGATCACAACCGTATGGCTGTCATCTCGGTCAGTGTTGGCACTAGAAACCAGTTTGAATTGCAACGGATTCTCGATAACATTAAAAATATTCCAGACGTCTACGTGGTTAAGCGTGCGTTTCATTAAAGAAAGAGTGAGGGAAAGGGCGGTTATCGACGTTAAGCAAAATCGGCCGTCCTTTTTTCACGTTTCGGCAAGGTTGCCTCAGAGCGATCGCAACCCAACCGATTGCAAACAGAAGGGCAGGTTCACATGCGAGTACTACTCCAAAAAGTTAGCGAAGCAT
Source organism: Levilactobacillus muriae (assembly GCF_045862015.1). Classification (NCBI taxonomy): domain Bacteria; kingdom Bacillati; phylum Bacillota; class Bacilli; order Lactobacillales; family Lactobacillaceae; genus Levilactobacillus; species Levilactobacillus muriae. The sequence continues at coordinate 5,579 of NZ_BAAFRU010000003.1, forward strand.
CCGTCACTATCGACGGACAAGTCCACGGTGCCATTCAGCAGGGATTCTGTCTGTTAGTGGGTGCCCAGGACAGTGACACCAGTGAAGAGGTCGACTATCTCGTCCATAAGATCAGTAAATTACGGGTCTTTGAGGACGACGCGGGCAAGATGAACTTGAGCTTAGCCGATGTTGATGGACAGATTCTGTCCGTGTCACAATTCACGTTATATGCAAGTACCAAAAAGGGCAACCGCCCGAGTTTTACGGCGGCTGGGGAACCAATGCATGCGAAGGCGTTGTACGAGGAACTTAATACCAAGCTCGCCGCAGCAGGCATCAAAGTGGCAACGGGCGTCTTTGGCGCTGATATGCAGGTGGCGTTGGTCAATGACGGCCCGGTCACCATTTGGTTTGACACGGATCATAAATAAATAAGCGAAGCGAGTCTGGGCGGCAAGCGTCTAGGCTCGTTTTTTCGGGAGGTAGCAACATGCGTTACCAGCAAGTATTTTGGGATTTTGACGGGACTTTAGTCGATACGTATCCGGGGATGGTCAAGGCCTTTGGCGAGGCGTTGGTTGCCTGTGGCGTCAATGACTTTGAGATTGATAGTGAGGACATCTATCACGTGATGCGGCAACACAGCTTGGGAACGGCCTATCAACGCTTTACCGCAGAGTATCAGGTTGATCGTGAACGGTTAGCTAAAATCTATGAACAGTTAGCAGCGCCCCTACTGGATGACACGGTCGCCTTTCCTGGGGTAGCCGATTTGCTGGCGATGGTCGTGGCTAACGGTGGACGAAGCTTTTTGCTGACCCACCGCAACCGACGTTCTTTGGATCGGCTGAGGATTCTGCAATTAGACCAGTATTTCAGCGGATATGTGACTAAGGACGACGACTATCCACGGAAGCCAGACCCCACCAGCCTATTAGCACTTTGCCAGCAATATGATGTCGACCCACGTACGGCCATTATGGTTGGTGATCGCAATCTGGATGTGGCGGCCGGTCATCGTGCGGGCATGGCGGGGGCGTTGTTTGATCCAGAACATTTAATCGTAGATGAGAATCAACCGGAGATTCGGGTGACCCGCATGGCAGACTTGCAGGCTTGGATGACTGAAAAATAGACGCTTGAAGGACTGATAAAATGCTTATTGCCAGTTACAACCGGTTCAGCAAAAAGTGACGTGAACTTTCGTAGCTCGAGCGCTGCAAATAGGCAAATAACAGTGCATATGATCAGAACATAAATAGATCTAGTTGTATGATGAAATTGTTTACAACTTTGATTTTGGCATAGGCAAGAAGCTGACAATACGCTAATAGCAAATAAAAAACGCAGATTATCTCATTTGGGCAATCTGCGTTTTGAATGCAATTTAATTAGTGGGGGTTAGCCCCGTGCCAACGTCTGGTCAACGGCCTCGCCGTAAGTCTCACCGAAAAGGTTCAAGTGAGCCAGAAGGTAGTACAGTTGATAATGGGGTAAGCGTTCCGTGTAGCCGGCCGTTAGCGGATAGAGATCTTGATAGCCACGGTAGAAGTCGGCCGTGAAGCCCCCGAAGATGGTGGTCATGGCGAGATCGAATTCGCGGTCGCCGTAGAGAACATCCGGGTCAATCAATGTTGGCACGCCGTCAGCCGTAAATAGATAGTTGCCGGCCCAAAGATCGCCGTGCAACAGCGATGGCTGAATCTGCCGGTCTTGGTTCTCCATGATAATGGCCTGACGTACGCGATCGTATGCGGCCTGACGAGAGGGGGTCCATAAGTGATGCGCTTGGGCACGTTGCACGAGTGGATCGAGTCGTTGCCGTAAGTAGAATGTCGTCCAGTCATCTTGCCAGGTGTTATTCTTGGGCAACTTACTGACGAGATTACTGTCACCGAAGCCAAATTGTTTGGCAGTGACGTGGTGGACCCGGGCGATCGTTTGGCCCAAGTTGTACTGGCTCCCGTGACCAGTCTCTAGGAATTCCAGCACGAGATAGGCATCGTGACCAATTTCACCAGTGGCGATGACTTCTGGCACGTTAGCGGCCTGACTTAGGGCTTTTAAGCCGGCAACCTCGTGAGCGTAGAAACTAGTGGGTTTACCCGGCTGGACCAGGAGAAAGTATGGTCCTTCGGCCGTCTCCAGTTGAAAGGCTTCGTTGATGTCCCCACCAGAGACGGCGTGGGCGGTTTGAATCTGCGGTAACGGCAATTGATTTAGCCATTCCGACGTGAGTTGCATGATAAGATCTTCTTTCTAAGTTAAGTGACTAGGACTGGGAACTAAAGTAGGTGCTAAGCCCTTTGACGACGCGAGTCGCAACCTGCTTTTGATACGTGGTACTGTGAATGTATTTAAAGTCTTGTTTGGTATTGATGTAACCCATCTCTAATAGAAGGGATGGCCGACTATTGTCACGAATGACCTCGAAGTTACCGTACTTAATGCCGCGATTCGTTAAGGGCAAATCACCCATCTGATCGTTGATGTCTTCGGCTAGCCTGTAGGACGTGTTACGGTGATAGTAGTAAGTCGTTGTCCCGGAGGCTAGGTTATTGGTCGGAGATGAGTCAAAGTGAAAACTGATGAAGGCACTGGCCTGATTGGTATTCGCCAAAGCGGGTCGATCAGCAAGACTAACTGATTTATCGCTGTCGCGGGTCATGATCACGTGGGTACCACGCGCCCGGAGTTGTTTAGCAACTTGTTTAGCCATGGCTAAGGTGTAGGTCTTTTCATCGTGCTTCTGATCAATCGATAGGGCGCCGGAATCACTCCCTCCATGGCCAGGATCCAAGACGACCGTGGCTTCCGACAGGCTCGTAGCCTTTTTGAGGTTTCCGGGGTGATCAACCAGCCAACTGGCGACCCACCCAAAGTGATTCTGACTGTCGCGAACGTGATACCAATTGTTCTTTTCGCCCAAAATGGTCAGGCGACTGTTACGTTTGATTTTATAAGTTGTTTTATAGGTCAGGCCGGGACCGTTGCGCAGGTTAAGATTACTGACGGTGGCGGTAACGGAATTGTTGCGGGTGAAGCTGAAAAGCAGTCCCCCAGCAACCAAGAGGATAACCAGCGCGGTAATGATTCCCGGCCAGTTGCGTGGTTTAAAATGCATGCTGAATTCTCCTTCATCAAATTAGATTTCATTATACCACGAATGGTTTTCATAGCTCCTAAATTTCGTGAGGAGGTGCCTTGACTTTTCACGGTAGTTTCAGTAAGCTTAGGAAGAATAAAATAGATTGCCAATGAGAAAGATGAGTAGGAGAAAGCCCGTTAACTAGAGAGACTGCGTTGCTGGGAGCGGTCAACGGTGTGACTCTGAAGACACTTTTGAGGCTAATGGCGTTTGTCGTCATTCGTTTGCAACGTTATCCTGCAGAGAACTTTAAAAAGGTGGTACCGTGCATACCTGCGCCCTTGTCAATTGACAGGGGCGTTTTTTATGCTCTTATAGCTAATTTTCCACTAATGGGTTCATTGCAGGCGTAGAAAGGGAGAATGCTCATGCGTTATCAACGACCAAAGGGAACGGCCGACATTCTGCCAGGCGAGTCACAGACCTGGCAATTCGTCGAAGCCACCGCACGTCAGTTGTTTGCTAATTACCGCTTCGAAGAAATTCGGACACCAATGTTTGAAAACTTCGAAGTCTTTTCACGGACTTCCGGGGACACCTCCGACATCGTGACTAAGGAAATGTACGACTTCAAGGACAAGGGGGATCGTCACTTATCCTTGCGGCCAGAAGGGACTGCCGGTGTTGTCCGGGCCTTTGTTGAAAATAAACTTTATGGTCCAGAGACCAACAAGCCTTACAAGGTCTACTACATGGGCCCTATGTTCCGTTATGAACGGCCCCAATCTGGTCGTCAACGGCAATTCCATCAGATCGGGGTGGAAGCCTTTGGGAGTGATGCGCCTGAATTAGACGTCGAAGTCATTGCCTTGGGGATGAATCTGCTGGGCAAGTTGGGCTTAAAGCACCTACGCTTAGCTTTGAACACTCTGGGTGACAAGGAAAGCCGCGATGCTTACCGTCAAGCTCTGATCGACTTTTTGGAACCCCACTTCGATGAATTGAGTGACGATTCTAAGGTTCGACTGCATAAGAACCCACTGCGGGTCCTTGACAGTAAGGACAAGCACGACCAAGTTATCGTTGCCGATGCACCGTCCATCTTGGACTTCCTGACGCCTGACGCGACCGCCCATTTTGATCGGGTCAAGGCTAGTTTAGATGCTCTGGGTATTGCCTACGATGTCGATGCTACGATGGTTCGGGGGTTGGATTACTACAACCACACCATTTTTGAAATCATGGCCGACTCACCTGCACTGGGTGAAGGCTACACGACCGTTCTGGCCGGTGGTCGTTACAACGGCTTAGTTGAGGAACTCGGTGGTCCGGAAATGCCCGGCGTTGGTTTCGGCCTCGGTGTCGAACGTCTGATTCTGTTGATGCAGGCCGAAAAGGTTGCTATTCCAGACGACCATCCACTTGACGTTTACGTCGTGGGTATCGGCGATGAGACGTCCTTAGAAACGTTGAAACTGGTTCAGGCCATTCGTGCAGCTGGTCTGACCGCTGATCGTGACTACTTGGCCCGTAAGCCCAAGGCCCAATTCAAGACGGCCAACCGGTTGGCGGCCAAGTACACCTTAACCATTGGTAACCAAGAGTTAGCCAACCAAACGGCTAATTTAAAATCCATGGAGACTGGTGAAGAAGTCAGCGTGCCGTTAGCTGATGTTTACCAAGATTTCCAAAACGTTGTGAACACTAAGTTTACGGCAAAATAAGAGGGGATAAGCATGGAAAAGAATTTAAAACGCACCACATACGCCGGGTTAGTCAATGAAGACTACCTCGACCAAACCGTTGTCTTAAAGGGTTGGGTGCAGAAGCGTCGTGACTTAGGGAGCTTGATCTTCGTTGATCTTCGTGACCGCGAAGGCATCGTCCAATTGGTCTTCAGTGAAGAGGTTGATCAGGATGCCTTGGCTGTTGCTGACCAATTACGTAGTGAATACGTGATCGAGGTTCAAGGGAAAGTTGTGGCACGGGCACCTAAAGAAATCAACCCCGATATGCATACGGGTAAAGTTGAAGTCCGGGTTACCGGGATCAACCTGCTGAACAAGTCTAAGGAATTGCCATTTGAAATCAAGGATGACGTTAACGCCTCCGATGACTTACGGTTAAAGTACCGTTACCTGGACTTACGTCGGCCAGAAATGCAAAAGTCACTGTTGTTACGGAACCGGATCGTTCAGTCCGTTCACAGCTACTTTGACAAGAATGGCTTCATCGACATTGAAACGCCAGATTTGACTAAGTCGACGCCAGAAGGGGCCCGGGACTACCTAGTACCTTCACGGATTTATCCTGGTCACTTCTACGCCTTGCCACAATCCCCACAATTGTTCAAGCAATTGTTGATGGGTTCTGGCTTCGACCGTTACTACCAAATCGCCCGTTGTTTCCGTGACGAAGATTTGCGTGGGGACCGTCAACCCGAATTTACGCAGATTGACTTGGAAACATCCTTCTTAACGGCTGAAGAAATCCAAGACCTGACTGAAGGCCTGATTGCTAAGGTTATGAAGGATACCTTAAATGTTGACGTGAAATTACCATTCGAACGGATGGATTGGGATGACTCCATGGCTCGCTTTGGGACTGACCAACCAGATGTCCGCTTTGGTATGGAATTAAAGGACTTGTCCGACATCATGGCCAACACCGACTTCAAGGTGTTCTCCGGAGCCGTTGCTAACGGCGGTCAAGTCAAGGCTATCGCCGTTCCTGGTGGTGCTGATAAGTACAGCCGGAAGGATATCGACAAGTACGGTCAATACGTCGAACGATTTGGCGCCAAGGGCTTAGCTTGGATGAAGGTTACCGACGATGGCTTTAGCGGTCCAGTCGCGAAGTTCTTTAAGGAAGGCGACTGGTTCGCCCAAATTACCGAGAAGACCGGTGCTAAGAGTGGCGACCTCTTGCTGTTTGCTGCCGACTCCAAGCGTGTCGTTGCCCAAACCTTGGGTTACTTGCGGGTAGCCATTGCCAAGGAACAAGACATGATCGACCAGAACAAGTGGGCCTTCCTCTGGATCATCAACTGGCCACTCTTTGACTACGATGTTGACCTCGAACGTTGGGTACCTGCCCATCACCCATTCACGATGCCTGCTGAAGGGGATGCGCACTACTTGAACGATGGCGAAGACCCACACAAGGCTTACGCACAGAGTTACGACATCATCCTGAACGGTTTGGAATTAGGTGGGGGCTCAATCCGGATCCACACTCGTGAACTGCAAATGAAGATGCTCAAGGCCTTGGGCTTCACGCCTGAACGTGCCGAAAAGCAATTTGGCTTCCTCCTGAAAGCCTTAGATTACGGGTTCCCGCCTCATGGTGGTCTGGCCATCGGGTTGGATCGTTTCGCCCGGTTGCTGGCTAAGCGTGATAACATTCGCGATGTGATTGCCTTCCCTAAGAACTCGAAGGCCACGGAACCAATGACCGAAGCGCCATCGACAGTTGCGGACAAGCAATTGCTTGATTTGGACTTGTTGATCGCTAAAAAAGAAGAGTCAGATTCAGACGAAGACTAGCTTTGTCTGGTGAAACGTCAGCCGTACTTGTGGCTGGCGTTTTTTCGTTTACTGAAGATCTGTGATGGGTGCCCCCCGTCGCCTGTAGCTGCCAAGATTCCACCTGCCGCGTCCCGGCTCCGGTAAGGCGTAATCCAAGGTCAATACTGTGACGAAAGGTAAGTAGCCCTTGACGCCGTCGACGAAAAGCCGTTTAATTGAATCATTAGAAAATGGAGTGATTATGATGAGTGAGAGAATTGAAACTGCAACGTTTGCTGGTGGCTGTTTCTGGTGCATGGTTCGACCGTTTGACACCTTCCCAGGTATTATAAAGGTCCTGTCTGGCTACACTGGGGGAACCGTGACTAATCCTACATATGAGCAGGTTAAGAGCCAAACAACCGGGCACACAGAGGCCGTTAAAATTTGGTTTGATCCTGGCAAGGTGACTTACCACCAGTTAGTTGATTTGTACTGGCAACAAACTGATCCCACGGACGATGCTGGTCAATTTCAGGATCGCGGCAGCAATTATCGCCCCGTAATCTTCGTGAATAGCGCAGAGCAGGCGGCAACTGCAGTGGCATCGAAGACGGCCTTGCAAGACCGTGAACAGTTTGAGAAGCCTATTGTGACAAAGATTCAAGTCGTGCAACCCTTCTTTGTGGCTGAGAAACGGCATCAACAGTTTTACAAGAAGAATGCCGAACGTTTCGAACAAGAAGAGGCTGGGGGTCGGGCTGAATTTATCCAACAGCACTGGCAGAATCATTAGAACTCGCTAAAAGATACGCGGGAACGTGGCCGTAGCGGGGGATAAATGCTATACTAAGCCGAGCATAGTATGAAATATGACAAAAGAGTAAGCGAGGTTGGTATTTAAATCATGGATGATGTGCAACAGTTGTTAAAACGGCATACCTATACGGCAAAGTTCTCCGTGGCGTTCTTCTACGGGGTCTTGGTGTCGATTGCGGTGAACTTCTTCTGGACACCGGGGCATATTTATTCCTCCGGTGTGACCGGGTTAGCACAGTTGGTCAACAGTTTGACGGCAGGGTTGGGAACGTTTCATATCTCCACGGCTCTGGGGCTGTTTCTGATTAACATTCCCATGTTTGTCCTAGCTTGGAAACAAATTGGTAAGTCTTTTACGGTTTTTACGTTCATTTGTGTCCTATTCGCGTCCATTATGATTCGGTTTATCCAACCCGTTCATTTGACCAGTGACCCGATTATCTGTGCGATTTTCGGGGGTGCAGTCAACGGTTTCGGGACGGGGTTTGCCTTGAAGAATGGGATCTCTACCGGTGGGTTGGATATTATTGGAATCGTGCTGCGGCGTAAAACTGGCCGGAGCATGGGAACCATTAACATTGCCTTTAACAGTTTGATTGTAGTGAGTGCTGGATTCGTCTATGGCTGGCCATATGCGCTGTATTCCGCGCTGGGTTTGTTCGTGAACGCTAAGGTCATCGACATGACGTTTACCCGCCAACAACGGATGCAGGTCATGGTGATCACCGACCGGCCTAAGACGGTCATCGACAGTATTCAGAACCATATGCGCCGGGGAATTACCATCGTCCACGGTGCTGAGGGGGCCTACCGCCACGATGAAAAAACGATTCTGTTCACGGTCATTACACGTTATGAAATGGATGAGTTGGAAGTCGCCATGGAAGAGGCCGATCCACACGCCTTTGTCAGCATCTCCGATACGGTGAAGGTGTTGGGTCACTTCTACGAGCCGAAATGGTAAACTGATACAGCGATGAAGGGTAGCCTTCGCCGCTGTATTTTTTAGCAATTCCCCCTTTACTTACTACTAATGTAATTTTTCCGGAATTTGTCTCATGAATTTTGTCAATAATTATTTAAAAGTCGGTTTAACTCATGAGTCATTATGGAGTAGAGAACATGTCTTTAAAGAGGAATGAGCGGGAAGATGACGGCATTTTTCACTAGTTTGCACGCTGAGTTTTCAGCGGATTTTCATGGTGTTTCTTAAAGGTTCTTAAATTTATCTAGGTTCCACCCAGAGATGTGGTATAATTCTCGGTGTTATGGACAGCGAAAATAAGTGATATTGGTGATAGCGTGAAAGATATTTATTTAGGGTTAATCCGACTGATGTCGCTCTTGTGTGGTGGCCGCCGGCAGCGTAACTTTGTTTACCTGATGAGTTTTGGCGACAACCTCGCGTTTATTCGTGCCTTGGCACAAGCGTCACCGGTCGATCGACCGTTAGTTGTGTTTTACCGACCGCAACAGGAACGGGCGGCGCAGCGTTTGGCGCGGTCCGGGATTGATGTGCGGCCGTTTCGTGATGATCTGGCCTTTGTCTTGACGGGCATTCCCCAGATCATGCGTGCACGGGTCTTGTTTTGTGACAACTACTACGCGTTTCTCGGTGGCTTGCATCATCCCAAACGGATGCGAATCGTGCAAGTCTGGCATGCGGCGGGAGCTATCAAGCGTTTTGGTTGGGACGATCCGACCACGGCGCAGCGTTCAGCCAGTGATCAACGCCGTTTCCAAGCGGTCTACGATCACTTTGACGAATACGTTGTTGGTTCACCGGCCATGGCGCGAGTCTTCGCTAGAAGTTATCGGGTGCCGATCGACCGAATGCAAGTCTTAGGTTATCCACGATCGGACCGATATTCAGATCCGAAGTGGCAGCAGTTGTCGCGTGAGGCGGTTGCTGAGACAGCACCGGAATTGGTGGACCACCGGGTCATCTTGTACGCCCCGACCTACCGTGAAGGTGTGGCCTTTACGCCACCGGCTGGGTTGGCAGCGGCGTTGACCGCTGATCCCGATGCCAAGGTGGTCGTGAAGATTCATCCGGCATTGAAAGCGAGTGCCCAGCAGTTGCAGGCACAGTTGGGACAGCAAGTCGTGGTGACCGAAAATCTCAGTACCACGGATCTGTTGAATGTCGCGGAAACAGTCATCACGGATTATTCGTCGGTGGCCTTCGACTACAGTCTGGTGCCAAACGCGCACAGCCTGTTATTCTTCCTGTTCGATCTGGACGACTACCGGCAAGATCCCGGTGTTCAACCGGACTTGGAAGATTGGTTGCCCGGAACGGTTATCAAGACGACCGAGCAGTTGGCAGTAGCAATTAAAGCCGACGCGCCGACCGATTTAGCCCAGTTTAACCAACGGTGGAATTCCGCCAACGATGGGGCGGCCACCCAGCGGGTCGTCGACCGTTATGCTGCGTTGCTAGAGTAGCACCAGCGATTAAAATTTAAAGGAGTGCAGTGCCTTGAAAGAGGTCATGACCTTATTCAAAGAACAGGTCTCGAGTCTCGGAATCATTTTTCGGATTTCGCGCTACGAAGATCAAGCAAGTTATCAAAGTCATTACTTAGGTTTAATGTGGGAGTACTTATATCCGTTGATTCAAATCGGTATTTACTGGTTAGTCTTCGGTGTGGGTCTGAAACACGGCCAACCCATCAGTGGGGTCGGTTATCTGCCATGGATGGTCATTGGGATTTCGCCTTGGTTCTTCATGAACCGGGCCACGTTGGATGGCTCCAAGAGTATCTACCAACGGGTCAACATGGTGGCCAAGATGAAGTTCCCCGTGTCCGCACTGCCAACGATTAAGATCGTCAGCAACCTGAGTTCCTTCTGGACCATGATGGTCTTCACGATCTTTATCGGCCTGTTGAACGGGGTTTACCCTAAGGTGGCCTGGTTCCAATGGATCTACTACTTCTTCGCCATGATTTGTTTACTCGTGGCTCTAGGAATCTTCAACTCATGTATCAGTGTGCTGGTGCGGGACTACCATATCCTCTTACAGTCTCTGATGCGGATGCTGTTCTACGTGTCCGGCGTGCTGTTTAACTTCGTGACGCCATCATTTCCAACACCGTTCATTCACTTACTCGAACTCAACCCGTACTACTACATTGTTGCGGGCTTCCGGGAATCCTTCTTGGGGACCGGTTGGTTCTGGGATAAGCCAATGTTAACGTTGGAATTCTGGCTATTCGTGTTCTTCCTGTTGCTGGTGGGTTCTCACTTGCACTACAAGTTCCGGTCACGTTTTGTTGATTTAATCTAATTGAAAGGAGCAACCTCAAATGGCGAACGGTTTCCAAAAAATCACGCAGTCATTGAAGCTAGTTGCTCGCTATGGGCTCATCGTGCTGAACGATGGGCTTATTTGTTTACCCATTAAACGGCGACTAGTGATGTTTGAAAGTTTCAACGGTAAGGACGTCAACGACAATCCGGCGGCCATCTACCGGGCATTGGTGGCGGCGGACCCACGTTACCGAGAGACGGCGTACTTTAGCGTCAAACCCCGTGAATATGCGGCGTTGAAACGTAAGTATCCGGGAATCCAACTGATCAAGCGTTTTACACCCAAGTGGGTCTGGCTGATGGCTCGAGCGGAGTACTGGGTTTTAAATTCCCGCTTACCCAATTGGTGGCATGCTAACCGCCACACGCGGACCATTCAGACTTGGCACGGGACACCCCTGAAGAAGCTTGGTGCCGACATTGCGCACGTGGCGATTCCGGGGACCAGCACGGCTGACTATCACCAGCAGTTTGTGACGGCCTCGTCACGCTGGGATTATCTGATTGCGCCGAACCAGTATTCGCGCGACATTTTCAAACGTGCCTTTGGATACCGGGGGCACTTCCTGACGATTGGCTATCCTCGAAACGATGTCCTCTATACGGATAATCAGCCAGATAAGGTAGCAGCCCTGCGTCAACACTTGCTGGGCAAGGTCACTGGTCCAGTCGTGACTTACGCACCGACTTGGCGGGATGACATGGCTGTGCGACCGGGTGTATACCGTTTTGACTTGCCGTTTGATTTAGGTGAGTTCTTCCGGCATGTGCCGACGGGGACGCACCTGATTATTCGGCCACATTATCTGGTTAAGGACGCCGTAGATATCCGTGGGTATGAAGACCGCGTGACGGTGTTGGCCGATACCGACATCGCCGAACTCTATTTGATTACGGATCTACTAATTACGGACTATTCTTCGGTGATGTTTGACTTTGCCAACTTAAAACGACCACAATTATTCTTTGCTTACGATCTGGAACACTACCGCGACCAACTCCGCGGATTCTATTTCGATTATCAAAAGGAAATTCCGGGACCGCTCGTCACGACGGCCGTAGCTTTCTATACACAACTTGATGGTTGGCGTGAACAAGGAAGCTTTCCAGCATATCAAGCTCAGCAGGACGCCTTTTACCAGAAGTTCTGTGATTGGGAAGATGGCACGGCTAGTCAAAAGGTGGCCAGTCTGATCATTAGTGGAAAGGATGAGTTGTAATGGCAGAATTGTTAATTGGCTCACACGTTAGTATGAAGGGAAAGGCCATGTTCCTGGGATCAGCGCAGGAGGCCGCCCAATATGGTGAAAATGTCTTCATGATCTATACCGGTGCACCGCAGAACACCCGCCGCAAGCCAATCGATGAGCTGAACATTCCAGCAGGCAGGCAATTCATGGTTGACCATAATCAACGGGCTGTGGTGATCCATGCGCCTTACGTGGTTAATTTAGGAAATACGACCAAACCGCAAAATTATGCCTTTGCCGTGGAATTCCTGACCAATGAGGTGAAACGGGCGGCGGCTCTCGGCGCCACGCAGATTGTCTTGCATCCCGGGGCTCATGTAGGTGCTGGTCCGGATGCGGCGATTGGCCAGATTGCCAAGGGACTCGATGAAATCTTGGCTGCAGCCGATGAACCCGTGCAGATTGCCTTGGAAACGATGGCAGGCAAGGGGACAGAAGTCGGTCGAACCTTTGAAGAGCTAGCGGCCATCATGGATGCAACGGCGGCTAATGACCGGCTGTCGGTCTGCTTTGATACCTGTCATACCAGTGACGCCGGTTACGCTATCGCCACGGATTTTGACGGCGTACTCAACGAATTTGACCACGTCATTGGCGTCGATAAACTCAAGGTGATTCACCTGAATGATTCCAAGAATCCACAGGGAAGTCACAAGGACCGTCACACCAATATTGGCTTGGGAACATTGGGGTTTGACGTGTTGAACAGCGTCGCACACCATCCCCAATTAACGGCGGTACCGAAGATTATGGAAACACCCGTGATTGGGCCGGACCGCAAACATGGGGTCAATCCTCATGGCTACGAAGTCGCTATGCTCCAGCATCAACGATTCAATCCAAACTTAGAAGCCGATGTGTTGGCGGGGAAACCGGTCGACGCATATTTGACTGAAAACTAACCAAAATGGATCTAAGGGTTGAAGGTTCCAGAACACCTAGGAATTTCTGGTTAACAATGCTTTTTGATGTTAAGTTAGTCGAAGATTACCACCTGCGGCTGCCAGAAATTCCGGCTACTGTGGGGACCGCCTGCGGCCTGAGAAGCGGTCCTCCGGCTCGGTTTGAAGCCTACCAAAGGCGGCAGTCTCCAAACACGTCCCACGCTGTAAGCTGGTTCCCAGCTAACACCGTCGACACAGCTACCTACATCTCTGGCCGCCTCCGGTTATGATTTGTTCTTTAACCTGACATTGTGGTGACAATCGCTGAACTGACAACGTTAGTCCACGATAGTTGGTCACTGTCTACGTAGACGTTCCAGCCCAAATTTGGTGAGCGGTAAACTGGCTGTTTTAGACAATGTAGCTACCATCAGGACACTATTCCTACTGTGCAGCGGGTTATGCCAATATTTCATCTTTCGACCTGTAGTAGATAATAAAATGGTTCACGTCGCCTCGATAATTGAGGTGGCGTGGACCATTTACTTTGTGCCGTGAAGGCTGGCAGAATCAACTTAGTCGGTCAATGAGTGGGGAATCAAATCATAATCCACACTCTCCATAATCAGTGTGGCGGTCTCTTCAATCGATTTGTTTGAGACATCGATCACGAGGCAACCGATTTTTTTATAAATTTTTTGCGCGTAGTCCAGTTCTTCACTGATTTTCTTAGTATCGGAATAGGCGCTGTCGGCCGGTAGACCGTAAGATAGCATCCGCTCCTGTCGAATCCTACGTAAGGATTCCGGCTTGTTGGTCAGGCCGAAGATCCGCTTGGGATCGACCTGCCACAGCTCGTCTGGTAGTTGCGTGGTGGGGCCTAGCGGCAGGTTAGCGACCCGTAAGTTTCGGTTGGCAAGGAAGAGGGACAGTGGGGTCTTGGAGGTCCGTGAGACCCCAAGAATCACGATGTCCGCCTTGAGTAGGCCGGTCGGGTCCTTCCCATCGTCATAGGTGACGGCGAATTCCATGGCGGCAATCCGGTCGAAGTAGGTGTCGTTGAGGTTGTGAACCAGACCGGGCACGCCTTCGGGGGTTAAGCCCGTAGCACTTTGCATGACGGCCATGGCGGGCTGAATGCAGTCGAACTGCTGGAGCTGGTTAGTGGTCGCAAATTCTCTGACCTTTTTACTCAGCTTGGCGTTGACCAGTGTATGGAAGATCATCGCTCGCTGTTTCTTGGCGAGGTTGAGAATCCCGTCGAGAATCGAATCGGTTTGAATAAAGGGAAACCGTTGGTAGCTGGCTTGCACGGTGGGAAACTGAGACACCGCCGTTTGTGCAACGGTCAGCGCTGTTTCTCCGGAAGAATCAGAAATGATAAAGATGGTAATCTGCGGCATAGCGAGCAACTCCTCTGCGTTTTTGTCTTGGTGATTACCCCTAGTTTACCCCGTCCGTTAAAACGGTTCAAATTTTATTGTCTTGCGTTATTGACGCGGTTTGGATGATTATGTATAATAGTTAAGAACCGTTACGCCGGTGGTAAAAAACTAACCGGCGTTATTACTTGTGCTCGGAGGGAGGGAATTTTATATGGCAAAGACAGTCGTTCGTAAAAACGAGTCTTTTGACGACGCTCTTCGGCGCTTCAAACGTACGGTTTCCCGTAGCGGTACTTTACAAGAATACCGTAAACGTGAATTTTACGAAAAACCAAGTGTGAAGAAAAAGTTAAAATCAGAAGCTGCGCGTAAGCGTAAAGCCAAGAAGAAGCGTTTCTAAGCTCTTTTTGCAATTTAATTCAAAAACCGCTGACCTTAATTGGTTAGCGGTTTTTTGTATCGGTTACGTAACTAGTGATGGCGGTAAGAGTAACAATTATTTTAAGATTAATTTGAAGCTAACGTAGATTAGTTAACCAAAACGACCTTCCCAATCATTCGGTTGGCTTCCACTAAGGTGTGGGCGGCCCGGAGATTGGCGGCATTGATCGGCGTAAATGTTTTGGTCAGCGTAGTGGTGAGTTGGCCATCGTCCAGCAGCTGTCGAATACGTTCCAACGTTTCATGTTGCGTGATCATATCCGGCGTTTCGAAGAAAGACTTGGTGTACATCCATTCCCAGGCGAAGGTGGCGCGCTTTTGCTTTAAGGCACGTAGGTCAATTGGTTGGTCATTACCAGTGATGGAGACGATGTGACCACTGGGGGCGATGAGCGCGACAATCTCAGCCCAGTGTTGATTGAGATTGCTGAGTTCGAGAATGTAATCAACCGTGGCGTAACCTAGCGCGTGGACTTCATCAACGAGGTTCTTACGATGATTGACGACGGCATCCGCGCCATGGGCCTTAGTCCAGGCAATGGTTTCCGGACGTGAAGCTGTAGCAATTACAGTTAGACCGGCCAAGTGGGCGAGCTGTGTGGCTGTTGAGCCAACGCCACCGGCACCGTTGATGATCAATACGGTCTTGCCAGCGTTGTTATGGGGATGATCAAAGTCGATGGGCATCTGTTCGAAGAGGGCTTCCCACGCCGTCAGTGAGGTCAGAGGCATGGCTGCGGCCTCTGCAGGACTCAGCAAAGTGGGTGCGTGGCCCACGATACGTTCATCTACGAGGTGATATTCGCTATCTGTTCCAGCACGTTTGAAGGAGCCGGCATAGAAGACTTGGTCACCGGGTTGAAAGAGGCTAACCGCGTCGCCAATTGCGTCGACGATGCCGTAAGCATCCCAACCGATCACCTTGGGTGTGGCGAGGACGCCCGGTGTTCCACGCCGTACACCTGTATCCACGGGATTGACCGAGGTGGCTTGGACCTTTACCAAAATATCGTGACCCGTTGGCGTTGGCTTAGGTGTGAAGAATTCAAAGAAACTTTTTTCATTCGCAATCGGCAAATTCTGAGTGAAGCCGATGGCCCGCATGTCTGACATGGCAAAACTTCCCTTCGTAATTGTGATTCAGTGCTAGCGTAAGTCATCGGCCGGTGAAAAACAATCCTGAATTTTAAGGTAGTCGTTACCTCGCGCGACAACAATTGCGGCGCCGTGTTGCCAGGTGAACCAGATGTTATGAAAATAGACGACTAACCTGGATGCTTACTGACATGTGTTGTGAGTGACCTGACTTGTTTTCTAGTGGCTTCGGCGTAGAATGAAAGCACAAGAGTGGGGAGGGTGAGGCACGTGAAGTATTGTGCTGATAGTTGTCAGGTTGAGGATACGTTACAGTTTGTGGCAGGAAAATGGAAGAGTGTGATTCTTTACCGCCTATTTCAGGAACAAGTGGGCCGCTTCAGTGACTTTAAGCGGTGGCTACCACGGATTTTGACGCGAGTCTTGGAGCGCCAGCTAAATGAGCTGGTTGCAGATGGCTTGCTAGAGAAACGGGTTTACGTTGCTGTTCAGCCACAGACAGAGTACCGTCTAACGGTTTTGGGTCAGTCTTTGTGGCCGGTGATTTCGGCGATGGAAAAGTGGGGGCAGTATTACCATCAGCAGCGAGCCGCGGTAACTTCAGCTGACGCATCCATTAAATAGGTGTAAACTAGACTATAATTATGATTTTTTAGGAGGAAATGTAATGAGTTTAGAAACCCAACTCAACACTGATTTAAAGACGGCCATGAAGGCCCACGATAAGTTATCCTTAAACGTTATCCGGATGATGAAGGCAGCTTTGACCAACGAAAAGGTTAAGCAAGGCCATGATTTGACCCCTGACGAAGAATTAACGATCGTTTCCCGTGAATTGAAGCAACGTAAGGAATCCATGGAAGAATTCGCCAAAGGTAACCGTGATGACTTGGTGGAAGGCGTTAAGGCCGAAATCGCCATCGTCGAAAAGTACGCGCCTAAGCAAATGAGTGAAGACGAAGTGGCTAAGATCGTCGCTGACAGCATTGCTAAGGTGTCTGCTAGTGGCATGGGTGACTTTGGTAAGGTCATGGGTGTTGTGATGCCACAGGTTAAGGGCAAGGCCGATGGGGCTATTGTCAACAAGACCGTTAAGGCCCAATTAAACAAGTAAGTTTTACGAGAATCATCACGGTCGGACCGTGGTGATTTTTTTAACGAAGGGATCGGCGTGGCCTTGATCTACTGGCGACGACGCTATCGCATTGTGACGGTGGAGGCTGATTACTTTACGACCCACTGTATATGGGGAACGGCCTGAAGCTCCGGGATCAACTCGTGTTGACCCGGCACGTTGACGGCCAAATTGGTGAGGCACACAAAGGTTGTACGTCGAAAAACCGGTCTGGACCGGTGATTAACGTCAGTTATCGTCGCTTCTCTTGGATTTTCGCGCGGAATCCTTTTACAATCCCCGGCAGTATGCTAAAATTTGACTATTAGACACTAACTAAAAATAAAGGAGCCACCGTATTTGACTGAAAACACAACGATTGAAAAAGAATATATCTTGGCACGACCTGAGGACGAGGTTGCCTTACTGGGCGCGCAAGATCAGTTTGTCACCATCCTTGAAGAGGGATTGCAAGTGACCATTAAGCCCTTTGGTAATTCAATCAAAGTCTCTGGTGCCGCAGATACGGTTGATCAAACGCTGGCGATTTTAAGAAACATGAGCGACTTACTAGCTAAGGGCATCAAGCTCAATAGTGCCGACGTCATCAGCGCTATGAAGATGGCGGGCAAGGGCACGTTGACGTACTTTAAAGATTTCTACAATGAAACGCTGATTAAGGATGCGAAGGGGCGTGCTGTGCGGGTCAAGAACTTTGGCCAACGCCAGTACATCGATTCAATCAAGCATAATGACATTACGTTTGGGATTGGTCCAGCCGGGACTGGGAAAACTTTCTTAGCCGTGGTTATGGCTGTGGCAGCCCTCAAACGTGGTGATGTAGAGAAGCTGATCATTACGCGGCCCGCCGTGGAAGCTGGGGAAAGTCTGGGGTTTTTGCCCGGAGACTTGAAGGAAAAGGTTGACCCTTACTTGCGGCCCATCTATGATGCGCTGTATGCCATTTTAGGGGCAGAACATACGACCCGCTTGATGGATCGTGGGGTCATCGAAATTGCGCCGCTGGCCTACATGCGGGGGCGGACGCTGGAATCGGCTTTCGTCATTCTCGATGAAGCCCAGAACACGACCAATATGCAGATGAAGATGTTCCTGACACGATTGGGCTTTGGGTCCAAGATGATTGTCAACGGAGATATTTCGCAGATTGACCTGCCACACAACGCCAAGTCTGGGCTGATTCAGGCCCAGCACATTCTTCAGAACGTCGCGCACATTAACTTTGTGACCTTCAGTTCTGACGATGTTGTCCGGCACCCAGTCGTGGCTAGCATCATTAATGCTTACGAAGCCAACGATACTAAACCAAATGGAGCTAAAAAATAATGGATTTAGAGATTTACGATAAAACTAAAGATGGCGTGCCAGCAAAGCACGTGGACATGATTAAAGAAGTTTTGGAATATGCCGGGAAGTATCTTGAACTTGCCGAAAATACCGAAATGTCCGTAACCCTGATGAATAACGAAGACATTCATCGCATCAACAAGCAGTACCGTGGGGTTGACCGGGCAACCGATGTCATCAGTTTTGCGATTGAAGACGACGAAGAGGAAGATACTGATTTTCCATTAGTGATGGATCCTGAGATGGCTGCTGAGATTCCCGAAAACATCGGCGATATCTTTGTTTCCATGGATAAGGTCGCAGAACAGGCGGAATACCTGGGCCACTCCTACGAACGGGAACTCGGTTTTCTCGTGGTCCACGGTTTCCTTCATCTTAACGGTTATGATCACATGAAGCCTGAGGATGAGAAAGTCATGTTCAAATTGCAAGCCGATATCCTCGATGCCTATGGGCTCAAACGATAAGCGCAAGCAGACGGGAAAGAACCGGGCGTTCGTGCAGTCGTTAGGCCACGCGTGGGATGGCCTGCGGGCATTGTTTCATTACGAACGGAATTTCCGGAAGCACTTGGCAGTGGGAACGCTGGCGGTGATCGTCGGCATGATTTTAAGACTAACGTTAAACGAGTGGCTGTGGCTGGTGCTTGCCATCTTCTTGGTGTTGATCGCTGAAACGCTCAATACGATCGTTGAGGCTGTTGTCGACCTAGTGGTGGGCACAACCTATCACGATTTGGCGAAACGGGCCAAGGATGTGGCTGCCGGTGGCGTCTTACTTGCCGCGATATTTGCAATCATTGTCGGTGCACTCGTCATGCTGCCAGCGCTAAGTCGTTGGCTCTAAGTGGAGGAAAATATGGATAATCCAAATTATAAATCAGGCTTCGTGGCTATCGTTGGCCGGCCCAATGTGGGAAAATCAACGTTTTTAAACCGCGTGATTGGTCAAAAGATCGCTATCATGTCGGACACCGCGCAGACGACGCGGAATAAGATTCAAGGAATCTACACGACGGATGAGGCTCAGATTGTCTTCATCGATACGCCGGGGGTCCACAAACCTAAGAGTAAGTTAGGCGATTACATGGTACAGTCAGCGATGTCGGCGTTAAACGAAGTCGATGCTGTGCTGTTCATGATCAACGCTGCTGAAAAACGTGGTGCCGGGGATAACTTTATCATCGACCGCCTGAAGGGTATCAAGGCGCCGGTCTACCTGTTGATCAACAAGATCGATCAGATCCATCCGGACGACCTGCTGGCCATTATGGAACAATACAAGACGGCGTTGCCATGGAAGGCCGTCTACCCAATTTCCGCTCTCGAAGGAAATAACGTGGATGAATTTTTAGGCGATCTGGTTGATGAGATGCCGAATGGGCCGCAATACTACCCTGAGGATCAGGTAACCGATCACCCAGAACGGTTCGTGGTTAGTGAACTGATTCGGGAAAAGATCTTCATGTTGACGCGTGAAGAGGTGCCCCATTCAGTGGCCGTAGAAATTGAGAGTATGAAACAAAAGGATGAAGACCACGTTCACATCGAAGCGACAATTATTGTCGAGCGGCCAACCCAAAAGGGAATTATGATTGGCAAGGGTGGCAGCATGCTCAAGAAGATTGGGACGATGGCTCGGCGCGATATTGAACACTTGCTGGGGAGTAAAGTCTACCTGCAATTGTGGGTCAAGGTGCAACCGAACTGGCGAGATAAAGCAACGTTGTTGAAGAGCTACGGTTACCGCAAGGACGATCTATAAATCATCAGTGTTGAAAGAAAGCGGGGATGACGGTGGCACGTAACGTGACGGATTTTCACGGCATCCTGCTGTTTCGGCGCGATTATGCCGAACGGGACTTCCTGATTAAGTTTTTAACGGCAGAATTTGGTAAGAAAATGTTCCTGGTACGCGGTGCTAAGAAAAAAGGGTTCAAGATGGTTGCGGATATCCTGCCGTTCACGGTGGGGAGTTACGTAGGCGACATTGCTGACGATGGGTTGTCCTACATTCGCACGGCCAGAGAGACCAGTCAGTATCAGAATATCAGTGCGGATATTTTTAAAAACGCGTACGCTACTTATATCATGAGTTTGGTGGATGCCGCCTTTCCTGACAGTCAGCCGTTACCCGACTGGTATCACCGGGTTCAGCGTGCACTGACATTGATCGATGATGGCGTCAACGCGTCGATTGTAACCAACATTATGGAGATTCAATTGATGCCGGCTTTCGGAGTGGCGCCGCAGCTCCAAGGCTGTGCAGTCTGTGGCAGAAATGATCTGCCCTTTGACTATTCGGAAAGTTACGGGGGTCTGCTGTGCCAGCAGCATTGGCAGATGGACCCACGGCGGCTTCACCTAAATCAACGGACAATTTATTACCTGCGGCAGTTCTCGGTACTTGACTTGGACAAGTTACACACGATTAGCGTAAAGCCCCAAACGGAGCACGCGTTGCGGCAGTTGATGGATGAAATCTACGATAGTCAGATTGGGGTTCATCCCAAGAGCAAACGGTTCTTGGATCAGATGCAGTCCTGGTCGGCACGGTTGATGACGCCGCCGGCAAGTGACGCGCCTGAAACCGGAAATAGCCCTGAATCCTAGGGGATCTAAATGCATAAAAGTGTCAAACAATTCCTATCACGGGAGCTGTTTGGCACTTTTTGTTTGACAAGTTGGTGATTAAGAAGGGACAGGTTTAATGATTGGAAAGGCATTAAATGATGATTAAAGAATGGTCAATGATAAGAAAAATATTATCCACCACAGATAATAAAATCTGTGATGAATCTTGACAATCATAGCCGAGAATTGGGGCTTTCCAAAAGGTCTAGGCATGGAACACCCCAATCGCCTTAATAATAGAGTGAATCGTTTCTCCCATCGTTAATTGGCGATGCCTGGTAATTCACCTTATTCGTGCTACGATTGAAATATAAGAAAACTTATTAATCGGAGAATGTAGTCTTGCGCGATAACGGCGTGGAGAAAAAGGCAAAGGAAGATTAGGAATGCAGACGAAAAATCGTGAAGAGCGGGAGCATGAAAATAAAACACAATATCAGCTATTATACGCGGGTGTTACGCTAGTGGCTTTGAGTACGGGGCTCATGATCAGTGCACAATCCGCGCAAGCGGCAACGGGTACCGCTGAACCGGCTACAACAACGGTTAAAGATTCTGAAGGCGCAACATCTGGCGAAGTTGCTGCTTCAGCAAAGATTGCCGATGACACAATGAATGACACGTCTGGTGAAAATACGTCGCCATCTTCAGTTACGAGTCAAGCGTCAAGCGCTGCACCGTCGTCAGTAACCAGTCAAGCGTCGAGCACAGCTAGTGGGAAGCCGGCCGCTGCACAACAGCCATATCAGTTGAGCTCACTAATTGGGACAAGTCACGCAACAAGCGGCAAAGAAACGGTTGAAAAGCCAACGGAACCAGTACAAACATCGGTAACGACTACGACATCGCTTAAAATAAAGGTATCATCCATGGCCGTAAAGAATTCCAGAATGCTACCGGCGATGGGAGAATCATTGAGGCTGAATCAAGTTCGGCCATCCTCACGTTTGTTAACGCGAGCAGTGGCTGTTCCAACAAGTGCTGATACCACGACACCGGATGCGGATGGGTTCTCGTATGCCTTAAACAGCGAGGGCTATGGTTATATTATTACAGCGTACTCAGGTACGAGCAAGAATGTTGTGATTCCAGACACCCATACTGGGAGTGCAGGCAGTTTTAATGTGACGGAAATTGCTGATGGTGTCTTCCAGAACGATGGGATCAAGAGTTTAACTATGGGCGCTAATATCCAAATTATTGGAGAGGCTGCTTTTGAAAACAACCTATTGACTACGGTTGATTTTTCAAGGAATAATGGGTCACTATGGGATATCAAGGCCAATGCGTTTACTGGTAACAAGTTGGCGGGTGTATTGACGTTGCCACCGACTGTGACGCAAATTGGGTCCGCAGCGTTTGAAGGTAGTGAATTAGGCGACGGCTCCGGTAACCAGCTGTCTGGAATTGATTTTGGGAAGGGAACGGTGCCTGTTCAAATTAGCGATAAGGCATTTGCTTATAATGCGTTGACCAGTGTGATATTACCGAAGAAAACCTTATCTGTAGGGAAAAGTGCGTTTGCTTATAATGATCTGACCACAGTTGACTTAGGTGATGCCTTACAGACGATTGATATTGCTGCCTTTTTAAGTAATAAGATAACGGCCGTCAGCATACCTGAGACAGTAACAACGATTGGGAGCAATGCGTTCCAATACAATCAGATTGTTCAGCTTAATTTGAACAATGCGGATGGATTGACAACGATTGGCGAATCAGCTTTTGACAATAATTTGTTAACCAATGTTGTGATTCCAGATAACGTTAAAACGATTGGAACGGCAGCGTTCTCAACAAATAGTACGCTTACTCAGCTTACTCTCGGGAAGAGTGTTCAATCCATTGGCGACGCGGCCTTTGCTGGCGATGGTATCAGCGGAGAACTCTACATTCCAAATACAGTGATCACTATAGGTGATACGGCCTTTGCTGGCAATCAATTGACAGGATTAAAGCTCGGTGATGGGGCGTCTAAACTTGAAACTATCGGAAGTGCCGCCTTTACTGGCAATAAAACCTTAGCGGGAACTTTGGTGATTCCAGATAGCGTATCGTTTATTAACTCTGGTGCCTTCGCCGGGGATTCCTTGAATGCTATCGACTTTGGCAAGAGTACGGGAACGATTGGCGAGAGTGCCTTTTCTGGGAACAAGTTGACGGGGACTCTGATACTTTCGGATGGCATTCAGCATATTGGAACGGCTACCTTCGCTGGTAACCAGTTAACGGGACTCAAACTCGGAACTGACTTACTTACCATTGGGTCATCCGCCTTTGCTAAGAATCAGTTGATGGGAATGTTAGAGGTTCCCAATAGTGTAACGAATATTGGGGATTCAGCCTTCGCTAGTAATAATCTAGGTGGACTCCAACTGGACGGTACCGTAAATAGTGTCGGGATTGATGCCTTTGATGGTAACAATTTACAGAAGATTCAGGCAGTCCAACCGGTGAAAAATCTGGGGGACTACGCTTTTGACGGACAAAAAACGTTGGCCGTAACCGTTAGCAGGTCTGGTAATCAACTGACCGGGATCCGTGCTGCTATTACCAAGCAACTGCAACTGCAGAACTTCAGTCTCACGGATCCCATGGTTTTCAAGCTAGACGGTGCGATGGTTACATACGATCCAACCACTGATTCGCTAACTCTGCCGGCAAACTTTACGGCAACCAGCCTGACATTCTCACTGTCGAGTGGAACAACTGAGGATGCGACAGACCATTCTGGAAACTATGGGGTGGATGCCCTAACGCTGAGTTGGTCAACATCGGATAGCGGTTCCGGTACGACGACCCCAACGACGCCGACAAAACCAACAACTCCGTCGACGCCAAGCACACCAACGATTCCTAGTAAGCCAACTAAAAAGACTAAACCGGCCAAAACCTCACAAAAGAAGACGCCAGCTCGTAACGCTGAACAACGACGATCTAAAGGTGTGGATGTGAAACGCAAGGGTCAGCACGCAGCTGTTAGATTTGCCGGTTCCCCAGCATTCAATGGTACACAGCAGGGAACGATGACAGCTAGCTGGTCTTACGCGCAACAGGCGGCTATCGTAAAGCGCAGTTCTACCGCTAATAGTCAAAAGCGGCCGCAAACACACTTGCCACAAACCAATGAACGAACCACTTATTGGTCAGCGATTGGTGCGGCCTTGTTGGCTGTATTGAGTGTGTTCGGTTTGGGTGGACGACGCCGGCGTAATTAGATTGTTTGAAAATATGATATAGAATCACAGATTACAATGGTCGTCAGGACAAAATGACGACCATTTTTTTACGCTGATACTTGGCGAAGGCGAAATAAACTGATTCTGGTCAGATTAGTATTGTTGCTGTCGTTGAAGCGTTACGGATAGCGTTTAGAAGAGTGTTAATCAACGAAAAATCAGAAATGAAAGCAAACTGAAGGTATTTTAGGAAAGAAAACGTGAGCAAGCCTTCTAAAACTATACAGTTAGCTGTATAATAACCGTAGAGGTGATTCCATGAACGGTGATCAAATGATTTCTCGCAAGCTGGTCATTCTAGGCCGGCGAATCAGACATAAACGGAATTTGTTCGTTGGCCAGCTAGAATTGACTAGTGAGCAGGCCGATGCGCTACGGTTCTTCGAAGACTTTCCGCAGAGTACGATTACGGACTTTAAAGATCATCAGCAGATTACCCATCAAACGGCCCGCTTGATTGTAAAACGGCTGGTCAACCGTCAGTTATTGCGGTTAGATCCTAATCCTAACGATGGTCGTGCTAAATTGGTAGGGTTCACGGCGGCCGGTCTCGCCAAATGTCGGCAGTTGGATGCGCATATTAAGGATACTAGTCAGGCATTATTTACCGACTTTACACCGACCGAACAACAAGAATTATTAACGATGCTGGATCGTATCAGTCAGAATTTAGAAGGGAAATGAAGTCGTGTGAAGACCAGCTTATATACGAAGGATGTTAAATTAGTTTTAGCTGCCAGCTTCTTCTTCCTGATGAGTCCGATGCTGGTAAATCCGATCATCGCAGGATTTTCAAGTAACATTGGCGCTAACAGTGTGTTAGCCGGGGTCGTCGCTGGGATGATGAACTTGACCTCGCTGGTTTTACGGCCATTGGCGGGAAACCTAACTGACCGGTTTTCCAAGTACCGTTTAACCTTAATCGGGGGTATCTTAATTCTCATCGCTTGCGTGGGCTATGGCCTAACCACCTCGGTTGCACTGACGATGGTCTGGCGAGTCGTGAATGGCTTGGGCTATACGTTGTGCACGGTCTGCATGTCAACCTGGATGGCCAGCCTGTTACCGGCCGACCGGATTGGTGCTGGAATGGGAATTTACGGGATCGCCAATGCCTTGGGAATGGCGATTGGACCGGCCGTAAGTGTCTACCTCTATCACCACTTTGGTTATCGTAGTGTCTTTTGGGTCGCTGCAGTCTGTGTGACGCTTCTGCTCATTATTATTCAGTTCGTGGGTAATCGGAGCGTGCCGCACCCCGACTATCAGAAGAGCAAAGTGAAGCATCCTAAACTGCGACTGGTTCAACCAAAAGTCGTACCGGTTGCCGCGATTCTTTTACTCTTCTCACTGCCATACTTTGCGACACAGACCTATATCGTGAGTTACGTCGAGCATCGTGGCTTTGGGATTCCGGCCGGGGCCTTCTTCCCGGTCTACGCGTTGGTATTGTTGGCAATGCGATTGCTCTTGCGGGATGCTTTTGATCGGATTCCCTTTAGAAAATTTTTCTGGATCTGCCTGGGGTGTAATCTGATTGGCATCATTGGGCCAACAGAGATGACAAATTGGCTAATGCTGGCGGTGGGAGCCGTGGGACTCGCGGCCGGGTACGGCCTGATGTTTTCAATCTGTCAGGCAAAGTCGCTCACGCTGGTTCCAAAGTCCGACCGAGGTCTGGCCAACAGCACGTTTTACATTGGTATCGATCTGGGGATGACGCTCGGTCCCATGCTGGCGGGGGTCATCACGACTTATCTGCCGTGGGTCTGGCTCTATCCGGTGATGGCGATAACGCTGCCACTGCTGGTGGTGGTGTACTGGCGGAATCGACGGAGATTGGCATGACATTAACTTTCGATTTTGGGGTATCCAATAAGAGCATGATCACACGCTATGCGTGTCACCATGCTCTTACTTGAAACAATTGCTATCGACATCATCTAAACGGGAAGGGCTTAGGTCCTATTTGAGGAGTGACTGTGATGAATAAAATTGATCGGCGGGTTGTGAAAACACTACGATTGATCGACCAAACATGCTATGACTTACTAGCGACGACTGCTTTTGAACGACTGTCGATAGCGGAAATTTGTCAAGAAGCTGAGATTGGGCGCTCGACTTTTTACCAATACTATCTAGACAAGTACGATTGGCTTGAAAAACAAGTCGCGCGTTATACCGCTTCTTTTCAAGAATTAATGAATCAGCGACAGCTCGACTTTCAAGAAACCTCGTCACTGACACAATTGGTGAAGGGCTTGTTACCCGAACAACGGCGGCTACAAATATTATTAGCGATTCACGTTGATTCAGCAGATTTGACCCAAAATTTCCAGCGAATCTTGCAGGCCGCTCTACCCCAATACTTAGAGCAGCGATCGGTGGTCCTGCCAGTCCCTTTAGATTACCTTCAAGAGATTTACGCAGCGAGTGCCATGACGTATATCCGTTACGCTATTGAAAACGGGTTGGATGAACGTATCAGTTCCTTTATGAATCAGAGTTTTAAAGTCGTCCTCGCTGGATTAACTAAGCCAAAGTGATTGTATGGGGGGAAATCTGGGGATCATGATTGGTCAAGGTCTCGATAACCTGTGGTTCATGGGATTTCTGCTGAACCCAGGCGATAGATTCTAGTGCTTGGCGACGGTTGATGACGATTCCAGGGGTATAGAGGTGATCGATGGATGATTGTGCGTAGCCGGTGTCACTGGCTAGCAAAACCTCCTGACCAGATGTGCTGTGAATCAGGGTTGCAGCTAAGCCTCGGCTATGACCAGGTGTGTAGATGAATTGGACGGAGCCATCGTTGAAAAGATCGAACGATTGGTGGAAGGGCCCCAATTGACTGGGTTGAAAGGCAAATGTTTTGAGAGAAACGTTTTGCCACATTTTGGCAATATAACGGAGCTTGTCATGTTGTGCGGCTTGCCATTCGGGCGCGCTGACCAGAATATGTTGTGCATCTTTGACGAGGGGCAAGCCGCTAGCATGGTCACTGTGTAAGTGACTCAAGACGAGGTAGTCAATATCGGATGGTTGGTAACCGAGAGCGTGTAGCTGTTCGCGGATCGACCAACCATCTGGTAAGTAAGCTTTATTGATTTGCATTTGCAGGCCAAGTTCACGCCATTGGCTCGTTCGAACCAGTTCGTTCCAACCGGTGTCGATTAACAGCAGTCCCTTTGGATGCTCGATCAGATAGCTGGAGACGGGTAAGGTCACTTGATGAATATGGGAACGTAAGAGGCCGGTAAAAGCCAGGGGATTACGAGATTTGTCGTGAGTGGGAAGGCCGGCGTCGACTTGAACGAGACCGGTGTGGAGAACGTGAATTTTAATTTTTGTCATGGGAAGACTTCCTTTTCTGTAGTGAATAGGATCAGTATACGAGAAAAGTGATTATAATTTAAGATCAATTCACTACAGACTGTTAGATAACGAACGTGGCTTACTTAAATGCCTCATATACATGCGAATTGGAACGAAGGCGCTTGTATCTGATAATTTTAGAGTTAGACGGGCTAAATTCTGAGGAGCTTTTCCTTGAAACACATTGACATCCCCGCCCCAGACGGCTATCATAAAACACAGTTAAATAAGTCGATTACGATGAATGAGAGTCACATCAGTATTGGTCTAGCGAGTTCGGGGCAGTGAGAGCCGAACCCAAGTTGGTGTGAGTTGGCACATTCGGAGTCGTTTCCAAGTGAGCTGCTAGTCCTTGACTAGAAGTAGGGTGGAACCGCGAAATTAAAATTCGTCCCTACGTGAATTTGCCTTAGTGAATTCTCGTAGGGATTTTTTTGCGCGCTTATTTGTTTAATCGGTTGATCAGACCGTTGTTGGTTTGCATGTTATTGCGTCAATGGCGGCTGGTAACCACACAAGGAGGAACTGCACCCATGACAGAAAAACTGTCCATGCAAGCAATCATTTTAAAGTTACAACAGTATTGGTCCGCACAAGGCTGCATGCTGATGCAAGCTTACGATACTGAAAAAGGGGCCGGTACCATGAGTCCCTACACGTTCTTACGCGCAATCGGTCCAGAACCTTGGAACGCCGCTTACGTTGAACCTTCTCGTCGCCCCGCTGATGGTCGTTACGGGGAGAACCCTAACCGGTTGTACCAACATCATCAATTCCAAGTGGTCATGAAGCCTTCACCCGATAACATCCAAGAGCTTTACTTGAACAGTTTGCGTGAACTGGGTATCGATCCCTTGGAACACGATATTCGGTTCGTTGAAGACAACTGGGAAAACCCATCCATGGGTTGTGCCGGTGTTGGTTGGGAAGTTTGGCTGGACGGGATGGAAATCACCCAGTTCACTTACTTCCAAGTTGTTGGGGGGATGGAAGTTGATCCCGTGACCTCTGAAGTGACTTATGGGTTGGAACGGTTAGCTTCATACGTGCAAGACGTGAACTCCGTTTTTGATTTGGAGTGGGCCGATGGTGTTAAGTATGGTGATATCTTTAAGGAACCTGAATACGAACACTCCAAGTACAGCTTTGAAGAAAGCGATCAAGACATGTTGCTCCGCCATTTCGACGAATTCGAAGCCGAAGCGCAGAAGCAAATTGCCAATGGCTTGGTTCACCCAGCTTACGACTACATCTTAAAGTGTAGTCACACCTTCAACCTGTTAGATGCGCGTGGCGCCGTTTCCGTGACGGAACGGGCCGGTTACCTTTCTCGGATTCGGAACATGGCACGAGCCGTAGCACGGGCCTTCGTTGCTGAACGAAAGAAGCGCGGTTTCCCGTTGATCAAGGATGACAAGTTACGGGAAAAACTATTAGCTGATGAGGAGGCCAAATAATGGCACACACATTTTTACTTGAAATTGGGTTGGAAGAAATGCCCGCCCACGTGGTGACCCCAGCGATTAAACAACTGGTTAAGCGCACGGCAGATTATTTAAAGGAACAACGCGTGGATTACGATGACATCAAGCCATTCTCCACGCCACGCCGGTTGGCCATCCTAATCAGTGGCTTAGCTGACAAGCAAGAAGACATTAGCGAATCCGTTAAGGGCCCCGCTAAAAAGATTGCGCAAGATGCCGATGGTAACTGGAGTAAGGCTGCTATTGGGTTTACTCGTGGTCAAGGCCTGACACCCGAGGACATTACCTTTAAGAAAATTAAAGGAACGGAATACGTTTACGTCGACAAGTTTATTGCTGGCGAACCCGTTGCTGCCGTCCTGGCTGGCCTACGCGACATCATCATGGCAATGACCTTCCCAACCATGATGAAGTGGGGCACTCACCATTTCCAATACATCCGGCCAATTCGCTGGATGGTGGCCTTACTCGACGAGCAGGTCATTCCATTTAGCATTCTGGACGTGACGACTGGACGTAGCACGCATGGCCACCGTTTCTTGGGGAAAGAGATTGACTTGGCAACGGCTGCTGATTACGAAGAAAACTTAACCAGTCAATTCGTCATTGCCGATGCCGACAAACGTAAGCAATTGATTAAACAGCAGATCGACAAACTAGCCGCCGACAGCAACTGGACGGTCGATGTTGATGCTGGACTGCTGGAAGAAGTTAACAACCTGGTTGAATGGCCAACTGCTTTTGCCGGGAGCTTTGATGAAAAGTACCTGACGATTCCCGATGAAGTGCTGATCACGTCCATGCGCGACCACCAACGGTTCTTCTACGCTCGTGATGCCAGCGGTAAGCTTTTACCAGTCTTCATTTCCGTTCGAAACGGCACGGATCATGATCTCCAGAACGTGGTTGCCGGAAACGAAAAGGTGCTGACTGCTCGTTTGGAGGACGCCATGTTCTTCTACACGGAAGACCAGAAGAAGACGATTGCCGACTTTGTTGACCGGTTGAAGACCGTTAGCTTCCACGATAAGATTAGTACCATGGCAGAGAAGATGGATCGCGTAAAGGCGATCGTTGGCGTCTTGGCCAAGCACCTGAACTTAAACGATGCGCAGACCAAAGCTGCCCTGCGTGCGAGCGAAATCTACAAATTTGACTTGGTTACCGGTATGGTCGGTGAATTCGCCGAGCTACAAGGAGTCATGGGTGAAAAGTATGCCTTACTTGGTGGCGAAGATCCTGCCGTTGCCCAGGCGATTCGCGAACATTACGAACCCATCTCAGCCGATGGTGCACTGCCTGAATCTGTTCCCGGTGCCGTCTTGGCCCTGGCAGACAAGTTTGACAGTATCCTGACGTTCTTCGCTGCCGGGATGATTCCTAGTGGATCTAATGACCCTTACGCTTTGCGGCGTCAGGCAACGGGGATCGTGCGGATTGCTAAGGATCAGAACTGGGCCTTACCAGTTGCTGAATTGGCTAACGACTTCATTGCGGCTGAAACGGACGCAAAGGTTGCCCCAGAGTTGGACCAAACTAGCCAAATTCAAGCCGTCGTTGACTTTATCAAGGACCGGATTCGAAAGATCTTGCGTTCCGCTAAGCAACGTCACGACATCATTGATGCTGTAACGAACGGAAGTAGTAGTGATGTGTTACGGCTCTTCACGGCTGCTGACATTTTGGCTAGTCACGCTAACGATGACAATTTCAAGGCTGTTATTGAATCCTTGACGCGGGTCATTCGTTTGGCACAAAAGGCGCCAGCAGAATTAGTCAACGCCACGGTTGACGCCAAGCTGTTTGAAAACGACAGCGAAGGTGCCTTGGACCAAGGTGTTGCCGAAGTTGCTAAGGCCGCTGACAAGGGTTTGAACGACCTGTACGTTGCCTTAGCCGACATTCAACCTACGATTGCCGCTTACTTTGAAGCAACGATGGTCATGGACAAGAATGAAGCCGTTAAGAACAACCGTCTGACGGAACTCAGCAAGTTGGCGAACTTGGCCATGGGCTTGGGTGACTTGGACCAGTTGATCGTTAAATAAATCTTTTTAAATGAAGTTATTTTTGAGTCAGTTCCGATTGTTTGGAACTGGCTTTTTCTTGTCCGATTATTCCTATTTTCATATGAGTTGGCTTAGGGGAAACTACCTGTTCAGGTAACGACTGCTGATCAGCTGGGGTTAGACATTATCTGCCAGATGCGGGGTGCCAGAATAGAGTGACTCGCCGAAAAGAATAAAATCTTTAGCACACTAGCTGAAGGTTGAAAGTTCCAAAACACTCATTATGACTGTTGGCACAGCGATACTGGGCCTAAAATTAGGCAACGTTGCCAACCATCGCCTTACCGGCCGGCAAATATGGGCTGGAACGGTGCGAACACAGCTTGAAGCCTCGAAAGGTCCGAGTCTACAAGCTTGGTTTTCTACTAAGCCAGCGGGGAAATCACCCCTGACTAAGTAGAACGACGCGCCTGAGCCCATATCTGTCGACCTCTCGGCTTACTTGAGTGTCCTGAGGCGATGCCTATAGAAACGTTATTGATTTACGCTAAAACGTTAGCACTTATCTGGAACTCAACGTTTGAAATTGACGTGCACAATCAGAGCCGGAGGCGGCCAGAGATGGAGCTAGCCGTGTCGACGATGTTAGACCGGGCGATTCTTTCCCGGCCTTACATCGTGGGACGACCTGAGAGACGCCTGAACTTGGCGGCTTTCAGGCGAGCTGGAAGCCCGTCCTTTGGCTGGAGGCGTTCCCCACAGCAAGCAGAATCCCTGGCGGCCGGAGTGCGACTATTTCAACTAGTTTAATGGTGATAATCTATACTGTCGCAAGAGTAACATGAACATTTCATCTTTCAGCCTTCAGACACTAGTTAGTAAGTCGTTTAACTTTTATCCTGAGAGGTGGAGGTGTAAATTGGATATAAGGGTTTTTAAAGGGTCGAGTGAGCTATAAAAGTTGACAACGCCTCCATAGGTGGTATCATATATAGTGTATTTTTGCGCACGAATTCTAATTAAAGAGTCGCACTTTTCGGGTTTCCGGGGTGCGACTTTTCAAGGCTATGGTGGGCAAACGGGAACACGTAAGGGAGTGATTGGTTGGCGAAGATACCCGAAGACGTGATTGAAACGGTTCGGACGGCCACAAATATTGCGGACGTTGTCGGCCAGTACGTGCAACTGAAGAAATCCGGTAAGAATTTATTTGGTTTATGTCCCTTTCATGAGGAACGGACACCCTCGTTTTCCGTTTCGGAAGATAAGCAGATCTTTCACTGTTTTAGTTGTGGTCGGGGCGGCAACGTCTTCAAGTTTCTGATGGAGCTGGAACATGTAACCTTTCCCGAAGCCGTAGTCAAGGTGGCCGATTTCAGTCACGTTGACCTGGACAGTGAGTATCGGCAAGACGCTACGGGTCCCGCTGTAGATTCCAAGACAGGCCAACTGCTCGACTTACACGAGCAGGCTGCCAAGCTGTATCACCACATTTTGGTCAATACCGAGATGGGGCAGCCAGCCTTGGATTATTTGCACGACCGGGGGTTGACTGATGAGACGATTGCAGCTTATCAATTAGGCTTTGCGCCGGGTCAACGCTTGCTCAAACTATTCTTTGATCAGCGACAGAGTGACTACCAATTATTACGGCAGTCCGGGCTGTTCATTGAAAATGCGCAAGGTGAGTTGCGCGACCGCTTCACGGAGCGGATCATGTTTCCTCTGCGAAATGCTAGTGGACACGTGGCAGCCTTTTCTGGACGGCTGCTCAAGAAAGCTGACGACCAACCGAAGTATTTAAACAGCCCTGAAACCACATTATTTAATAAGAGCAAGCTGTTGTTTAACTTCGATTTGGCGCGACCAGCGATTCGACAGGCGGGAGAAGTTACGTTGTTTGAAGGTTACATGGATGTCATCTCGGCGACCCAAGCGGGTGTCAACAATGGGATTGCCTCCATGGGAACGAGTCTGACGACCGAACAGATCTACGCTATTGAGCGAACCACGGACAAGCTCAACGTTTGTTATGATGGGGATGAACCTGGACAGCGGGCTATCGATCGGGCATTACGGCTACTGGGCGAACACAGTCACTTGCAGCTCAGCGTGATTCAGCTTCCTGAAGGTCAGGATCCCGATGAGTATCGTCAGGCTCACGGTGATGAGGCGTTTCGGCAAATGTTGGTCTCTGCTAAGGAACCACCGCTGCGTTTTCAAATGCGCTTTTTGCGGCGAAACCGAGCATTGGAAACGGACAGTGAACGGCTGGAATACGTGAATCAAGTCATGCCGCTCTTGGCGCAAGTTAACGAGCCGGTCGAGTTGGACATGTATCTGAATCAGCTGGCTAGTGAGTTTCACATCGATAAGTCTGCGTTGGCCGCACAACTCAAGCAGGTGCAGCGGGATACCGCGGCTCAGCAAGAGCGTCAGCGCCCAAGTACACCGGCGCCCGCGCCAACTAATGCACCACCGGTCACTGTGCATCAACAGCAACGACCGCTGAATCGCTTGGAAAGGGCGGAGCGGAACCTGCTTTATCGGTGCCTGCACGACCGCAATGTCTGGGCGAAAGTGACCAGTATTGCTGATTTCAGTTTTGTACATGACGATTATCAAATTATTTATACCTTGGCCCAGGGCTATTTTCAAACGCATCAAGTGTATCAGACCGCGCAGTTCACGGACTTCATTCAAGAAGACCGCCTGCAACAGCTTGTGATTGATCTCGAGACAACACCGAATATGGCCGCGGCGGGAACCCCGCGGGAGATCGATGACTATTTAGCGGTGATTATGGATGAGGCGCCGGTCGAGGCGAAGCTCCGGCAGAAGAAAAATCAGCTGGCGGAAGCTTCACGACTAGGCGATGCCAACCAACAACGCCAACTCGTCGTTGAGATTGTGCAGTTGGAACGACAGCGCCAGGCGAACAAACAAGTTTAATCTAGGGGGTATTTTAATGGCAAAAAAGACCACGGATCAACCAATGTTTGATCAAAAAGCATACAACAAAACGGTGCGCGCTTTGATTAAAGATAACAAGAAGGCAGGGCACATCACGTATGATGACCTGTCTGACAAGGTCGCAACACCTTACACGCTGGATGCTAAGCAGATGGACAAATTACTCGAAACAATTTCCGACGCAGGGATCAGTGTGGTTGATGCTAAGGGTGAGCCAGACCCACGGGCCGTCAAAGCCCAAAAGGCCGTTTCAAAGAAGGAATTAAAAGATGCCGGCACGACGACCGGGGTCAAGATCAATGACCCTGTTCGGATGTATCTGAAGGAAATCGGCCGGGTCAACCTGTTAACGGCTGATCAAGAAGTTGCCTTAGCCTTACGAATCGAAAAGGGCGAAGAAGAAGCCAAGCAAGAGCTGGCAGAAGCCAACTTGCGGTTGGTGGTTTCCATCGCTAAGCGTTACGTGGGTCGGGGAATGCAATTCCTGGACTTGATTCAAGAAGGAAACATGGGCCTGATGAAGGCCGTCGAAAAGTTCGACTACCGTAAAGGGTTCAAGTTCTCTACGTACGCTACTTGGTGGATTCGTCAGGCGATTACACGGGCAATTGCCGACCAAGCACGGACCATTCGGATTCCTGTGCACATGGTCGAAACAATCAACAAATTAATTCGGATTCAACGGCAACTCCTCCAAGACTTAGGGCGGGAACCAACGCCAGAAGAAATTGGGGCTGAAATGGACATGCCAACGGAAAAGGTTCGTGAGATCTTGAAGATCGCGCAAGAACCCGTCTCCTTGGAAACCCCTATTGGTGAAGAAGATGACTCTCACTTAGGTGACTTCATCGAAGACCAGGATGCCACGAGTCCTGCCGATCACGCTGCCTACGAACTTCTGAAGGAACAGTTGGAAAGTGTCTTGGACACGCTGACTGATCGGGAAGAAAACGT
This sequence comes from Levilactobacillus muriae, assembly GCF_045862015.1. Classification (NCBI taxonomy): domain Bacteria; kingdom Bacillati; phylum Bacillota; class Bacilli; order Lactobacillales; family Lactobacillaceae; genus Levilactobacillus; species Levilactobacillus muriae. The sequence goes on from NZ_BAAFRU010000003.1 coordinate 40,493, forward strand.
CTTGCGGTTGCGGTTTGGGTTGGATGATGGCCGGACGCGGACTTTGGAAGAAGTCGGTAAGGTCTTCGGTGTTACCCGTGAACGGATTCGGCAGATCGAAGCCAAGGCTTTGCGGAAGTTGCGCCACCCTTCACGGAGCAAGCAACTGAAGGATTTCTTGGAATAATTTAATTGAAACTATGAAGGCCCTATCAGACTTTAGACGGCATGTCTAAAGTTTGATAGGGCTTTTTTTATTAAAAACTAAGCAGAAAACCTGCGATTTTAATCGCGTGATGAATGCCAGAATTCGACATTTTAAAACATGTGTTCCCCTAGAAGACTAAACATGTTATACTTAACCCAATCTACAGGGGAGGTATCCATTGGTTAAATTAGGGCGAACAATCAAGCTGAGACTCTATCTGGACACTAATCAAGCAGAACAATTTCTAGCGATGAGCCAGGAGTATCAACGATTAGCTAATATTGTCAGTCAATGGATCTTTGACCATGATTTTCAGTTGAACTGGCTAAAAATCAACCACCATCTGTACAAAATATTTAGACAAGAATCATCGCTCAATAGTCAGATGGTACAATCGGTCTTTCGCACGGTTGTCGCCCGTTACAAGACGGTCCAGGAACAAATGAAACAACATTCTTATCGCTACAAGGCAGCCGACAACAAGTGGATTCAAATTCCGCGAGACTTGACGTGGCTGGAAAAACCGATTGATTTTTGCCGGCCTCAAGCCGATTTGGTTCGTCAGAGTAATTATTCCTTCATCAATGGTATGACCCAGATATCCATCACCACCCTTGGGAAGCGAACGAAGCTAGCTTTTACCAATAAAGGTTTTGAAGACTACTTTCAGGGCGACTGGAAGTTAGGGACTGGCAAACTGGTCCACAACCAAGGAAAATGGTTCCTACATATTGGCATCACTAAGGATATCGCTGATTTTGACAAAGAAAATAGTCCCCAGATTGTCGGTATTGACCGTGGCTTGCGCTTCTTGGCCACATCATACGACCATCTGGGAAAGACTACTTTTTTCGATGGCCAGAAGATCCTACTTCGGCGGAAGAAGTTCTTGGAGAATCGGCGTCGCCTTCAAAGCAAAGGATCCAAGTCAGCCAAGAAGAAGCTGAAGCAACTGGCCCAACGAGAGAACCGCTGGATGACTGATGTGAATCATCGGTTGGCTAAGACACTCGTTGCATTATACGGTTCGCATACGGTTTTTGTTTTGGAAGACTTAACTAACGTCACCTTCAATACCGAAGACTTACCAAAATCCTTACGTAACAGCCATCGTTCTTGGGCCTTTTTCCAACTGGAAGCATTCCTAACGTATAAAGCGCAAGCGGTTCAGAGTACCGTCGTGAAAGTAGCCCCAGCATATACCTCACAACGCTGTCCAAGGTGTGGGCTAATTGCGAAGACTAATCGCCATCATGACACGCACGAGTATTGGTGTGCGCAGTGCCAGTATCGTTGTAATGATGACCGCTTGGGCGCAATGAATATTGAGATACTTGGACAGGAATGGTTGAGCGGTGTCAAACGACCAAAGATTCAAAAGCTAACAACTACCGGGTAAACCTGGTAGTTAAACGGGTAGCCGTCAATTACCCGACGATGTTGCCACTATGCGTAGGAGTACCCTAACAGGTATATTGGACTACTGTGTTGTAAGACACGTGAGCGACAAGCCTCTGAATTCATTCAGGGGCAATTGACCTGTCCGGCGTCATTGCGATCCTGCAGAAGTGGATCGCCAACGACCGTGACTTACCCGTGACCGAATCGGCGGTATTGATTCAGGGAATGGTCAGTGATGGCATTGCAGCACAATTACAGCGGTATCAGTAACTGGGAAACGATACGTTAGGAAGACAACGTGGTAATCTTAGTGGGGCTAATCCGAAACGGGTGGTCCTTTTTTTGGTGACAAAATGTGGACGGCAAAGATAGACGGTGTTGCTTGAAAAACGACAGTGGATCAGACAATCAGGCGCGTGCAGTGTTGCAAAAAAAGTTTCGCATACATAAACGATACATACTTTGAAAATGAAATGATAATAGAGCCGGAAATCGTGAGAGCTGGGGTCAGTGGCGATAAGCTGTGAGACTTTACCAAGCAGCTGATTGGCTAGGAACGGAAAAATTAAATTCACAAATAAAGATAGTTCCCAATGTACGTCGTTTATAGTATAGTGACATTAGTCCGTTGAAACCGTTTACAGTAAAAAGATATTTTGGGTGGTGCAATTTATCGGGTCAAAGGTCTTGAAAAAATCATTAAAGGGGATATAATGTATCTTGTTTAAAACTTAAGGGAGATAAGGGAAAGGAGGCATATTGTGAAGGCAAAACCGAGTTTGGAACAGGCCTTCTGCATTGTTGCGTTATTAGGGATTCAAGACCGAAAGATACCTCTACATAGTCGTCTTGTGGCGGAACGCTTGGACATTTCTACCAGCTATTTGAAGAAGATTGTTCAAAAATTATCGGCCGCTGAGATTGTGAAAACAGTTTCTGGTCGCGATGGTGGGATTGTTTTAACCAAAGATCCGTTGAAAATTACGCTCTTGGATATTTTCAATGCTATTGAAGGGACAACACCACTGGTGCACAATACGGGGTTGGCTTCGAAGGTATTTGGTCTAGATAAGAAGGAAGCTTTCATTCAGGCCTATCAGCTTGAGGATTTCAAAGACACGCAGCCGGTATCCAACGTACTTGCCGTATTTGCCCAGGCCGAAGAGAAGTTTCGGCAGGAACTTGCAACGTTATCCATCGGTGAAGTGATCCCGACCACTGCGGACCAGCCCCTCCAACTGGATTGGACCAAGTGGTTAACGCGTTAACCAGCAGAATAGAATAATCAAAAAAATTGAGCGGGTCGGGGTATGACCTGTTAGGTGGTTGGGAGTGGCCGCAATCGTCCACACGAGTGCGTTGCCGTGCTTTCTTGTTTTCAAAATGTCACGACTGAATAGCTGTAAGCAAACACCTAAAAATATCTAAAACCGTTAAGGAGGTTTCACCGTGCGCTGGATGAATAAACATTACGTCTGGAACGTTATTGGGTGGCTGGTCATTGTGATCTTAGCTATCGTGACGATTCCTAATATGAGTAAGTTGGTGGCGGATAAAGGGCAGATTACTGTTCCCAGCAGCTACCAAAGTACACGAGCAACAAATATGCAAGATAAATGGGGCCGCTCGCAACGGGGCACTACTGCCGTCGTGGTGGTCTTCAGTAATGGGAATGCAAAGCTGACCAGCTCGCAGGATACCCAAATTAACAAAACCATTAACCGAATCAAGAACAATAAAAGCAAATATGAAATTCGTTCGGTGACGGCAGCAAGCGACAGTTCTACTGCTGCCTCCCAGCTGATTTCTAAGGATAAGAGTACGCAACTCTTACAATTGAACGTGCACAAGTCATCAAGTCACTCGGTTGCTAGCATCCGTGACCAAATCACCAAGGTGGCGAAAACCAGTGGCGTGAAGACGTACGTGACGGGTGCCGATGTCTTGAATCAAGATTTCTCTGACGCCACGCAGGCTGGGGTACAGAAGACGGAAATTATTGCCGCCATCTTTATCTTTTTAGTCCTATGGTTAGTCTTCCGGTCGCCAATTACGCCACTCTTCTCACTGTTAACAGTGGCTGTCTCCGTGATTACATCCATTTCCGTGGTGGCTAATCTGGTTGACCGTTTCAACTTTCCATTTTCTAACTTTACGGAAGTCTTTATTGTCATCGTGTTATTCGGGATTGGGACCGACTACAACATCCTCCTGTATAACGAGTTTCGAGAGCGGTTGGCCAGTGGTAAGGATAGGTACACCGCCACGAGGGAGGCTACCCGGGTCGGTGGTCGAACGGTTCTGTACTCCGGCCTGTCCGTTTTAATTGGGATGAGTGTGCTGGGTTTTGCCAACTTCTCGCTGTATCGTTCAGCAGTTGGTATTGCCGTTGGGGTGGTGGTCCTATTAGCCGTACTCCTCACGCTGAACCCATTCTTCATGGCTATCTGTGGGCCGCACATGTTCTGGCCAATCAAGAAATTCCAGGGTGAAGGTGACAGCCGTCTCTGGCACGGGATGGCTAAACACGCCATGATCCGACCAGTGATTACGCTGATCTTGACTGGAATTGTCTTTATTCCTTTGGCGCTAACTTCTCACGGAACTTTGGATTACGATAACTTAGTAGAAATTGGTGATAACGTTCCCGCTAAGCAAGGGTTTAAGGTCGTCCAGAAGCACTTCTCAAAGGGAACTGCTGAACCAACGACCATCTACATTCAGAGCAAGAACAAGATGGATAATGAAAAGACACTGTTGATCGTTGACCGCTTAACGAAACAACTACAACAATCCGATGGTGTTAAGACGGTGGCTTCCGTCACGCAACCTGGTGGGAAAGCCATTAAGAAGCTCTATGTCCGCAACCAAATGAGTGATGTGACATCTGGGCTAGCCAAGGCGCAACAAGGTGTAAACAAGGTCAATAAGGGCCTGAAATCTGCGAATAGTTCGCTGAGCAAGCAAAATGTCAGTGGCGCTGTCAAAGATGCAAACACGTTAGCAACCGGGGCTAAGCAAGTCAGCACCGGGACGACACAGTTACAGAGTGCCATTTCTCAAGTTTCTACGGGCGTCAATTCGTTGAATTCTCAAGTTTCTTCCGCTTCTGGGGGCAAACAGGCCGCCCAGTTGGCCCAGTTGGAGGCCGCTTTGCCACAACTGAACGCCGCTATTCAGCAGTTGAATTCGCAGGTTTCAGCTAGTTCAACCAGTACTAGTGGCGTGACAACATCACTGACGACGATCAAGACCAGTACGCAAGACATCGCTTCACAGCTGGCGAAGCTGCAGAGTGCGACTTCTAATTTGCCAAGCATGGATGCTAGCACAGTCGCTGCAGCCTTCAGTGCGCAGGGCGTACCGTTATCTGCTGCTCAGAAGACGGTCATGGCCGGCATCCTGCAGAAGCAAAGTGCTGCGCAGAGTGCCTTAAAGACCACACTGAGCACGTCTCTGAAGCAAATCGGGAGCGATGCCACATCAATCGGTGCTGCGGATCAGAGTGTCGCTAGTCAATTGCAATCGCTACAGAGCTCCACGAGTCAGTTGCAAGGTGCCGTTGCCGAGTTGGCACAAAAGTCTAACGTGGTTCTGCCCGGGGCAGCAACTGCGCTACAGACGGCTAGCTCACAATCCAGTCAGTTGGCGAGTGCGACGAGTCAGCTGTCTAGTGCGATGTTTACCATCAATGGTAAGATGCCAACGCTGGTCTCTGGCGCGAACCAAGTCGCTGCTGGGAACCAAACCATGGCAGAAAAGCTGGCTGCGATGAGTAAGCAACTGACTGCTTTGCGGAAAGGCTTAACTTCCGCATCCAGTGGGCTGACACAAGTCTCCACCGGGGTGGGTTCGGCCAATGTCTACTTGAAGGGCTTGCAGAAGTCCGCGGCATCGTCGACCTTCTACATCCCAACGAAGCAACTGCATGGCAGTTCATTTAAGCCAGCGCTGAAGACTTACATGTCGCCCGACCGGAAGATCACGAAGATTACAGTCGTGCTGAACGATGATCCAAGTTCTGCAGCTGCCATGGCACGGCTACCGAAGTTGGAGAAGGTGGTCAACGGGGCTTTGGCTGGGACGAGTCTGAAGAACGCCGAAGTGGCATTTGGCGGGAATACGTCTCAAACCAATGACATTAACGACATGGCTTCCAGTGACTTCACGCGAACCGTTATTATCATGTTAGCCGGGATCTTTATCGCCCTGATGATTGTGACCCGTTCGCTGGTTCAACCGATCGTGATCGAAGGTATCTTGGTCGTCGCTTACTCTGGCGCCCTGACCATCGTTCACTGGTTGGTGGATCCACTGCTGGGGACCGACATGTTGACGTGGAACACACCGTTCTTCACGTTTGTCATGCTGATCTCATTAGGGGTCGATTACTCGATCTTCCTGATGCGGAAGTACCGTGAGTTCCTTCACGAACCGGGGGCTACCAGCACCAAGATGTTGCGTGCCGCAACGGTTATCGGGACAGTTGTTCTCTCTGCCGGGGTTATTCTGAGTGGCACGTTTGCCGCCCTGATTCCATCCGGGGTCATGACACTGATTCAGATTGCGTTAGCCGTGATCATTGGGATTATCCTGCTGGTCATCCTGCTCCCAATCGTGATGCCAGCCGTCATGAAGATTACCTATCCGTACCCTTATTCTAAGATGGCACGGGTACAAAATGAGGAAGATGAGGCGCAGGAGAAGAAGCGTCCCTTCCGGCGGCGAAGAAAATAAAAATTTTTAGAGTGATGCAAGGCACGACTCACCGATGCGGTGAGTCGTGTTTTTTGCACTGCACGTGTTGGAACTTAGAACGATTGCTGGTGTAAATGATACATGGGTGAACTAGCTATCGATTCCATGCAATGGTATACTGATAAGCATCGGAGAGGATTTTATGAATAAATTGGTTATCAGTACGGCGATTGCACTAGGCCTTGCGGGCGGCTTTGGTTGGGGAACCACAGCGCACGCGCAGACAAAGTGGACGGCGGGGACGCCCAAGCCGCTCAGGGGAACTTGGATGCAATATCGCGTCCAGCACAAGGGCAACGACACGACTATCTATTGGAATAACTTGATTGCGACGAAAAAAACGGTGTTTATCGCGACTGAATTCGGTAATCAGGCCTATGGCGGCAATCATGTTGGGTATCGTTTGCATCATGGGGTCTATCGTTTGCGGGATTACGACAGTAGCGAGAAGGTCTGGAACTACACCAAGATCACGCGGAGCGGTCAGAAGCTGACGCTGCAAGAATACGGTCGGCGGCGTGTCGGCAAGCCCTTTAAGCACGTAGCCGGACAAATCGCGCACCTGACTTACAATGCGAAGGTGAGTCGTGAAGCTTTGAATTCTAAATCATAAGTGTCTTAGACGTCGGCCTGTCCGGCGCCTTTTTTTCGTAAAAATATCTAAATTGAAGGTTGAAATCCAAAATGCTCACCTTACTCTTACAATCGTAGGATTTGTTACCGCTAAATTAGTGACAATGGCCGCCTCCGGCTCTGATTGTGAACGTCAATTTCAAACACTGAATCCCATGTGGTGCCTAATTTTAGCCTCTGTATGGTTGTGACAACAGGCATAATGAGTATTTTGGAGCTTTCAACCTTCAGATCTAAATTATCCCTATACTAGTACTAATGTAAAATTTGCGGATCTTGTCTCATTTTTTTGGAAATAAAGTCCAAATTTGGTTTAGTCACGAATTCATTCTGGTGGATAACTACATAGAATCTTGACGGTTGGAACTGACCTAACGCGGGGATGAACTAAGTTAACTTTTAGGCATTTGCACCGCGCTCATTTTGACGCTATCCAAGACGGGCGGACTAGCTTATACTTAGAGTAATCAGGAAGTTAGAAAGGAAGATTTGACGAATGGATGCAGACCATTTATCGGTGCGTCTTGCCACCGTTGCCGACTACGTTCCCATGGGGAGCCGGTTGGCTGATATTGGGACCGATCATGCGTACCTGCCAGTTAATCTAGCCAAGCGTGGCAAGATTGTTGATGGTGTGGCCGGTGAGGTCGTTAAGGGCCCGTTTGAAAATGCCCAACATGAAATTGAAAAAGAGGGACTGACTAGCCGAATTACAGCGCGGCTGGCCAACGGTCTTCAGGCAATTGAAGCCGACGATCACATTGATACCGTTGCCATTGCAGGGATGGGTGGTACACTCATCGTCCAGATTCTCACGCAGGACTTTGATCGCTTGGCCGGAGTTAACCGATTAGTTTTACAGCCTAACGTGGGTGAGAAGAATGTCCGGCAGTTCTTGATGACCCATGGGTTTCAGTTAGTCACGGAACAGATTGTGACGGAAGACGGACACGACTACGAAATTTTAGTGGCCGACAGGGCGGACAATCCCCAGCAGTATAGTGCGGAAGACTTGCGGTTCGGTCCGTATTTATTGGCGGAACACAACGCCATCTTCATGGCCAAGTGGCGGCGCGAGTTGGCCCGGACCAGGCAAGTTTTGGCCCAGGTACAATCAGCCAAGGAAGTCCCCACGGCAAAGATTGCAGAATTAACGGCTGAGATCAAGGAGATTGAGGAGGTCTTGCAACGTGTTGGTGCGTGAGTTAGTTGAACGGTTCGAGCAGTTCGCCCCGAAGACGTGGGCGGAGCCTGGTGATCCAGTTGGGTTGCAGCTGGGTAGCCTAGATGCACCGGTCCACAAGGTCATGGTGACCCTGGATGTGCGACCTGAGGTTGTTGATGAGGCAATTGCGGTTGGGGCCGACTTTATCTTTGCACACCACCCGATGATGTTTCATCCGGCCAAGAACCTGGATTTAGCAGTCCCCCAGAATCAAATGTATGCGACACTATTGCAGCATCACATCACGGTCTATGGTGCGCACACTAACCTGGACAGCGCCCCCGGTGGTATGAATGACTGGTTGGCAACTGCCCTGAATCTTCAGGACGTCGAAGGACTAGTTCCCAGCAATGGGGCGACCGCAACACCGGCCATTACCATGGGCCGAATCGGTAATTTACCGACCGCCACATCCGTTCGTCAATTTGCAGAAGATTGCAAACGCATCTTCAATGTACAGGGCTTGCGGCTGATTAGTCACACCCCGGATGCGGCCGTCAAGCGGGTCGCCGTTCTGGGTGGCAGTGGGGGGCCATTCTATCAGACCGCCTTGGATAAGGGCGCTGATGTTTACGTGACTGGCGATATCTCGTATCATCCTGGTCATGATATGATTGCGGCAGGGTTGAACGTAGTTGATCCCGGACACCATATCGAGAGCATCTGCAAGCTGCACCTACAGACATTGTTTACGCAGTGGGCGGCTGAAAATCAGTGGCCGATCACCGTGGTAGCGTCGCAATTAAATACCGACCCCTTCACTTTTATTTAGTCGTGAAAACGGGTACACTAAAAATGTAGTTAATTCATTTGAGGAGTGATTTATTTTGGCAAAGTATGAAAACCTGATTTCCCGGTTCCTGAAGTACGTCAAGATCAACACGCGTTCCAATCCCAACTCTGGCACGATCCCATCAACGCCGCAGCTGACTGAATTCGCTGAAGGCTTGGTGAAGGACTTAAAGGAAATCGGCCTGGACAACGTGCATATCAACAAGCAATGTGCTTACGTGTATGCGACCTTACCAGCCAATACGGACAAGCAAGTGAAGAAGATTGGTTTTATTTCTCACTTTGACACTGCTGACTTTAACAGTGAAAACATTAACCCCCAATTTGTGGAAAACTATGATGGCAAGTCCGTCATCAAGTTGGACGATGCCGGCAAGTACACGCTGGATCCAGCGGTGTTCCCAAACTTGAAGAACTATCAAGGCCACACCTTGATCACCACGGATGGGAGCACCTTACTAGGTGCCGATGACAAGTCCGGGGTCGCTGAAATCATGGCCGCCGCAGAATACCTGTTGGCTCATCCTGAAATCAAGCACGGTGAAATTGAAATTGGTTTGGGACCTGATGAAGAAATTGGTTCTGGTGCCGATCACTTTGATGTTAAAGACTTCGGTGCCGACCTCGCTTATACGGTCGATGGTGGTCCGTTAGGTCAATTGGAATACGAAACCTTCAACGCCGCCGATGCCCAGGTCGAAATTACGGGGACCAATGTGCACCCGGCCGAGGCCAAAAACGTGATGGTCAATGCTTCCCAAGTTGCCATGGACTTCCATGCAGCTTTGCCAGCTCACGACCGGCCAGAGCACACTGAAGGGCGTGAAGGGTTCTTCCACTTGTACAGCATGAACGGGACCGTTGACAGTGCACACCTGAGCTACATCATTCGGGATCACGACCGTCAGATCTTCGAAGACCGTAAGAAGCTCTTCCAAGGGGTTGCCGATCAATTGAACAAGGATTATGGTAGCGAACGTGTCCAAGTGACCATCAAGGATCAGTACTACAACATGCGTGAGGTCATCGAGAAGGACATGACTGTCGTTGACCTCGCCAGAGAAGCCTTGGAAGAATTGCACATCAAGCCACTGATCTTCCCAGTTCGTGGGGGAACTGATGGTTCCAAGATCTCTTACTTGGGCTTACCAACGCCTAACTTATTCGCCGGTGGAGAAAACATGCATGGTCGGTTCGAATACGTCTCCGAACAAACTATGGAACAGGCAACCGACGTCGTGATTAAGATTGCTGAACTCGCCGAACAACAGGCTTAAATTAATTAGTCAAAATTGGTCAAATTATTTTGAATTTTGATCAAAATCAGTTAGAATATGAATGAAAAATGGAGGTTAACCTAAGGGTTGCCTCTTTTTTGAACAGCAGAAGGTTGAATCTAGTCATCTGCGGCTGCTAAGGTTGTCTTCAACCTTCTGCCAGTTATTTGTCGCTTTTGACTGAGCAAAGTTGCGTGAGAAAAAGTGAATGTTGTGAAATTTTGTTTTCTTCTGACACCTGTTTTAAATCCAGGTTAGTTGTGAGGATGGCGCAAATAGGTTTAGCCATGGAATTATCTTAGCGGTTTGTCGCTTAGATAATCGGTGGCTTTGAAACCGTTTTTGGGCTCCGGGCGTCCAACCATCGCGTACCCAGTCTATTTGTCCTGCCTGTTAAGGTGTCATTACCCGTAAATCCATGTTACTAAAACAATTCAAAACTAATTTTAACCGAGGAGGATGCAATCTATGAATCCAGAAAAAATGACGGAAGCACTGACCAGTGCCCTAAGTGAGGCACAACACATTGCCATGACCCGTAAGCACCAGGCGGTCACGGTGGCCCATCTCTTTAAATATTTGATTCAACCCGGGGAACTGGGACGGGAGATCCTTGCCAATGCTGGCGTGGATATTGCCGCCATGGATAGTGAACTTGACCGGGAACTCGATGGGATCAGTACGGTCTCTGGCAGTGGCATTCAGTACGGGCAGGAATTCTCTCGTAACCTGACTGATCTGCTACAAAAAGCCGATGCCATTAAAGATAAATACGGCGATGACTTTTTAGCCATCGACACGCTGATGATCGCTCTGATGCAGTTAGGCGGCGAGAACCTGACGGATTATCTTAAGAGTCAGGGGATCACGGAACAGATGGTTCGTAACGCCGTTGATAAGCTCCGGAGTGGTGAACGGGTGACCTCTAAGAATCAGGAGGACCAGTACAAGGCTCTTGAAAAATACGGGATCGACCTCGTGAAGGCCATGCGTAGCGGCAAAATTGATCCGATCATTGGCCGCGACGATGAAATCTTGTCGGTCATTCGGATTTTATCGCGGAAGACCAAAAACAATCCCGTACTGATTGGGGAAGCTGGCGTTGGGAAGACCGCCATCGTTGAAGGCCTGGCGCAACGAATCGTTCGTGGGGATGTGCCGGATAACTTGAAGGATAAGACAATTTTTTCCTTGGACATGGGCTCCCTGATTGCCGGGGCCAAGTACCGGGGTGAATTTGAGGAACGACTCAAGGCGGTCTTGAAGGAGGTCACCAAGAGCGATGGTCAGATCATCATGTTTATTGATGAAATTCACAACATCGTGGGTGCCGGCAAGGCCGAGGGTAGTATGGACGCCGGAAATCTATTGAAACCCATGTTGGCCCGCGGTGAACTTCACTTAATTGGGGCGACCACGCTCGACGAGTATCGTAAATATTTGGAACAGGACAAGGCTTTGGCGCGAAGATTCCAACGGGTCGTGGTCAACGAACCAAGCATTGACGACACGATCACCATCTTGCGAGGATTGCGTGAACGGTTTGAAATTCACCACGGCGTTAAGATTCATGACAATGCCCTGATTGCGGCGGCAAAACTTTCAGACCGTTACCTGACCGATCGGTTCTTACCCGATAAGGCGATTGATCTGGTCGATGATGCGTCGGCGTCCATCCGAGTAGAAATGAACTCTGCGCCAACTGAGTTGGATCAAGAACGGCGGCAAATGATGCGGATGCAGGTCGAACAGACCGCACTGAAGCAGGAAACGGATGCGGCTTCACAGACCCGTCTCAAGGAATTGACGAAGGAATTAGCCGACATTAAGGAAAAGGTCGACAAGTTGAGTGCACGCTGGAATCAAGAGAAGACGGCCATTAAGAGTGTCGGGGCCAAGAAGACCGAACTGGATAAGGCCAAGCGTGATTTGGAAAACGCCGAGGCCCAGTACGATCTGAACAAGGCTGCCGAATTGCAACACGGCACAATTCCCCGTCTGGAACAAGAACTGGCTGATCTGGAAACACAAAATCAGAAACAGAACTGGCTGGTCTCCGAATCCGTTACGGAGAATGAAATTGCTAACGTTGTCAGTCGAATGACCGGGATCCCCGTGACCAAGTTAGTTCAGGGTGAACGCGAGAAATTATTAAAGCTTGCCGATCGCTTACACGACAGAGTCGTGGGTCAGGACCAAGCCGTTTCTGCCGTAGCCGATGCGGTTCTGCGGTCACGGGCCGGATTACAAGATCCGACGAGGCCCCTTGGTTCCTTCCTGTTTTTGGGACCGACTGGTGTTGGGAAAACCGAATTGGCTAAGGCTCTCGCCGAGAATCTATTTGACAGCGAAGACCACATGGTACGAATCGATATGAGTGAGTACATGGAGAAGGAATCCGTGTCCCGGCTGGTCGGGGCGGCACCGGGCTACGTTGGCTACGAAGAAGGCGGGCAGCTGACCGAAGCTGTTCGGCGTAATCCGTATACCATTGTGCTCTTCGATGAAGTGGAGAAGGCCCATCCAGATGTCTTTAACCTATTGTTGCAGGTTCTGGACGATGGCCGGCTAACCGATAGTCAGGGTCGAACCGTTGATTTTAAGAACACAATCTTGATTATGACGTCCAACTTGGGCTCGGACCTATTGCTACAGGGAACCGATGATCAGGGGCACATTACGACCGCGGCGCAGGAGCAGGTGGCCAAGTTGCTTCAACTGCATTTCCGGCCAGAATTCTTGAATCGGATCGATGAAACTATCATGTTCACCCCGCTGACATTGTCTGATGTCCAACAGATCGTGGTCAAATTAGTGGCGCATCTCGCTGACCGACTCCATGAACAGCAGCTGGATCTCACAATTACACCCGCTGCTCAGACCTGGATTGCCCAGAAGGGTTACTTGCCGGCTTACGGTGCACGGCCACTGCAGCGCTTCATCACGACCCACGTGGAAACGCCACTGGCTCGCCAGTTAATTGCCGGTGATATTCCGGTTAATAGCCTGATTACGATTGATGTGGTGGACGACCAATTGGCCTTCACGCACGAGTTGCAGGCTGAGACAATTTCAACAACAAAATAGTCGTATCCAGTTATGATCTGCAGGTTGACGAAGTGCGTCAATTTTTCGCCATGTTGTACAACTACTGGCATAGTCTCTGGCTTTTGCCACAACGATGCTGAGACTACAATTAGGCAATGTTGTCTAAGCCAGCCGGCTTACCGTTCACCAAATTTAGGCTGGAACGCTGTGGGTAGGACGCCGCCAGCCTGAGAAGCGGTCTGCCAGCTCGCTTTGAACCGCCCAGGCGGCGTTTCAAAGTCGCCATTTCCCAAGTTAGCCCACTTGGAAAATCCCACGGCTGAGCCTAAATTTGGTTCACTTACGCCTACGTAGACAGTGATCAACTATCGTGGACTAACGTTGGCGGTTCAGCGATTGTCACCGCAATGTCAGGTTAAAGAACAAATCATAACCGGAGGCGGCCAGAGATGCAGGTAGGCTGTGTCGACGGTGTTAGCTGGGAACCAGCTTACAGCGTGGGACGCGTTTGGAGACTGACGGTTTATGTCAGGCTTCAAACCGAGCCGGAGGACCGTTTCTCAGGCCGCAGGCGGTCCCCACAGCAGCCGGAATTTCTGGCAGCCGCAGGTGGTAATTTTCGACTGATTTTGTGGATTAAATCTCTGTTAACTGGGCCTTTCTAGGTGTACTTTGGCTTTCAACCTTCAGGTAAGCATATTTAAGCTGTACTGTCATGGCATCGAAGCCGTGTCAGTACAGCTTTTTTGCCAGTTTAGGTCGTGACTATCTAGTGGTCAGGTTAAGCAGTTATCGCCTATTTTTGAGTATGCTGGGAATGGTGTAAAGTGGCTAGAGAACGTTTGTTCGTTTTACGAATATTTCGTCACTTTTCTGGTATAATAGCGATAAAGATAATGATGAGAGGAGTGGACAGGATGTTTGTCCCGTTACAGGTCATAAGTACCTATAGCTTGTTACAGAGTACCAACCGCATCCCCGACTTGGTGCAAACGGCTAAAGACCGTGGCTATATCACGTTGGCCCTAACTGATAAGAATGTCATGTATGGGGCCGTGGCCTTTTACAACGCCTGTCGCGCGGCAGGTATCAAGCCAATCTTGGGGCTGACGTTAACCACACAAGCGATTGGGGAGACGACCCAGCCAAGTGAATTGATTTTCTTGGCCAAAGACTTTACCGGCTATCAACAGCTTATGCAGTTGTCCACGGCCTATCAAGTGGCCGAGGCACCGGTCGATCTTAGTCAACAGACGGCTAATCTAACGCATCTCAGTATGATTGTTCCGCTGACCGGTGAGGTGGGTCAGCTACTGGCGATTGGGGATGCAGCAGCGGCAACGAAGACCGTTCAGCAGTTACAGACGTGGGCACCGGGTAACGTGGCCGTGGGGATCAGCCCGGATCTGGACGCGGGCACTCAGCAACAGTTACGAGCACTCCAGACCGCCACACAGGTCCCCCTCGTGGGTCTCGCACCAGTGGCCTATTTGAATCGAGAGGATCATTTTGCTGTCACGGTTCTGCGAGCAATCGGGGCGGGTGAGGTCATTGAAGATTTACCAGCCGCACAAGAGACGATGGGCACACATTGGTTACGGCCGGCCGCTGAACAGACAGAACGTTTTACGCACGCGGGATTGGCGGATGCCGTCACGGCGACTGAACAGCTGGCCGCAGCGTGTGACGTGACACTGAAGTTTCAACAACCACAATTACCCCAATTTCCAACGCCCGACCAGCAGGGCTCCCAAAGTTACCTGCGACAGCTCTGCCAGGAGGGCCTTCAGCGGCGGCTAGTGGCAAATGGCATCCAGGATAGCCAACCTTATCAGCAGCGCTTAGAACGCGAGCTAGGGACCATTCATCGGATGGGGTTTGACGACTACTTTTTGATTGTCTGGGACGTCATGAACTTCGCCCACCGTGCTCACATTCAAACGGGACCAGGACGGGGTTCAGCGGCCGGCTCGTTAGTCGCTTATGTTTTGGCGATTACCGAGGTTGACCCGCTGACTTATAATCTCTTGTTTGAACGTTTCTTGAATGAAGAACGGGCCCAAATGCCCGATATTGATCTGGATATTCCGGACGATAAGCGAGAACAGGTCTTACAGTATGTGCACGATAAGTACGGTCATTCTCGCGTCGGTCAAATTATTACTTTTGGAACACTGGCGACTAAGGCTGCCCTCCGCGATGTGGGTCGGGCTCTGGGAATGGCGCCGTATCAGATGAGTGACTGGAGTGCGGCAATTCCCAATAAACTTCACATTACACTGGCTGAGTCCTATAAGCAGTCACAGAAGTTACGTAACCTAGTTGCCGATAGCTCGAAGAATAAATTGCTTTATGAGACCGCTTGTAAGCTGGAGGGTCTTCCCCGTAACTACTCGACCCATGCGGCCGGGATCGTGTTAAGTCAGGGACCGTTGACGGACCTCGTGCCCTTACAACCGGGCGCTGGGAGCCTACTGATGACGCAGTACCCTAAGGATACAGTCGAAGCGGTCGGTCTGCTGAAGATGGACTTTTTGGGCCTGCGGAACCTAAGTATCCTCGCCAATGCTCTGGCGTTGGTTAAAAAGCAGACGGGACAGTTATTGGATATCAACGCCATTGACCTCAACGATGCGGCGACCCTCAAGCTCTTTGCTCAGGGGGAAACCAACGGCGTCTTCCAGTTTGAATCCTCTGGCATCAAGCGCGTCCTCCGCCAATTAAAACCGAATAGTTTTGAATTGGTGGCCGCAGTCAATGCCCTGTATCGACCTGGGCCAATGGAAAACATCGACACTTTTATCAAACGTAAGGACGGACAGGAGCAGGTGACCTATGCGGCCGATGCGCTTAAGCCAATCCTGGGACCAACCTATGGCGTCTTGGTCTACCAGGAACAGGTCATGCAGGTTGCTAGTACGATGGGTGGCTTCACATTAGGTGAGGCCGATCTGTTGCGGCGAGCCATGAGTAAAAAGAAGAAGCAGACCATGGACGCTATGCAAAAGAAGTTTGTTGTGGGTGCCCGACAACTGGGGTACGCCACTGAGACGGCCCAGCAAGTCTTTGACTACATGGATCGGTTCGCGAACTACGGGTTTAACCGGTCCCATGCCGTGGCCTATAGCAAACTGGCCTTTCAGCTGGCTTATCTGAAGGCCCATTATCCGGGGCCGTTCTATGCGGCCCTGTTGAACTCGGTGATTAATGTGCCGGAGAAGACCAAACTGTACTTGACTGAGGCCAAGCGTCACGGTGTCACCATTCTACCGCCGGATATTAACCAGTCGTCGGCTTACTTTAATTTGCGGGGAGCGGCTATTATCTTTGGCCTGAGTTCCATCAAGGGTGTGCGCCGAGACTTCTTGCGAGAACTCCTAGCCGACCGCCACGAAAATGGGCCGTATCGTGACTTACACCAGTTTCTTCAACGGATTGCCGATAAGTACCGGAAGGCGGATCTTCTCAATGCACTGGTCTATGCCGGCGCCTTCGACAATTTTGGCTACAATCGGGCGGAATTGATTGCGGCACTACCGGAATTCTTAAGCAGTGTCGAGCTATCTGGGGGCAACGTCGAGCTCTTTGCGGCGCTGGCACCTAAGGTCGAGCACCGGCCTGACTTGGATCTGATGACGAAGTTGACACAGGAAGAGGCCGTGCTGGGTGCTTACCTGTCAGGTCATCCAGTGGAGCAGTATCGACCTCTGGCTCAAAAACTCCACGCCGTGACGATCAGTGATCTGGCTGAGAACAATCGGGTCGCGATCGTTGTTTACGTCACGCGGATTCGGACGATTCGGACCAAGCGTGGCGAGCCGATGGCCTTTGTCACTGGGAGTGATGAGACCGCCGATGTCAGTATCACCATTTTTCCCAATCAGTATCGCACCGTGAGTGAGTGGCTGAAAACGGATCAGGTTATCGTCGTTCGGGGCAAGGTGGAACAACAGCGGGGGCTACAGATTGTGGCCGATCGACTGGATCTGGCCGAAAGCTTGCAGCCGGCTGGAGATCAGCAGGCCAAACAAGGGCCCCGCTGGTTTATTCGGGTCGATGAAGATCACGATCAACGACCGGTAGCTCAGCAACTCGCCCAATTTTTGACGGCGAATACGGGGCCAGTGCCGGTGATCGTGTATCAACCCCAGACCGATCAAAAACGGCTGTTGCCGAAGACGCAGTGGCTACGTGCAGATGTGGCACTAAAAGCGGCACTGGAACGCCTGATGGGTGCGGGTAATGTTGTTTATGAAAATGGATAGACCAATTTAATAAAAAATACCTCTAGACTATTTATATCAAGTCCTGTATTATATATACCAATGGACAAGATATTCTACTTTGGAGGTATTTTTTAATGAAATTAAACGTTAAAGTTTATTCCGATGGGGCCAAGCTGACCGATATGAAAGCCGTTGCTGCGAAGGGACTCGTTGCGGGCTTTACCACGAACCCTAGCTTGATGAAGGCTGCTGGGATTACGGATTATCTGGCCTTCGCCAAGGAAGCTGTTGCAACGTTCCCAGACCAATCGATCAGCTTTGAAGTTTTCGGTAATACGCCAGAACGGATGTTAGCTGAGGCAAAAGTACTCGCAGCGTTAGGCAAGCATGTGGCCGTTAAAGTACCGATTATACGGGCGAGTGGGGATGACAATACGGCCGTGATTACGGCACTTTCCGACGCCGGCGTCCAGGTCAACGTGACCGCCATCACCACGCTGCAAGAAGTTAAGTTGGCAGTGGATGCGTTGAATGCCCAAACTGGGGGCATCGTGTCCGTATTTGCTGGTCGAATCGCCGACACCGGTGTCGATCCAATGCCAATGATGAAACAGTCAGCAGAACTCTGTCACGGGAAGGCCAACGTGGAACTTCTGTGGGCCAGCACGCGTGAGTCAATTAACGTTGTTCAAGCCGACGAGACTGGCTGTGACATCATCACCGTGCCACCAAAGATTCTGAATAAGTTAGACAAGTTCGGGAAAGATGCCTTCCAGGTCTCCGTCGACACGGTCAAAACTTTTGACCAAGATATCGCCGAGTTGGGCTTTACAATTCCAGTAGAGGTCGGATAAGTCTACCCAAATGTGCGACAGCACTGATTAAAAACGGAGTCTGATACCGGGCAATTGATTTCAGCCGGATGGCGATGCTCGGCTAGCTTTGGATCGTTAAAGTCTTTAAGCATCGTCTAAATGAGCTTTTATGAGAAGCTGGCCATGAATTCCGAGAGGGACTCATGGCTGGCTTTTTCGTTCGATCAGGTTACCTTTAGGCCAAACCTTGGCGTTGACAATCAATCCCTGAAAGCGTTTTTAAATAAATCGAAAATTATTTTTTCGATAACTGATTGATTATAAAACAAATCGATTTCTGTGTGTTTTCAGTGCCGGTAGGTAAGGGAAAACGCTTACTTTGAGAAATTGTGTACAAAGTGTCGAAAAATCGATAAACATAGCAGACATTAATTTTCAAAAGTGATAGAATAATTTTGGAATCAAATTTGAGCCGAAACTTTTGGCATGCCAATTTTTAACGAGATTGGCGGACTGCTTCGGCCAATTCTAAAGGAGAGATTTTTCTAATGAAGAAAACCAAGATCGTAAGTACCCTTGGTCCTGCAAGTACTGACGTTGATACGATTGTTAAATTAATCGAATCTGGCGCCAACATCTTCCGGTTCAACTTTTCACACGGTGACCATGAAGAACATTTAGACCGTTTGGAAAAGGTCCACAAGGCTGAAAAGATTACTGGTAAGACCGTTGGTATCATGTTAGATACTAAGGGTGCCGAAATTCGGACGACTGTTGAAAAGGGTGGCAAGCTTGCCTTCCATACCGACGACGTATTCCGGATCTCCATGGATGACTCACTCGAAGGAACCAAGGAAAAGATCGCTGTTACTTACCCTGGCTTGTTCGAAGATGTCCACGAAGGCGGCCACGTCTTATTCGATGATGGTTTATTAGATACTGTCGTTGAATCCAAAGATGACGCAACTAAGGAATTAGTTGTTAAGGTTCAAAACGATGGTATCTTAGGTTCCCGTAAGGGTGTTAACGCTCCTGGTGTTTCCATTAACTTACCTGGGATCACTGAAAAGGACTCCGATGACATTCGTTTTGGTTTGGACCACGAAATCAACTTCATCGCTGCTTCATTCGTTCGTAAGCCACAAGATGTCATGGACATCCGTGAACTCCTCGAAGAAAAGCACATGGAACACGTTCAAATCTTCCCTAAGATCGAATCCCAAGAAGGTATCAACAACTTTGATGACATCATCAAGGTTTCCGATGGTTTGATGGTTGCTCGTGGTGACATGGGTGTCGAAATTCCTACGGAAAACGTACCTTTGGTACAAAAGGCTTTGATCAAGAAGTGTAACATTTTAGGTAAGCCAGTTATCACTGCTACCCAAATGTTAGACTCCATGCAAGAAAACCCACGTCCTACGCGTGCCGAAGCTTCTGACGTTGCCAACGCTGTCTTTGACGGTACCGACGCAACCATGCTCTCTGGTGAAAGTGCTAACGGTGAATACCCTGTAGAATCCGTTGCAACTATGAACCGGATCGACATCAAGGCTGAAAATGCTTTGGCAGAATTTGGCCGTGACAACTTGGACTTCGATAACGGCGACGTTACTGAATCCATCGGTGCTTCCGTTGCCCGTGTTGCTAACGAATTGGGCGTTAAGACCATCGTTGCTGCTACGGAATCCGGCTACACTGCAAAGATGATTTCTAAGTACCGGCCAAATGCTGATATCTTAGCTGTTACCTTTGACGACCGTACGCGTCGTGGCTTGATGGTTAACTGGGGTGTATACCCAATCGTTACCGAAAAGCCTGCTAACACTGATGCAATGTTTGATTTAGCTGCTGCTAAGGCCGTTGAAACTGGCTTGGCCAAGGAAGGCGACTTGATCTTAATCACTGCCGGTGTTCCTGTTGGCGAACGTGGCACGACTAACTTGATGAAGATCCAATTGATCGGTTCAAAGTTAGTTCAAGGCCAAGGTGTCGGTGATGACACGGTAATCGGCAAGGCCGTTATCGCAAACTCCGCTGCTGACGCAAATGCAAAGGTTGTTGAAGGTGGTATCTTGATCGCCAAGAACACCGACAAAGACTACTTGCCAGCTATCGAAAAGTCTAGCGCCGTTATCGTTGAAAACGGTGGGTTGACTTCTCACGCAGCTGTTGTTGGGATTTCCATGGGGATTCCTGTTATCGTTGGCGCTACTGGTGCCAGTGACAAGATCTCCGATGGCGAATTGATCACCGTTGACTCACGTCGCGGTATCGTTTACCACGGTGCTTCCAACGCGCTTTAATACGAGATAAACCTGTTATTAAAAACGGATCCTCTGTCGGGGGTCCGTTTTTTGTTGGCTTTTTAAAGGGGAAGACGGGGTGCAGAGACCAAAAAGCTTACCAGGGTACATGTCCTTACTGCGGCTGAGGAGCTGTGGCCAGCATAAATAAATTTGTAAGATTAAAGCTCGCTAGTTGGGTGGTTTCCGTGTAAAATAAAGGTTAGACACTTTTGAACGGTTGACTGGGAAACCAGTAGAATTGAGGAGATTATGGAAGAACTATTAGGCCGCGTCATCGCGGGAAAAGTTACTGATGAAAATGAAAATGATTACTATGTCCAGATTGCCGGGACGACTTTTCGGCTGGATAAATCAGAAATCAAAAAACCTTTAAAATTAGGGTCAAACTTTAAAGGATTTACCTACGAAAATGAAAATCATGAAATGCAGATTACGCGTGATGCCCCGCAAGTACAAGTCGATCACTACGGCTTTGGTACGGTTGTACGGACGCAACGGACATTGGGCGTCTTTGTCGATGTTGGATTGCCCAATAAGGATATTGTCGTTTCCTTGGATGACCTCCCAGACATGATGGAACTGTGGCCACAACAGGGCGATCGCCTGATGATTGCGTTGCGCGAAGATGCCAAGCAACGACTCTGGGGTGTGTTGGCCGATGGCGATATTTACGCTGCCATTGCCCAGCCCGCTAAGAAGATCTTGCAGAACTCTAACGTCGTTGCCCGCTCGTATCAATTGAAGTTGGTCGGCACGCGGGTCATGACGGACCATTATGAGTTGGGGTTCATTCATCCATCCGAACGGGAACGCGAACCGCGTTTAGGTGAGGAACTCCACGCACGAGTTATCGGGGTTCACGACGATGGGACGTTGAACCTATCCTTACGTCCACGGACGTATGAGGCTATTGACGACGATTCAGCGATGCTGTTAGCTGCTCTGGAACACAGTGAAGATGGCCGTCTGGCGTTCAGCGACAAGAGTGACCCAGCTGCTATCAAAGCTTACTTTGGCATCAGTAAGGGTCAATTTAAGCGGGCCATTGGTCACCTCTTGAAGGCCCGTAAGATTACCCAGCACGATGGTCAACTCTGGCTAGCACCAACGGATGCCACCGCTGATGAGGAGACCAAAGACTAGGAGGAACGCTCATGACCGAATTAGCGGATCAAACGCTGGACTTTGCCCACTACCTGACTGTAGAGCAGGGGCTGGCCAAGAATTCGGTGACGAGTTACACGCAAGAACTCCATAATTTTTCGGCGTATCTGACTGATCAGCACCACACGAACTTTTTAACGGTTGATCGTTTGACGGTCATGACTTACCTGAGTGCACTGACGACTAGTGGCAAATCGCGAAATTCCGTGATTCACGCCGTGTCGGCCTTGCGAAAATTTTACCGTTATCTGGTGCAGACCCATCAGTTGATCGACAATCCAATGGCCAATATTGCTGCACCTAAGCACGCGGAACATTTGCCAGCGGTGCTCACTGTGGCCGAAGTCGACCGTTTGCTGGCGACCCCGGATACGGCGAATAAGTATGGACTGCGCGATCGGGCCATTCTGGAAGTGATGTACGCGACCGGATTGCGGGTTAGCGAGCTGGTTCATTTAAAGCTAGTCGATCTGCACCTAGAGATGGGCTTGATCCAGACACTGGGCAAGGGTGATAAGGAACGCATCATTCCCATTGGTGATGTGGCGACCGACTGGATTAACCGGTACCTAGCGCACAGCCGCCCGGTCCTGCTGAAGCAGCGAACCAGTCCCTATCTCTTTCTCAACGCGCACGGCGGGGGCCTGTCACGGCAGGCTATTTGGCAGAAAATCAAGCATTATGTGACCTTGGCCGACATTCAGAAGGACGTGACGCCCCATACCCTGCGGCATTCATTTGCGACCCATATTTTGGAAAATGGTGCGGACTTACGGGTGGTTCAGGAGCTTTTGGGGCACGCGGATATTACGACCACGCAGATCTACACACACATCTCTAAGAAACGGTTGGTTTCGGTCTACGACCAGTATCATCCACGAGCTTAGCCAGCTACAGTGTGTATGGAGACGATTAAACGGAGGCAAACCATGCTATTAAAATATCGTAGCGATTATCAGAAGATCGCCATGGGCTTGCTGAGTCTGATACCGAGTTTTAAGGACTGGGATCGACTGCAGCGAGAACTGGCTTGGTATCAAGGGGGAGCCGACCGGACGCTCTACCTGTGGAAAGATAAATACGATGACTTTTCCGGTGCCGTGGGGACGCAGGTTCAGGGGAATTACCTGATCGTGCGGCTGATCACGTTGATGCCGGATAAGGATGTTATTGAAAATACGTGGCAGTTGTTGGATCAACTCGCGACGGCACTGCCAGATAAGCGGCTGATGGGAACCCTCTCCACGGCCAAGACTATTGCAAAATGGGAGTATCACCATGGACAAAGCCACAGCAAACGGGCAACCGCTGATTCAGGTCAGTGATTTTGAAGGCCCACTAGATTTACTGTTACATCTCATTAAAACCAACGAGATGGATATTTATGATATTCGGATCGCAACGATCACCAGTCAGTATCTGGATTACTTGCATCAGATGCAGACGCTGCGCCTCGACATTGCCGGGGAGTATTTTGTGATGGCGGCAAACTTGATGGCCATTAAGGCAAAACTCCTGTTACCCAAGCCCCAGACGCTGGTGCCTAGTGACGAGGACGATATGGGTGACCCCCGTGAGGATTTGGTTAATCAGCTCTTGGAGTATCAGCGCTATAAACAAGCTGCTCAGGTGCTCAAGGCACGGGCTCAGGAACGCCAACAACACTTTACTCGGCCTGCTATGGCGGTGCCGGACTCGGTAGCTTTATCGGTGGCACCGGGCATTGAACCAGCCGATCTACAGGCCGCATTGGCCAAGCTGATTCATCGGGCCATGGTGGCTAAACCGGTCACGCAGAGTATTCAGCAGGAACACTACACGATTAAAGAACAGATGCAGACGGTACTGACGCATTTGGCGCACAGTAAGGGACCAGTCAGCTTTGAAAAGCTACTGGGGCAGACACCGGTGCTCGATGAGATTGTCACGACCTTTCTGGCCGTCTTAGAGCTCGCGCGGCAGCGACAGGTCGCCTTACAACAGGTTAGTCGCTTAGTGCCGTTGCAGATCGATTTTTTACGGTTGAAAGGCAGGTATCCCACAGATGTCACCCCTAGCACAGATTGAAAGTTTACTGTTCGTCAGCGGTGACGAAGGCATCACAGTCGCTGATTTGGCGGCAGCCACGGGACTATTGCGACCGGCGATTCTAGCGTCCCTGGAGCGGCTGGCTCAGAGGTACGCGGCCGATCAGGATTCGGCGTTAGAATTGATGGTCAACGATACCACTTACCGGCTGGTCACTAAGGAAGCCGCCGGCGACTTGATCAAGCGGTACTTTGAGAACCCCTTGAGTACGAGTCTCTCGCCAGCCTCACTAGAAGTCCTGGCGATTATTGCGTATCGTCAACCCATCACGCGGATTGAGGTTGATGAGATTCGTGGGGTTCAGAGCGCATCCACCGTTCAAAAGTTGGTCTTGCGCCGATTGATTGAAGATGCGGGACGTCTCGATGAACCAGGACGGCCGAAGCTCTATCGGACCAGCGCTTACTTTCTCGACTATTTCGGCTTGAAACAACTCAGCGACTTGCCCCCTTTGCCAGCTGCGGCTAATCCCAGCGAGCAGGACGATGGGGATGGCGGTGACTTGTTCTTACAAGCTTTTAACCAGCAACTGAACCAATCAGGAGAATCAGGAGATGAAACGTAAATGGAACGACTACAAAAAGTTTTAGCACACGACGGCGTGGCTTCACGGCGTCAATCAGAAAAGTTAATCATGAGCGGCCGCGTCAAGGTCAACGGTAGCGTTGTGACTGAATTAGGCACCAAGGTCGGTGTTCACGATAAGATTCTCGTGGATGGCGTCCCAATTACCACTGAAGCGCCCGCCTACGTGATGCTGTATAAGCCACGGGGAGTCATTTCCACGTCCAATGATGATAAGGGCCGGAAGACCGTGGTCGACTTGGTCGAAAGCGTTAGTCAACGGGTCTACCCAGTGGGTCGCTTGGACTACGATACCTCGGGATTAATCCTACTGACCAATGACGGAGAACTCGCCAATCGTTTGACACACCCCAAGTATGAGGTTGAGAAGACCTATGTGGCACGGGTCACGGGTATTCCAACGAACGATGGCCTCCGTAAATTACGTCAGGGTATCACGGTCGACGAGATGAAGTATGCGCCGGCTAAGGCCAAGATCATCAGTACCGATGACAAGAAAAAGATTGCGATTGTCTCGTTAACGATTCATGAAGGTAAGAATCATCAGGTTAAGAAGATGCTGAACGCGATTGGCTGTCCCGTTGAGAAGCTGAAACGTGAAGAATATGGTTTCTTAACGCTCAAGGGTCTCCAACCCGGCGATGCGCGTAACCTGAAGCCAGAGGAAGTCAAAGAACTCCGCCGGTTGACCGGTTTAGCCTGAGACAAATCGTTGACAGACGTTGGTTCGTTTAGTACATTAAAGGTGTACTAAAAATTTATGGTTCATCTTCAGGGCAGGGTGTGATTCCCGACCGGCGGTAAAGTCCGCGACCCGCGCGAGCGGTTGATTCGGTGCAACTCCGAAACCGACAGTATAGTCTGGTATGCAGAAGATGAGACGTTGCTTTTTGCGTAGCTTAATTTTGACGTAAACTCCAAGGTCTTGCTCTTCTGTGGCGAGGCCTTTTTTCGTGGGTCGCGTCACTGAGATGACCGCAAGGAGGAATTAGTCTCATGGAAAGTAGTCACAAGGGGTTAGGTGTTCGCGCAATGGTCGAGATGGCGTTATTTGCCGGTGTCTCCTATATCTTGATGTTCGTGTCGATTCCGATTATTCCCATCGTCCCGTACATGAAGCTTGATTTGAGTGACTTGGTCGTGCTGATTGGGTTAGGGGTCTTTGGTCCGGCGGGAGCGATTACGATTGCTGCGATTAAGGAGCTGTTGTACTTTGTCACAACCGGGTTAGACATCGTGAACTTCATCGGCGTCCTGACGGCGTTCATTGCCGACCTCGCCTTGGTGCTACCCATCAGTGTCGTGTTACGGCGACACGAGTGGACGTTTAAACGCCAGGTGGTCGCGGTAATCGTGGGAACGCTGAGTCTTACGATCGTGCTGTCACTTGCTAACTGGTGGGTCATCACACCCCTGTACCTTAAAGTGTGGGGGATGTCGCTGGGGCTACCCGTCAATAAGCTCATCTTATTCGGGGTCATTCCGTTTAACTTGATCAAGGGAATCGTCCTAGGCGTCCTGTTCATTCTTCTGAATCGACGAATGGCACCCTGGCTACGTAAGCACACGCTATCATAAGCGAATCAATAGTGAATTGTCTTGAAATGAAGGGCTGGCAAACTGTCGGCCCTTTTCGTATGGTAAACTAGGTGCAGACTTGTAACGGAAGGGAAGCGTAGCCATGGAAGCGGCGGACTTATTAGGGTTACTCGATCACCAACAATTTCGCCGTTTGCGGGTGATCGAGAATCTCCTGCGAGAGAAGAAGACGGTGTCGACACTGTACTGGGGGCTGCGCTACCGATTACTCTACCTGATTGCTTTAGATAAGAAAATGGTGCGGGGCGCTTTGGATGCGCCGACCCAGACGTTGCTTAAGCAGGGATGGGTCGAGACCGGTGAGACCCCCGATCAGGTTCGTCTGACTGCAGCTGGGGTAGTCGAGCAGGCAAAGACGACTGAACACCCGCAGACGTGGGCCGATTGGGGGATGCTAGATCTGTTGGCCGCGCGACAACGCCTCCTATTAGCCGTGCAGGTTGTCAGTCAGTATGCGCACTCGGCTAAACGCTATTATCCCTTGGCAACGGATCTGGAGACACGCCAAGCGGTACGGAATTGGTTTCATCAAAGTAAGAATTCTCAGCTACCGGAACAAGTGTTCAATGCCTTGAAAAGCAGCCTAGAAAAATTGCCACCTGCAACTGCGAGTGTTGTCACGGATCTGTTTACGGGGTACGCGCAACCGGGCCTCACGGCAGATCAGATTGCACGGGCACAGCGAAGAACGTCTTGGTCGGTAACGTTGATGCAGTTTGACGGGGTTATGCAGATTGCTCAGGATGCCCGGGATCCCGAGCATCCGTTGGGCACATTATTTCGGTCGTTGTGGCAGTCGCCAGTGACGCGCAGTGCGCAGCAGACTCTAGCGGCGGTGTCACAGGGACGGCGGGTGGAACAGATTGCGACGATACGACAAATTAAGCCGGGAACAGCACGGGAGCATTTACTGGAGGCGGCAATCCTGTTACCCCTCACGCAATTTCCCTATGACTGGCTATTGACGTCAGCGATGCGGGCGGCGTTTGCGACGCATCTGACGGGACCAATCGATGTTTGGCAGTACACGGCATTGCCCCAAGAGCTCCAGGACCGTTACTCTTTTTTTGATTTTCGACTCTACGCCATTTGGTGTGATAAGCGAGGTGTGGGGGATGCTTGAGCCCTTAACGACAAGTTTAGAAAAGGTATTTGGTTTTACAAAATTTAGAGAAGGCCAGCAGGCGGCGCTCACGTCACTCGAGGCGGGGCAGGACACGTTGGCTGTGCTGCCCACGGGTGCCGGTAAGACGCTGATTTATCAGCTGTATGGGTACCGTCATCCGGGATGCGTGCTGATTATTTCGCCGTTACTGTCGCTGATGAACGATCAGGTTGACCGGATGCGCATGGCAGGATTTAAGCGAGTGGCAGCGATTAATTCACTGACGGGTTATACGGAACGGCAACTGATTATGCGCCATCTCGGAGACTACCAATTTCTCTTCATGTCACCGGAAATGTTGGCGCAACCGCAGATGTTGGCACAGATCAAGCAGCTTAAACTGAGTCTGTTAGTGATTGATGAGGCCCATTGCATTGTACAGTGGGGACCGGATTTTCGACCGGAATACCTGTTACTTGGGGCTATTAGAACGCAGTTACAGCTGCCGTTAACGTTAATGCTGACGGCGACTGCGGGGCAGACGACGCGTCAGGAAATTGCCAAACAGTTACGGAGTCAGCCCAAAATTGTGGCGGAATCCGTCGACCGGCCCAATATTTTTCTCGACGTGGAGCAGGTCGCTGACGAGTCGGAGAAACAGGAACGGTTGACGGCGTTGGTCGGTCAGCTCCAAGGACCGGGGGTCGTGTACTTTTCCAGTAAGCAGCAGGCTAGTGATACGGCATTGGCTCTGCAACAGCTGGCGGGGGTGAAGGCGGCGGCGTACCATGCCGGATTGAGCAGTGAGGATCGCTTCAAGATTCAGCAACAGTTCATGGCTGGGCAACTTGACGTCATCTGTGCGACCAGTGCGTTTGGCATGGGCATCGATAAGAATGATGTCCGCTACGTCATCCATTACCACTTACCAGCTGATTTTGAGAGCTATGCCCAGGAGATTGGGCGCGCTGGACGGGATGGTCTACCAAGCGTGGCCATTCTGCTATATGCCAGTGGGGATGAGCAACTCCCATTGATGCTGGGACAAGCTAATCGACCGGAGCCGGAGACCATCCATCGGTACTATGCACGACCACAGGCATTCAGCGAGGATGATGCGGCGATTGCCCTGTTGGCATTCTACAAGCGGCATGGCATTAGTGAGGCGGCAGTCGTCAAGCTGTTTAGTCGTCGGGAGCGAGAACGGAACCGTGCACTGGCACAGATGCTGAAGTACGTGCGAGAAGCACACTGCTTACGGCAAAACTGGCTTGCAGCATTTGACGAGCAGAGCCCAGCCCACCATGAACAGTGTTGTGCACCGGCGGGGATGTCCCTGAATCTTGGCCAGTTAGGCCTACTGGTGTCGAACCAAGCCGCTCCGACAGCTCCAGATGAGGACTGGGTCGTGCGACTACACCGGTTATTTTAAGAAGAATTTAGAGAATTCGCTCAGCTGGTATGGTACAATTACGGTTGAAAGTTTTTCAGGGAGGTTAGATGATGAGTCAAAAGCGTGACGATCAAACGTCGAAAAAACAGGAGTCCCATCCATGGGATTCCACATTTGCCGATGATCGCGACGATCAGGGA
Source organism: Levilactobacillus muriae (assembly GCF_045862015.1). Classification (NCBI taxonomy): domain Bacteria; kingdom Bacillati; phylum Bacillota; class Bacilli; order Lactobacillales; family Lactobacillaceae; genus Levilactobacillus; species Levilactobacillus muriae. Next base: position 69,298 of record NZ_BAAFRU010000003.1, read on the forward strand.
AACCTGTCACGAACGAAAATGCGGCGACAAAATCATAGCAATACCATGGTTACGATCATTCTGGTGGCCATTATCATTGTGATTGCGGCAGCCTCGTTGGTCTACGGCCTAGCCCGTCAAAGTGCGGTCAACCGGCCTCAAAATACCGAGAAGGTCGCGGCTAGTTCGTCTAGTTCGTCCTCCAAGAAGGCCAAGAGCTCCCATAAATCATCAAGCAAGGCGTCATCGAAGAAGCAAGCTGCTTCAACAAGCCACAAAAAATCAACGACATCTACCACGACTGCTAGTTCGGCTAAGACGACTAGCAGTTCTTCGGCTACCACTAGTCACAGTGGTTCTGCTGCTACCAGCAGTAGTGCAACCAGTAGTAGCACCAGTTCAAGCAGTACTGCCGGTGAAAAGTACGCGACTGTCGAATCCGGCCAAGGGGTCTACCGGGTCGCGACGAATGCCGGGATTTCGGTTAATAAGTTGCTTGAATTAAATGGCCTGTCTTCAGGTGCTGCATTGCACCCTGGTCAAAAGTTACGTGTAAAGTAGGATTTAATTTCAATTTATAGGGAGTTTGGTTTGATGGATAAACAAGGATTACAGGTTGCCATTGATGGTCCAGCCTCGGCTGGGAAGAGTACGGTGGCAAAAATTGTTGCGCAGCGTTTTCACTACATATACTGTGATACGGGTGCCATGTACCGCGCAATTACGTGGAAAGTCTTACAAGCGGGCGTGGCGTTAGACGATGAGGCTGCGGTGAAGGGCCTTCTGGATCAGATCACAATTCGTTTTGAACCCGGGACTCCCGTTCAAAAGGTCTTCGTTGACGATACCGAGGTCACCTTGGCAATTCGCCAACCGGACGTGACGAACGCTGTATCACAGATTTCAGCCCAAGCAGCTGTTCGAGCTGAATTGACGGAACGCCAACGACAGATTGCCGACGCCGGCGGAATCGTTATGGATGGTCGCGATATTGGCTCAACTGTGTTGCCACGTGCCGAGGTTAAGATCTTCTTAGTTGCAAGTGTTGAAGAGCGGGCTGAACGTCGGTTGAAGGATAACGCCGCCAAGGGAATCGATACACCACTTGAGACGTTGAAGATTGAGATTGAAGAACGAGATCGAAAAGACTCGACCCGAAAGATCTCACCACTGACTCAGGCAGAAGACGCAATTCGGCTTGATACGACGTCCATGTCCATCCAAGAAGTGGCTGATCGCATCGCTGAAATCATCCAAGAAAAAGAATCCCTATAGAAATGGGCTTTTTACTAGCTTTTAACAGCATAATCAGCTAAAATGGTATTTAGAGTTGTCGCAAGGAGGAAAAATTCGCATGAGTGAAAATGGCACGAGTCAAAACAATGAAAATAACGAATTATTAGATGCTTTAAACAGCATCGATAACGTTAAAGTCGGTGACGTCGTTAAGGGTGAAGTCTTAACGATCGATGACGACCAACAAGCAATCGTCGGTATTGCTGATACTGGTATTGAAGGGGTTGTTCCAAAGAAGGAACTTTCCACGAAGCCAGTTGATGATATTAATTCTGTAATTAAAGTCGGGGACGTTATGGACCTCGTCGTAATTTCTCGTATTGGTACTGACAAGGAAGGCGGCAGTTACTTACTGTCACAACGTCGTTTGGAAGCCCGCAAGGTTTGGGACGACATCCAAAAGGAATTCGAAGCAGGTCACACGTTGACTGCACCCGTTACCCAAGTGGTTAAGGGTGGGTTAGTCGTTGATGCCGGTGTGCGTGGATTCGTTCCTGCATCTATGGTATCAGATCACTTCGTTGAAGACTTATCTCAATTCAAGGGCCAAACCCTGGAATTCAAGATTGTCGAAATCGAACCTAGCGAAAACCGTCTGATTCTTTCTCACCGTGCATTGGTTGAAAAGGAACGCGCAGCACAAAAGGCTGAAATCATGGCTAAGTTGACTGCTGGTGATGTTGTCGAAGGTAAGGTTGCACGTTTGACCAACTTTGGTGCCTTCGTCGACCTTGGTGGTGTTGATGGTTTAGTTCACGTTTCAGAAATCGCTTTTGAACGGGTTGAAAAGCCTAGTGATGTCTTAAAGGTGGGCCAAGAAGTTAAGGTTAAGGTCTTATCTGTTGATACTGACCGCGACCGGATCTCCCTTTCTATCAAGCAAACCTTACCAGAACCTTGGGATGGTATTGAAGAAAAGGCACCACAAGGTAGCGTCTTAGACGGAACTGTTAAGCGTTTGACTAGCTTTGGGGCCTTCGTTGAAGTGTTCCCTGGCGTTGAAGGTTTAGTTCACATTTCCCAAATCTCTCACCAACACATCGCAACGCCTGCTGACGTTTTGAAGGTTGGTCAAGAAATCAAGGTTAAGGTCTTGGATGTACGTCCAGATGACCACCGTTTGGCATTGTCTATCAAGGCCTTGGAAGAAAAGCCACAATCTGGTGACGAAGCTTCCGAAAGCCACAGTAGCAATACGAACAACAACCGGAGCCGGAACAACAACGGTGGTAACAACAACCGTCGTCGTAACAACCGGAACTCTGCTGAAACTTCAACGGCTAACGCCCCAGAAGAAAGCACTGGTTTCTCTTTAGGTGACCTCATTGGGGACAGCCTGAAGAAGGACATGGAAGACAACGAAAACAAGTAATACGTTTGGTTGAAGAAGGGTTTGGCGCGGAACTTTGTTGGTTCGCTCCAAACCCTTTTCATGTCATCATGGAGTTTCAGTCGTCCACCTAACGGGTCTAAAAATGACGGTTCAGTTGGGCATGCGGTGGTCGTCAGTTTTGACAGTTAACCGATTATCGTGTAGACTATGACTCTTGTGGGCAATGGCATCCGCCAAGAGTGGGTGTTCGTTGCCCCATGAGCTGTTATTGTCATTAGGTGACGGGTTAGGTTGGTGTTAGCCGTGAAGGCGTCAGTAATAGCCAAGTTGCCCGTACTAAAAATTAAATTGATTTGAAAAAGGAGGGATTTGTCGTGGCTTATCCCGTAGTCGCAATCGTGGGTCGTCCTAATGTTGGTAAATCGACCCTGTTCAACCGGATCGCCGGTGAACGAATCTCAATCGTTGAAGATACCCCAGGGGTTACGCGTGATCGAATCTATACGCGTGCCGAGTGGCTGGGAACTGAATTTCGAATGATCGATACTGGGGGGATTGACCTCAGTGACGAACCATTCATCACACAGATTACGCAACAGGCGGAAATCGCCATCGAAGAAGCCGACGTCATCGTCTTTATTACGAGTGCGCCTGAAGGAGTTACCGATGCCGATGAAAACGTGGCTAAAATCCTGTACCGGGCGAACAAGCCGGTTCTCTTAGCGGTCAACAAGGCTGATAACCCCGAAGTACGGGAGTCTATTTATGACTTTTATTCTTTGGGATTGGGCGATCCATACCCCGTTTCTGGGGCCCATGGGTTGGGCTTGGGTGACTTGCTGGATGCTGTCGTTAAGGAATTCCCTGACGATACCGGTGCACCTAAGGACGATACTATTCGCTTTAGTCTGATCGGCCGGCCCAACGTCGGGAAGTCCTCTTTGGTCAACGCTATTTTGGGCGAAGACCGAGTTATCGTCTCTGACGTGGCCGGGACCACTCGTGATGCCATTGATACGAAGTTTACCGCTGACGATACCGAATTCACCATGGTCGATACGGCCGGGATTCGTAAGCGTGGTAAGGTCTACGAAAACACTGAAAAATACAGTGTGATGCGGGCTATGCGGGCCATTGACAATTCCGACGTCGTCCTGATGGTGATGAATGCCGAAGAAGGAATTCGGGAGCAAGATAAGCGGGTTGCCGGTTACGCCCATGAGGCTGGCCGGGGGATCATTATCTTGGTCAACAAGTGGGATACTCTGAAGAAGGATAACCACACGTTGACGGACTTTGAAAACCTGATTCGTATCGAGTTCCAATATTTGAGCTACGCGCCAATCATCTTCGTTTCGGCGAAGACGGGACAACGGCTCGAACAGTTGCCTGAAATGATCAAACGGGTCTCTGAGAACCACAACAAGCGGGTACAATCCGCTACCTTGAACGACGTCATCATGGACGCAATTGCCCTGAATCCAACGCCATCCGATAATGGGAAGCGGCTGCGTGTTTACTACGCGACCCAAGTGGCTGTTGCACCGCCAACTTTTGTGGTCTTCGTTAACGATCCAAAGATGATGCATTTCTCTTACGAACGTTTCTTGGAGAACCAAATCCGGGAACATTTCGATTTTGAGGGCACGCCGATCCATCTGATCGAACGGGCACGAAAATAGTAAAAAAAGCGCTTTCGACTTACTCTAAGGCTGTTTTTGGTCCATTTTTCGTCGAAAATCATAAATCTTACGGGATAATTGCTAAAAAATGGCGTTATCCCTTGTCATATAAGGCTTCCTGTGCTATCTTTGATTAAGAAATGATGCGGTTGACCGTATTTGTTTCATCATTTTTGGACCACTCAAAAATGACTACTAGATGGCATTCATCTAATCTTCATTGCAGGAGGTGAATTCAAACATGGCAAACAAAGCACAATTGGTTAGCGACGTTGCAACTGCAACTGGTTTAACTAAAAAGGACGCAACTGCTGCAGTTGATGCAGTATTCGATTCTGTCCAAGCAACGTTAGCAAAAGGCGAAAAGGTTCAATTGATCGGCTTTGGTAACTTTGAAGTACGTGAACGTGCAGCTCGTAAGGGCCGTAACCCACAAACTGGACAAGAAATCCAAATCCCAGCAAGCAAAGTACCTGCATTCAAGCCAGGTAAAGCTTTAAAGGATGCTGTTAAGTAATTACAATTAATTATTTAACGGGTAAAGGGCCAGGTCGGCAATTGTCGGACTGGTTTTTTATTATCCAAAATTTGTGATGGCCGAGTGTTTATGGTTTCCATGTTTGAGGGGATTGCGTATAATAAAATGCGTTGTCAATTTTAGTGAATTTAACAAAATGAAACCGTGTTGCGCCCACGTCAAATCCAGGCGTAGCGGCGCAGCATCTAACAGTGAATTAAATGGAGGCGGGTTATGAGTTACGCACAAACGGCACTCGATCAATTGGAAAAAGGACAGCTCGAAGACTTCAAGAAGCAGTATGCTTTGTCACTGCGTCACGATGACGATGATACCCTGTTTAGCCTGGGCGAGGAGCTCTACTCCCTAGGGTTCTTGAATCAGTCACGACGGATCTACGAGAAGCTTTTGAAGAAATATCCTGATGAAGATGAATTGCGTACGAATCTGGCCGACATTGCTATCGATGAAGACAAAAATGACGAGGCCCTGGACTACCTGAATCAAGTTAGTCCGGATTCACCGGCCTACGTGGAAGCCTTGATGGTAGCGGCTGATCTTTACCAGACGCAAGAGCTCTTCGAGGTCAGTGAACAGAAATTATTGACGGCCAAGAAATTGGCCCCTGACGAGCCCGTCATCACCTTTGCCCTGGCCGAACTCTACAATACCATGCGCGAGTTTAGAAAGGCTATACCGCTGTATTTGGACCTGATTACGGCTGGTACGACTGAGTTCTCCAAGGTTAATCTGGTGGAACGGCTCGGCGTGGCCTATGCCAATGCTGGGCGTTTTGAGCAGGCCATTGGCTACCTCAAGCAGATTCATACCGGTGATATGACGCCAGATGTGAAATTCGAGACGGCCTTTACCTACCTGCAACTCAAGGAGCGAACTGAGGCCATCACTCTCTTTAATGAGTTGAAGGACAGCGATGAACACTACACCTCGCTTTACCCATACTTGGGCCAAGCGTTGGAGCAGGAGAACCGCCTACCAGAGGCGCTGACTGCCTTACAAGAGGGTCTGGGCGTTGATCAGTATAATGAGAAGCTCTGGCTTCAGGCGGCCCACGTGGCCACAAAATTGGACGATGAGGCCATGGCTGAGAAGTATCTGAAGAAGGGCCACGAGCTCGACAGTGATGATCTTGCTGCAGTGATTCAATTGAGTAATCTCTACGTCAAACAAGAACGGTGGGACGAGAACGAAGCCTTAGCCAAGCCATATGTAAAGGCTGAAGATGCCGATCCGCAGTTATACTGGAACTTAGCGGTCACGGCTAACCATCAAGAAGACTTCGCCGGAGCGCGGAAATACTACGACGCGGCAGCACCGTTCTTCATGGATCAGCCAGACTTCCTGAAGCCGGCCATCTACTTTTACCGTGAAGAAGGAGCCAGCGACCAGGTCATCAAGTTGCTTCAGGCTTATTTGAAGGTTGTACCAGACGATGGTGAGATGGCAGTGATGCTGGAAGGCTATCAAGATATCTAAGAATGCGTTTAAGAAAGAATGGTTCCGGTGGATCATTCTTTTTTACTTGATCGAGCACACAATAATTACTTTAACTTGCAACCTATCAAAAAAGCAACCGCAAAACCCGCGGTTGCCAACCCAGCTCTAAGGCTTGAACTTGCTGAGAAAGTTCTTCTTCGGTCGGGCAAATGAAAAACCTTCACCCAAAGCCTCATTTACGTTGATGACGGATACAAAGGCTTTCGAATCGTGCCGTGCAATGATTTGACGTAACCGGTGAAGTTCACTAGGCGCAACCACGACGTAGATCATTTGGCGTGGCTTGTGTGAGTATCCACCTTCACCACTGACTAGGCTCACACCACGTTGCAGTTCATCCATGATACTGTCCGTGATTTCCTGGTACTGATCAGAAACAATAATGATTCCGCGAGCGGCATAGGCTCCTTCCTGCGTGAAATTCACGAGCCGGGCGAATACGTAGGAATAAATCAAGGTGTAGGCCATGTGTTGGATGTCGATGTAGACCAATGAAATTAAGAGGATCACGACGTCCAGCCACAGCAATGTTTGGCCCATGGGGACCCCGTAGAAGCGCTCCATGATTCGCGCAACAATGTCGGTTCCACCCGTGGTCCCGCCATACCGGTAGAGAAGACCAGAGCCCAATCCACCAGTTAGCCCAGCTGCCAGGGACGCAAGCAAGAGGTCGTGGTGGAGGTCGATTGCGAACGGCACGCGTTGCCAGATCCACAGAAATAGGGCCAGCATGGCCGTACCATAAATGGTATAAATCAGGGATTGCCGTCCTAAGAATCGGTACCCAATCAACAATAACGGCGCGTTAATCAAAATTGTTGAATAGGCCGGGTCCAAGTGAAACAGCGCGCGAAAAATCAGCGTGATCCCGGAGATCCCACCGTCCGCCAAATTGTTGGCGATGTTGAAGAACACCAGGCTAAAAGCCATGGTGGCACACCCAATCCCAATCATCAATAGGTCAATCAGCCGGATAGATTCGTCCTTAACTTGTGTCATGACGTTCTCTCCTAACCAAAATTAAATTTTTACTTTTCTATCATAGCACAGCGAAAGCGTTAACAGGCGAGAAACTCGCAAGGGAGTAGTGACTTTGAATTCAATTCTCTCTTGGAATCTGTTAGACTGGCATATAGAGCACACTGCCTGACTGACCATAGTTAATGAGGCGTCATCTAGTTTTCGGTCAGGCTAAGTGCGTAGAACGATCGGCTATTTCAGCCGGCGAAAGGTGAATTAAACATGAAGTTGGAACAATTACCAGAAGAATTTGAACATGCGCGGCCAGTCTTACAGACCATTGAGCAGGCTGGTTATGAAGCCTACTTCGTCGGCGGCAGCGTGCGGGACACCATCCTGGGTAAGGCCATTCACGACGTCGATATCGCCACCAGTGCCTATCCCGATGAGATCAAGCGCCTCTTCAAGCGGACGGTTGACACCGGGATCGAACACGGCACCGTGATGATCCTGGATCACGGCACCGGCTACGAAACGACGACGTTTCGCTCAGAATCGACCTACACCGACTTTCGCCGACCCGATCAAGTGACCTTTGTTCGGTCGCTGGCTGAAGACCTCAAACGCCGCGACTTCACAATCAACGCACTAGCCATGCGAGAGAATGGGGAAGTCATCGACCTGTTTGATGGCCTGATGGACCTGCAGAATAAGCAGATTCGTGCCGTGGGTGATGCCCAGGAGCGATTCCACGAAGATGCCCTGCGGATGATGCGGGCTGTCCGGTTCGCTAGTCAATTGGACTTTACAATCGTTCCGGATACCTTAGCCGCGATCACGGCTCACGCCCAACTCCTAACGAAAATTGCCGTTGAACGTACCCAAGTGGAACTGCTGAAGTTGCTCCAAGGGAAGACGCCCCAACGCGGTCTGACCGATCTCATGGCCACAGGACTGTGGCAGTATTGCCCAGACTTTGCGTCTCACGAGACAGCCTTAAAGGAACTGACAACGCAACTCGTCCACGGTGTCTCATCAGAAACAGCTGCTTGGTCGTTGCTGGTCACTAAATTTGGGCTAGGTACCACGGCTATAACACCTTTCATGAAACATTGGAAGACGGCCAACCAAACGAGTAATGCCGTTCAAACGACTAGCAAGACAGCTACCATACTCCTGCAAGGTGAGCTGAACGATTGGCAACTCTATCAGTGTGGCGCTGAGCTGATGACGATAGCCAACGAGGTTGCCGTTATTTTAGGGGCTCCAGATCGTTTGGCAGCCCTGACAGCGCAATTGCGGGCGCTACCGATTCAACATAAAAAGGAATTGGCCGTTACTGGGAAGGATCTCATGCAAGCCGGTATTCAACCGGGACCACAACTGGGGGCCATTCTGGGCGACTTAGAATACGGGGTCGTTACTGGGACCGTGGCGAATACCCACGACGCCCTAGTGGCTCAAGCAACTGCTTAAGAATCTTAATTAAGAGAGTGAAGAGACTATGCAAACCTTACGCGCAGAAAATTTACACCGAACTTACGGTGAAAAGATCCTATTTGATAATTTGAATTTTATTATTAACGAACACGATCGAATCGGTCTGATTGGGGTCAACGGGAGCGGCAAGACCTCATTGCTGGATACCTTAGCCGGTATCAGTAATGAGCAATCCGGCGAACTCGCAACACCCAAGGACTATTCCATCGGCTACCTGACACAGCAACCCGATCTCGATGAAAACCTGACAGTGATGGATGCCGTGTTCTCTGGTGATCAGCCTGTCTTCGCCACGATTCGACGCTATGAAGCGGCGCTGGCAGCTTATGGGGCCCATCCTGAAGATGCCAAGGCCCAGCAACGTTATTTAGATGCTGAAGCGCAGATGAACGAAGAAGAAGCCTGGACCGCCGAGAGTGACGTGAAGACAATTCTAACCCAATTGAAGATTACCGACCTCTCGCAGTCCATTAAGACCATGTCCGGTGGGCAGATCAAGCGGGTCGGTCTAGCACAGGTGCTGATTCAATCGCCTGATCTACTCTTATTGGACGAACCAACCAACCATTTGGATTTCGATTCCATTGCCTGGTTACAACAGTATTTAACCAGCTATAAAGGGGCCTTGCTGGTCGTTACCCATGATCGGTACTTCTTGGATCAAATTGCCAACCAAATTTGGGAACTCGACTTCGGAAAGCTTTACCAGTATCCGGGCAACTACCAAGCCTACGTACAGGAAAAGGCGGAACGTGTCAGCCAGGAGGCCGATGCTGACCAAAAGCAACAACAGCTGTACAAAAAGGAACTGGCTTGGATGAAAGCGGGTGCTAAGGCGCGTTCGACTAAGCAACAGGCCCGAATCAATCGGTTCAACGACATTGCCAGCAACGTTGGCACTCGTCAGGTTCAAAACAACGTGGCCATCTCGTTGGGACAGCAACGCCTAGGCAAGAAGGTCATCGAACTCAAGGATGCCAACTTGTCTCTGGGGGGGCACACGATTCTCAAAGACTTTAGCGACCTGATTCAGGGTGGCGAACGCATTGGGATTAGTGGAGAGAATGGTGCCGGTAAATCCAGTCTGTTAAATGTGATTGCACAACGATTGCCTTTGGATTCTGGCATCGTGACCATTGGTGAAACGGTCAAAATGGCTTATTACACGCAACAAATCGAACCAATTCCTGAGGATAAACGGATGATTAGTTATCTGTCTGAAGTTGGTCAGAATGTGACCGATAAAGCTGGGGATTCAGTCAGCGTTGCTGAATTACTGGAACAATTTCTCTTTCCACGGTTCATGCACGGCACCTTGATTCGTAAGCTTTCCGGTGGTGAGAAGCGACGGCTATATTTACTGAAGTTGTTGATGGAACAGCCTAATGTACTGCTCTTAGACGAACCAACGAACGATCTGGATATCAGTACGTTGACCGTTCTGGAAGACTATATTTCCCAATTTGCCGGGACTGTGATTACGGTTTCTCATGACCGGTACTTCCTGGATAAAGTAGCCGATCGGTTGTTGATCTTTGAGGGCAATGGACAAATTGATCGGTACTCTGGACAATTCAGTACCTATTTGGATGACGCTCAGAAGGCCAGCAAAGCGAAAACCAAGCCAGCAAAGGAAAAAGCCAAACCCACTGACGATACACCGGCCGCACCTAAGAAAAAAGTGAAACTGACCTACGCCGAACAGAAGGAGTGGGAAGGGATTGAGGCGGTGATCGACGGCCTTGAGAGTCAGAAAGCGGAAGTCCAAACGGCTATGAATGCCAATGGTGCGAACTACGACAAGCTAGCCGATCTACAAGCCCAACTCGATGATCTCGATAAACAACTCGATGAGAAGATGGAACGTTGGGAATATCTTAGCGCGTACGCGGAATAGGAGACGACCAGAATGCTAGAAGATGCTTATTTAGACTTAGCCAAGAAGGTTTTAAACGAGGGCCATCGCAAGTCAGACCGTACGGGAACTGGGACATTGAGCTTGTTTGGTTATCAAATGCGGTTCAATTTACAAGAGGGATTTCCATTGTTAACCACGAAAAAGGTTCCCTTTGGTTTGATTAAATCAGAATTACTGTGGTTCCTGAAGGGTGATACGAACATTCGGTTTCTTCTACAACACCACAATCACATCTGGGACGAATGGGCCTTCCAGCGGTTCATCGAAAGTTCCGACTACCATGGCCCCGATATGACTGATTTCGGCCGCCGTTCACTGGTCGATGCCGACTTTAATCAGCAATACCAGGCGGAGAAGACCGCCTTTGACGACCGAATCCTGAACGATCAAGCCTTTGGCGACCACTACGGTGATCTAGGTCTAGTCTACGGTAGTCAGTGGCGCGCCTGGCAAGGGAAAAATGGTGAAACGATCGATCAAATTGCAAACGTTATCGACACGCTGCGAACCCATCCTGATTCCCGGCGCATGATCGTCTCGGCGTGGAATCCGGCTGATGTGCCATCCATGGCATTACCACCGTGCCACACCTTGTTCCAGTTCTATGTGAACGATGGCAAGCTGAGTTGTCAGCTCTATCAACGTAGCGGGGATATTTTCCTGGGTGTACCGTTTAACATTGCGAGTTATGCCTTGTTGACCTCCCTGATTGCTAAGGAAGTGGGCCTGGAAGTGGGCGACTTTGTCCATACCTTGGGCGACGCGCATATCTATAGCAATCATATCGAACAGATCACAACCCAATTGGCTCGGACACCTAAGGCAGCGCCACAACTGTGGTTGAATCCAGATAAGTCGAGTATCTTTGATTACGAAATGGCGGACATTAAAGTCACAGGCTACGACCCGGCACCGGCCATCAAAGCGCCGGTCGCCGTCTAGCCAGATTGGAGGCACAGCCATGTTAATCTTTCTCTGGGCGGAAGGGCATAACGGTGTGATTGGCCAAAATGGGCAATTGCCGTGGCACCTTCCAGCTGACATGCACTTCTTCAAGACGGTCACGACGGGCAACACGATTGTGGCAGGGTCACGGACGTACAGCTCCTTCGGCCGACCGTTACCGAACCGACAAAATATTGTGGTGACGCATCAACCGGCCAGCAACTTTCCCGATACGGTCATCGTGTTGGATTCGTTGGACGCCGTGCGTACCTACGCGATGGCGCATCCTGACGATAAGATTTTTGTTGTCGGTGGGGCCCAGTTATTCGTGGGCTTACAAGACGACGTGGACTTCCTGTATCGAACGGTGATTGATGCTAACTTTACCGGCGACACCTGGATGCCGGTGATTGACTATGAAAAGTTCCAGTTGATTGCGACACAGCCGGGTGTTCGTAATGATAAGAACCCTTACGACTACCACTTTGAACAGTATCAACGGCGGTAAAAAATGTAAACGAAAAGACGTTGTGCCAGTGCCCCTCAATTGTAATTGAAGGGCGTGGACAACGTCTTTTATAGTTGTTAGCAAAAGGTTGAAAGATGAAATGTTAGCATAACCCGCTGCACAGTAGGAATAGTGCCCTGAATGGTAGTTACATCGTCTAAACCAGCCGGCTAACCGTTCGCCAAATTTAGGCGTAGAACAGAATCGAGAAGTACATCAAGCCTGTACCCAGCATGACGAAGAGGTGCCAGATGACGTGGCCGAACGGAACCCCTTTGAAGCTATAAATGACGGCGCCCAGCGTGAAGGCAACGCCACCGAAGAAGAGCAGTGTAAAACCAACCGGACCAAGGCCGCGGAACAGTGGAACGATACCCATCAGGCACATCCAGCCCATGACCACGTAGATGACGGTCGAGAGTGTCTGTAGTTTTCCCAGCCAGATGGCTTTGTAGACGACACCTGCCACGGCCATGGCCCAGATGATACCGAACATCCACCAGCCGAGTTTACCGCCAACAACTAACAAACTAAATGGCGTATAGGTTCCGGCAATCAACAGATAAATGGCACAATGATCAAATATTTGAAAGACGTGACTTGCGCGGGTAAAGTACAACCCATGGAACAGCGTTGAGGCCAGGTAGAACAAGACCAGGATGATACCGTAGACCAGGAACGTGGTCATCCTGAGACTGCCGCCTTCGCTGTGTGCTTGTAGAATCAGAATGACCAGTCCGGCAATGCTTAATGCCGCACCGATGCCGTGGGTCACCGCATTGAGGACTTCATTGACAATTTGATACGTGCGACTCCGTTCTTTTTCCAAACAAATTCCTCCTTCGTTGACTGTTATCAGAAAATTCTGATAATCAGGTGGCGAGTTAGTAGAATTACTGAAAAAAATTAACAATTCTGCTATACTATTACCGTATGTTCCATTACGCATATTGTAGCATAAACCAAAATCTCTGGTCAGAAAGAGTGGGATACCCATGGCTAAAATTAAAATTGTTGCGGATTCTTCTGCTGGTCTAACGGACCAGCAAATCCAGGATTACAATATTACCATTATCCCGTTGACGGTCATGATCGATGACACCATTTACGTTGAACGGGAATCAATCACCAACCAAGAGTTTATTGAAAAGATGAAGACGTCCAAGACGTTGCCGAAGACGAGCCAGCCACCATTGGGCAAGTTCGTGGAAACCTTTGACAAGTTGGGCGAAGATGGCAGCTCCGTCATCTGTTTCAACATGTTAGCGGCTATCAGTGGGACGGTGCACACCGCCGAACAGGCTGCACAGTTGTCTAAGACTGATGTCACGGTTGTTGACACACAGTACACCGACCAAGCGATGGCTTTCCAAGTGGTTGAAGCCGCTAAATTAGCTGCTGAAGGTGCCGAAAAACAGGCTATTTTAGACCGTGCCGTGGCCGTTCGCGACCACACCAAGCTATTCATGGGCGTGGTCACTCTGGAAAATATTTTAAAGGGTGGTCGTCTCAGTCGGGCCGCCGGTATGTTGACGTCCCTGTTGAACATCAAGATCGTCTTGCAGGTGACTGGCGGTGAACTGAAGATTCGGGCCAAGGGTCGCGGTATGAAGACCATCGACCGGTACTTTGACAAAGTTTATGAACAGATCAAGCAGACACCGGATATCGTCTCTATTGGGATCTCTCACGTGGAAGCCTTCGAGTCAATCGATAAGATTCAGGGCCACTTGCACGAGATCTTACCCGATAAGGACGTGCTTGTGCGGGAAACGGTTCCCATCATTGCCACCCATGGCGGCCCAGGCGCCTTCGCATTGATGTACTACACTGATCCAACTAAATAAGTGTTAACCGAGAAAAGGGGTGGCACGGCCACCGCTTTTTCTTTATCCCGAGGGGGGATTTCTTATGAAAAATGCAAAAGGACTCAGTAAGATTGTGGGGGTCGCCCTACTGATCGTCCTCGTTATCCTGGCCGTCTTAACATACTGGCACCCAGGCGCGCGGACGACGCTCAACGGACCGCATCCCAACGCCGTTAATCGGCGAAAAGTTGTCCGGGTTGTGGCACTCGGCGATTCACTGACGCAAGGGGTCGGCGATACTACCGATAACAAAGGCTACTCCGGTCGATTGAAGACCATGATTCATAAGAAAGATAAGGTCAAGGTCGTCATGCACAACTATGGCAAGTCCGGCGACCGTAGCGATCAGATTGAGAAGCGCTTGGTCGATAGTAAACCGATGCAACGACAGGTCGAAAAATCACAGGCCATTGTGATGACGGTCGGCGGCAACGACCTGCTCCAGACGCTGACAAAAAATGTTACAATCAATCAGCAGTCGAAACTCAACACGCAACTGGATAGCGCACAAGTTACGTATCAGAATAAGCTCAAACGTCTACTGAATACGGTGCGTAAGTACAATCCAACGGCGCCAATCTTCCTGTATACCATTTACAATCCGGTCTACGTGTACTTTGCCAACATTGACCAGGTCACGAACGCCGTTGATGACTGGAACGCAACGACGACTAAGACGGCTAAATCCTACAAGAACCTGTACATGGTTGACATTAGCCGGCCACTGTCAGTAGGTCAATTCAAGTCTGCCACGCAACAAGCCAAGCTGAAACGTAAGTCGCAAGACATCAATAACGGAAAGATCTCAACGAAGACTTTCCAAGAAACGATTCTGGCAAGTAACGCGAGCGATGAGTTGAATGATTACCTGTCACCAGCGGATCATTTCCACCCAAATGCCAAGGGGTACCGACTGATGACACGCTACGTTTTCAAAGAAATGCAGGCCCACGAGCAATGGCTGCTCAAGTAGCGTGACCCCATACCGACAGCAAACGTGCCTAGTTTGAAACGAGGAGGAATTATCTATTATGCAGCGTCATTCAGCACCAAAAGTTAAAACCCAACGAAATTGGTGGAAGTGGGGCTTCCTGGCCCTGGTCGCCGTGTTGGTCATTGCGATGATTACGGTGGGGGTCAAAGCCCTGGGGACGACTAAGGTCGCTTCAACAGCCACCCCTGCCACGAAGACCACCAACATTGACGTTACCCTGAATAAGAAACAGGTCAATGCGCTCGCCGATTACTATGTTAACAAATCTCTAAAGGGCCAAGACATTAAGTATAGCTTTCAGGTGACCGACCACGCTATCCTGACGGGATCAACGAAGGTGCTGGGCGCCAACGTTAATTTTGTTTTACTCCTCAAGCCGACCGTGTTATCCTCAGGAGACGTGCAGTTGAAGGCCGAGAAGCTCTCGATTGGGTCACTGCCCGTACCGGTGAGCTTCGTCATGAGTTACATTGCGAAGAACTATCCACTGCCTAAGTGGGTCGCGATGAACAGTGGCGAGAAGACCGCCACACTTCACCTCACGGCCATCGGTAACGGGAAGAAACTCTCGTATGCCGCTAAAAAGATCGATATGTCTGGTGCCGGAAAGTTCGTCTTCCAAGCGCGGATTCCAGACTAACTAAGGAGGCACTTCATGCCCAAGACGTTTTACCAATATTTAATGACCCAACGTAATCCAGAAAGCTACGACCCCGTCGCAACTTTTGCCAATAATGCCTTTCTCGACAGCTCGTTTCCCAAACAGGATACGGAATTTGATTCCTTATCCAAGTATCTTGAGGAAAACGCGCCATACCTGCCATCGATGACGATCTTTGACGACGCCTGGCAAATGTATTTGGCGGCATTGGCTTAATCTAATATCAGCATTTAGGTAACATCCAAGGAGGAAATTTATGAGCATCATCCAATGGTTCCCAGGGCATATGGCGAAAGCAATTCGGCAGATGGAAGAAAACGTCCACCTGGTCGACATCGTCTTTGAGCTTGTCGACGCCCGTATTCCGGCCTCTTCACGTAATCCCGAAGTAGCGCGGATTGCGAAGAACAAGCCACATTTGATTATCTTAACCAAAAAAGACTTGGCTGATCCGCAACAGACAGCGGCTTGGTTAAATTATTATCGCGCGCAAGGCCAATCGGCGTTTGCTATCGATTCTCGGGCCAACGTGACCCCCAAGCAGATTACCAAGATTGCCATGGCTATCCTGTCTGATAAGCTAGCCGCTGAACAGGCTAAAGGCCTCAAGGAACGCCCCATCCGTGCCATGACCGTTGGGGTGCCAAACGTGGGGAAGTCCACGTTGCTGAATCACCTGGTCAATCGTAAAGCTGCACAGGTCGGCGATACCCCTGGTGTCACGAAAAGCCAACAGTGGCTGCGATCCAATAAGCATTTGGAGTTGCTCGACACCCCCGGTATTCTCTGGCCCAAGTTCAAGGATCAGGAAACCGCGCAAAAATTGGCGGTCACTGGCGCTATCAAGGAAAAGCTTTATGCCAAGGACGACGTTGCCCTGTTTGCACTGAATTTCTTCCGCAAGTACCATCGTGCGGCCCTGATTGACCGGTACCATTTAGCTGAAGCTGATCTCGACCTGAACGACGTGGACTTGCTGCTAAAGATCACGGAAAAGGTAGGCATGCGTGATGACTACCTGCGGGCCAGTGAACGCTTGATCCTGGACGCTCGACACAAGAAGCTTGGTGGGTTTACGTTAGATCGTGCACCAGAGGCAGGCGACGGGGATAATGACTAAGCAACCCAGCCTCATCACCCTCAAGCAGGACTTAGCAGACGTTACCAGTCTCACAGACCCCCGTCTCGACGTGCTGGCGGCCGATTCACGCAAAGGGGCTCAATTGCTCCTGGCGCAGATCAAACGGCGCTTAAACAAGCAGGCAGAAGCTGAGATGGCCTTTCAGACGCGCTTGCACTATGAGCGTGACCTGTGGGCGATGGGAAAATTGGTCGCTGGTATCGACGAAGTGGGACGTGGTCCGTTAGCAGGTCCCGTCGTCACGAGTGCGGTCATTTTACCGCAGGACTTCGACATTCCACTGGTCAACGATTCCAAACAGTTGACGCCTAAGGAACGCGAGCGATTGTACCCACTGATTCTCGCACAGGCGACGGCCGTTAGTATTGGCATTGGTAGCAACGAGCTGATCGATCAGATCAATATCTATCAGGCAACCCGGGTGGCCATGCAACGGGCGGTCCTGGGTCTAGGCGTCGCACCGCAACACCTGATCGTTGACGCCATGCAGATTCCCGTTGATTTGCCACAAACGCGACTGATCAAGGGCGATGCCAAGAGTGCCAGTGTTGCTGCGGCCAGTATCGTTGCCAAGGTTTATCGAGATCACCTGATGGCCACCTACGATCGGTTGTATCCGGGGTATGGATTCAAAAATAATGCCGGTTATGGAACGGCCGAACACCTTGCGGGACTTGCTGATCGGGGCGTTACCCCAATTCATCGAAAAACTTTTTCGCCCGTTCAAAAAATAATTGCTGCTCAATCACGGAGTTAGTCTTAAAGAGACTAGGAGGTTGTTAACTTGCAACTGACACTTCGTGATTTTTTCATGCGCTTAAATTTGGTGACCGGAGTCGGACAGCGAACCGCTAATGCCTGTTGGCGGTGGCTGGCCGAACACCCGGAGATTCACCGTGTTGACCCGGCCGTGGTTTCTCGATTCTCGGATGACTTGGTGCTGACCACTGCCGTAACGAATGCCCTGCAGCTGGAACTATTCAGCCGAGATATGAACGATACGGTGACGGAGAATTTGACGCACAGTGGCTGCCTGACGATTGCTGACGCCGCATATCCGGCACAATTAAAAGAAACGTATGTCCCACCGCTCGCCCTCTATTTTCTGGGCGACCTCCGACGTCTGCAAGCGCCGCAATTAGCGGTGGTGGGGTCGCGTCAACCGACAGATTACGCGTTGCGGGCCATGCGTTTGCTTTTACCGGCTGTGGTCGAACAGCGAGTGTGCCTGGTCTCAGGATTGGCCCAGGGTGTCGACACCCTGACTCACCAGGTGGCGCTGGCACACCGGGGGACAACGATTGCGGTGATTGGTACGGGCCTGGATAAATGCTATCCAGCCGCCAATCGGGATCTCATGGAAACATTGGCCCATCAGCAATTGATCCTGTCGGAATATCCGTGGGGGACAAGTGGGGCCCGTCATCACTTTCCCGAACGGAATCGCATCATTGCCGGTCTGGCCCAGAGTGTATTGGTCGTCGAGGCGGCCCATCACTCCGGAAGCCTCATTACGGCGAATATTGCCTTGCAGGAAAATCGAAATGTGTTGGCCGTTCCGGGAATGATTGATGGCAAAAATTCCGTTGGTACCAACGAATTAATTCTCGCTGGGGCAAAGCCAATCTTGAATTCTGAACATATAATAGAAGAACTTTTAGTTGACAAGGTACCCTGACTTGAAATACCATGAGTGGGATTATAGTGAAAAAATTACGAACACTACGTTCGTCGTAAAAACAAGTAAGTAGGGGTAAGGAAGCGCGTTCAGCGGGGCTTTATCCCCTACCAACCGAGGGAGTAATGTGATTTGCCGACTAAGTCAAAAGCGAAAGCTAGTACAAAGAAGCGGCGGAAACCGCAAAAAAAATTAGTTATTGTGGAATCACCGGCTAAAGCCAAGACGATTGAAAAATATTTGGGGCGGACTTATAAGGTCGTTCCCAGTCTCGGCCACGTCAGAGATTTACCTAAGAGTTCGATGGGAATCGACTTCGATAATAACTACGACCCGCATTACATTTCCATTCGGGGTAAGGGCGATGTGATCAAGGGGTTACGCGCTGAAGCCAAGAAGGCCAAAGCCGTCTACCTCGCATCTGACCCTGACCGTGAAGGAGAATCAATTGCTTGGCACTTGGCGCACATCCTGAATCTGGACGTCAACGACAAGAACCGGGTCACGTTTAACGAAATTACCAAAGACGCCGTCAAGGAAGCCTTTAAGACGCCCCGTACGATCGATATGAACTTAGTCAATGCGCAACAGGCCCGCCGAATTCTGGATCGGCTGGTGGGATATTCCATCTCACCACTGCTCTGGAAAAAGGTTAAAAAAGGGTTGAGTGCCGGCCGGGTGCAATCCATCGCCCTGTCACTGATTATCGAGCGAGAGAAGGAAATCAAAGCCTTTGAGCCCGAAGAATACTGGACGATCGATGCTGACTTCAAGAAATCCCGAAGTACCTTTGGCGCCAGTTTCTACGGCCTCAACGGAAAAAAGGCTGGTCTGAAGGACAACGCTGCCGTTCAAGACGTACTGGCAAAGTTGGACAAGAAGGGTGACTTCGACATTACCAACGTGGTACGGAAGGAACGGAAGCGTTCGCCACAACCACCATTTACCAC
Source organism: Levilactobacillus muriae (assembly GCF_045862015.1). Lineage (NCBI taxonomy): Bacteria > Bacillati > Bacillota > Bacilli > Lactobacillales > Lactobacillaceae > Levilactobacillus > Levilactobacillus muriae. The sequence goes on from NZ_BAAFRU010000003.1 coordinate 88,746, forward strand.
AAGTTCCATGCAACAGGACGCTAACCGAAAATTAAACTTCCGAACCCGGAAGACTATGATGGCCGCCCAACAGCTTTACGAAGGGATCAACTTGGGTAAGGAAGGCACACAGGGGCTCATTACCTATATGCGGACCGACTCGACACGAATTTCCAATATCGCTAAGCATGAGGCTTCAACCTTCATTCACGAGAAATACGGTGCCGAATACGCTGCAACTAAGCCTATCAAAGGGAAGTTGCCTGAAGGGGCCCAGGATGCCCATGAAGCCATTCGACCAACCTCCGTATTTCGGACGCCAGCCAGTCTGAAGGAACGTCTGAACAAGGACCAATTCCGGTTGTACCAATTAATCTGGAACCGATTTGTGGCCAGCCAAATGACCAACGCCATCATGGATACCATGGCCGTAACCTTGAACCAAAATGGCGTGACGTTCCGTGCCAACGGGTCCAAGATGAAGTTTGAAGGGTTCTTGAAGATCTACAAAGACGGTAAGGAAAAGGATAACCTCCTGCCTGACCTTGAGATCGGCGACCGTGTTAAGTTGGCCAAGACTGATCCGGCACAACATTTCACGCAGCCACCTGCACGGTACTCCGAAGCCAACTTGATCAAGGCTTTGGAAGAAAATGGTGTAGGTCGGCCATCGACTTACGCCCCAACACTGGATACCATTCAACGTCGGTACTACGTTAAGTTGGTCGGTCGACGGTTTGAGCCCACTGAACTGGGTGAGATCGTAGATAATATCATCAACGACTACTTCCCAGATATCGTCGATGTCGGCTTCACGGCTGACTTGGAAGGCGAACTAGATAGCGTCGAAGAAGGCAAACAGGATTGGGTCAAGATTATTGACGACTTCTACAAGCCATTCTCGACTGAAGTTGCCCATGCCGAGGACGCCATCGAAAAGATTCAGATCCGTGACGAACCAGCTGGCTTTGACTGTGATATCTGTGGTGCCCCAATGGTCATTAAGATGGGACGTTACGGGAAGTTCTACGCTTGCTCCCGTTTCCCAGATTGCCGGAATACTAAGGCAATTGTGAAGGAAATTGGTGTCGTTTGTCCCGTTTGTCATAAGGGCCAAGTTATCGAGCGCAAGTCCAAGAAGAACCGGATTTTCTACGGTTGTTCCCGTTATCCTGACTGTGACTTTGTCTCATGGGACAAGCCAGTCGGTCGTGATTGCCCGAAGGATGGTCACTACCTGGTTGCTAAGAAGATTCGTGGCGGCATTCAGATCGTTTGTCCAAACGGCGACTACGAGGAAGCCCCACAAAAGTAGCGTGCCTCATCGCTTCTAAAATTTAAATCTGTTTCACTGGTGTTGACCTTTCGCGGGTCAACGCCTTTTTTTGCCTGCTACTTATAACTAACTGAAAGTTGAAAGGTCTAAAATACGAATTATGACTGTTGCACCAATGATGCTGAGACTACAATTAGACAACGTCGTCTAAATCAGCCGGCTTACCGTTCGCCAAATTTAGGCTGGAACGCTGTGGGTAGGACGCTGTCAGCCTGAAAAGCAGTCTGCCAGCTCGCTTTGAACCCCTGTTAGCTGAACCTTTCTAGGTGCATTTGGACTTTCAACCTTTGATTTAGCAAATATAATCCTGTAATTCATAACAAAAAAAGACGATAAGCCGCTTCTTCAAAGAAGAGACTTATCGTCCGTCAGATGGATTGCCTTAGCAAAACAAGCTTATATTCTTTATACAAACCGTTGATTTAACGATATTGTCAAAACGTGTTTCACACTCATTTAAAAATAATCGTCAAATCCTAGCTGGCTAGCCAAGTCTCCGGATGGTCGAAGGCTAGCTGAAGCTGTTCCAGGAACTGACTCACGTGGTAGCCATCCGCCACTGCATGATGAATTGTTAGGGACAGGGGCATTTGCCACCGCTTGGCCTCCTGCTCGAACTTTCCCGCCTGGATAACCGGGAAGAAGGTATTCAGTGGGGTAAAGGGGAGCGGTGTGTAGCTGGTGAAGTGAGTCCAGGGAATGCTACCGATCATGTAGGTGTTTTCGCTCTGCGGGGCCTTGGGCATCGGCGTCCGTTGATCCCCATATTCGGCCAGATCGGCCAGGTAGTTTTGATGAAATTGCTTGAAGTTCGGATCGTAGGCCGTCCATAGGCTGGAAATACTGTGATCATCCGTATGCATGACCGAGTAGGCCGGATGGAGGACGTCATAGTGCCGGAGTTGACCAGCATCATCGCGATGGACTCTGAACTCAGGTGTTTGTGCGATAATCCTCGTGACGAGGTAGAGATAGGCCGCATTGAATTTGAGGTCACGTGCCGCCAGCCACTCCTTAGTGGCCGTGACGTCTAGGTCAACGGTCAACGTAAAACCGGTTGGCATCATTTTGGTGAAATAATAAAAGTATTCGCGCCGTGGCCACGTGGCCAAGTCGATAGGGGTACTGTGTGTATTTAAGGGTGTCATATTAAGTCCTTTCTGACTGGTTATACGCCGGCTGACACTTCTCTAGCCACTTGGCTTTGAGGTCCTTGAGGGCTTGCCGGAGATTATCAACCTCAGCGACATCGGCCTTCCAAAGAACGCTATAGGTAAACGCATCCGCCCCTAGGTCATTCCAATCCGCCTGAAGCGCGGTATCGTGGTAGAAGTTGCCGTTTAGGTTGGTTTGATAGTACCCCCAGAGATTGTGAATGTTGCGTGCAACATCGATGAAGGTCTTACCATTCTGCTTATTTTTGATCTGAATCACACCATAGAAAGTTGGTGCCGCCTTGTAATTTTGAGTAATTTCTTTGTGATTCATGTGTGACTCCTTATCATTAGGGTTTCGCCAATAATCACTGCCACTCGCTGTCCGGCTGAGAAAGCCGTAGTCAATCAGATAGCGGCGCAACAAGGGATAATCGGCATAGATCGGTTTTAATTTGGCCGTCAACGCCTGTTCGGTCAAATGCTGAGTCGCTGGCAGCGTTAGGCTAATCCGTTTTAAGACAGCCAGGATGGCCTTCTGGTGCTTGGGCCACCGTGCCAGTTTCAAGGGGGTGGTGGACGTAAAGTACTTCGTCACCAACTGATCATATTCAGCAGTGGTGATGTTAAAACGGTCATCCTCCTGTCCCTTTTGATCGGGTAATGTCACCAATTGATCGGCAGTTGCTGGCTGATTGAAGACCTGTTCATAGATTGCGAGGTAGAGTTTGGCCTGTTTGGCCTTTTCACGGAAAGTAAATTTTTGATGACGCACAGTTGCTGCTGCAATGCCCATTTCTTCGGCGATTGCGGCGTCCTTCTGCCCCTGAACGAATGCCAGTAACAGGTCGCGTTGCTTGGCCGTCAAGGTATTATATTTAGTGTCGTTTTGGATCAAGGTGGCCACCGAATTGGGGTGTGCGGCCGCAAGATGATGCCGAATCATGGTCGCTGCCGGATAGAACTTGTCGTCTTCCGGGAAGACTTGATCCTTGGCAAACGTTGCATCACAAGTGTTACAGATATAGGCCGCATCCGTCTCGTGCCAGCCCTGTTCAATTTCAGTTAGTGTCAGATCGCCTAGGTTCATGTCGAATCCCTCCAGTGGCATCTACTTTACAAATGTTTACGGATAATGTCAACAACTATTTTTGAATATATTATTAAAAAATATCTAAAAACGCCGTATTTCTTTGGCAATATGTGGATTTAAGCGTGTCCCTCATTGTTTACAAAAACCATAAACAAAATAATCTTTGCTTTTCAAAAATAGCAGCAACTGCCAATTGCCATCAGCCGCAACACACTAGCCAAATGGGGCCGTCTACAACATTTCTGATGAGTTAGTTGAGTTTTTAGGGCGCGTTTGCTAGCATTAACACGTACAGGAGGTGTCAGCCGTGGCTTCAGCAGTCGCACAATTCATGACTTACCTGAGTGGTGAGCGCCAATATTCACCTGAAACTGTGAAGGCCTATCAGGAAGACTTAGCTGAATTCAGTCACTTTCTACAGGCTAACGGGGGTGAGAAACCCTGGGCAGAGATCGACCAGCTCGATGTGGAGGTCTACCTCAGTGACTTGTACGATCACCACTATGCCCGGACCACAATTGCCCGCAAGCTATCAACGCTACGGTCGTTTTACAACTTTCTGATGAGTAACGGTCTGGCCAAAGACGACCCGTTCGCCTATGTTCAGCTCAAGCATCACCAGAGCCACTTGCCCCGTTTCTTCTATGAACGGGAAATGACGGCACTGTTCACGGCTGCCGCGGGTAATTCCAATCAGCAGTTGGCTACGCGTGATTCTGCCGTGCTGGAGATTCTGTACGGGACGGGGATCCGGGTCAGTGAATGTGTCAACCTGACCCTGCGCGATGTAGATTTTGACAACCGGATCATGCTAGTTCACGGGAAGGGTAATAAGGAACGTTACGTCCCGTTTGGCCATTACGCCAGCGATGCGCTGGAGACGTATTTCACAGCAGCCCGGACACCCTTGATGGCCAAATATCATCAGCAACACGATTACGTCTTCATCAATGCCCATGGGGGGCAACTGACCCCAGCGGGCGTGACGTATCTGCTCAATCAGGTCATCAAGCGCAGCAGCCTGACTGGTGATATTCATCCCCACATGTTGCGCCACACGTTTGCCACACATTTGCTCAATAACGGGGCAGACTTACGGTCGGTTCAGGAGTTGCTGGGTCACAGCAGCCTCTCGACCACGCAGATCTACACGCACGTGACGCGAGAACACCTCCAACGGGATTATCGTCAATTCTTTCCCCGTGCAACTGAAGACAAGGACCAACCGAAGTAATCATAAGGAGACTAATAATTATGCCAGTAAAATTTGAAGCAACGACCATCTGTGCCGTCCGTCACAACGGCCATAACGCCATGGCAGGTGACGGCCAAGTGACGATGGGTGAAAAAGTTATCATGAAGGGAACCGCCCACAAGATTCGTCGGATCTACAACAACCAAGTCGTTGTCGGATTCGCCGGTAGTGTCGCCGATGCCTTTAACCTGGAAGAAAAATTTGAAGGTCAACTCAACGAATACAGCGGTAACCTGCAACGGGCAGCCGTTGAACTTGCCAAGCAGTGGCGTTCCGACCAAGCTTTACAAAAGTTAGAAGCCTTACTGATCGTCATGGACAAGGACGAAATGCTCCTAGTCTCTGGCTCCGGTGAGGTCATTGCCCCCGACGATGACATTTTGGCCATCGGTTCTGGTGGGAACTTTGCTTTGGCCGCAGCAACGGCTTTACACCACCACGCTAAGGAAATGAGCGCTAAGGAAATTGCCGAAAGCGCCATCCATATTGCAGGTGGGATTGATATCTTTACAAACGAAAATGTCATTTCTGAAGAACTTTAAATCTGGAGGACTGAGAATAGTGGACGCAATTAATAAAACACCTAAAGAGGTTGTCGGCTTACTTGACCAATACGTTATCGGTCAAGATGAAGCCAAGAAGGCCATTGCTATTGCCTTACGGAACCGTTACCGGCGCATGCAACTTGATGCCGCTATGCAAGAAGAAATTTCACCTAAAAACATGCTGATGATTGGACCGACCGGGGTTGGGAAAACTGAAATTGCCCGGCGGTTAGCTAAAATCGTGCACGCCCCATTCACCAAGGTCGAAGCCAGTAAATTTACTGAAGTTGGGTACGTTGGCCGCGACGTGGAATCCATGGTTCGTGACTTGGTTGAAGTCTCCGTTGCGATGGAAAAGCAGGACCAATTCAAGAATGTCCGTGCCGATGCCACGCAGGCTGCCAACAAGCGTTTAGTTAAGCTGTTGGCCCCAGCTAAGAAGAAGGAAAACAAGAACAACAACGACTTTTCAAACATGATGAACATGTTCTCCCAGATGCAAAATGGCCAAATGCCAGCGGCGCCTAGCGAACAGGAAGAAGTTACCGATGAGATTCGTAACGAACGCCTGTCCTTAACGGAACAACTCAACAAGGGCCTGCTTGAAAACCACTCGGTCGAACTCGAAATGGATGACCCACAGCAGGCTGGCGCAACCGACAACAATATGTTGGGCCAAATGGGTATTGATTTGAATGATACCTTGGGGTCTATCATGCCTAAGAAGCGGATCAAGCGGACGGTCACGGTCGCCGAAGCTCGTGAAATCTTGGTCAGTGAAGAATCAGAAAAGTTGGTCAACAACGCCGACATCAATCACGATGCCATCATGCGAGCTGAAAACACTGGCATTATCTTCCTCGACGAAATCGACAAGATCACCAAGGGCAGTGGCCAGAACAGTGGCGACGTTTCCCGTGAAGGGGTCCAACGTGATATCCTGCCAATCGTTGAAGGGACGCAAGTTAAGACGAAGTATGGGACCATCGATACGGATCACATTCTCTTCATCGCAGCTGGCGCCTTCGCAGAATCCAAGCCCAGTGACTTGATTGCCGAATTGCAAGGCCGTTTCCCAATTCGGGTTGAATTAAACGACCTCAGCAAGCAAGACTTCGTGCGGATCTTGACCGAACCGAACAATGCTCTGATCAAGCAATACATCGCCTTGATTGGGACCGACAACGTCAAGGTAACCTTCACGATGGAGGCCATCGAACGTATTGCCGAATTGGCCTTCGAACTGAACCACGAGAACCAAAATATTGGGGCTCGGCGGCTACAGACCGTTCTGGAAAAGCTCCTGGAAGATCTGCTCTATGAAGGACCTGACATGGGGACAGGCGACGTCACGATTACCGAAAGTTACGTTAACGATAAGATCGGTGACATCGTTCAGAACAAGGATTTATCACGGTACATCCTATAAACGTATGTGGGGGCCAGGACAGTTGTCTTGGCTCTTTTGCGTGGTGTAAGGTATGATAAGAGGTAACAGATTAATGTGGGAGGAATTGTGATGATCACGTTGAAGAATGACTATCTGACGGTGAAAATCAATCCGTTAGGGGCCGAATTGACCAGTGTTAAGGATAATGAGAGTGGCTTGGAATACATGTGGCAGGCCGACAAAGCGTACTGGGGCCGTCACGCACCGATTCTCTTTCCTATCGTCGGCCGGTTAAAGGATAATCAGTACCGATTAAATGGGGAAACGTACCACATGACTCAGCACGGTTTCGCACGTGATCGTGAATTTACGATTATCGATCAGACCGACACGCAGGTTAGCCTTGAATTGACTGCTGACGACGCGACTAAGGCACTTTACCCGCAAGACTTCATCCTGACCCTGTCCTACGAATTGGTCGATCACCAGGTCAAAGTCAACGCGACGGTGACGAATCCAGCCGATGAAGAAATGGTCTTCTCGTTTGGGGCCCATCCTGGCTTCAACGTGCCCTTTGGCGGTGCCTTAGCCGACTTTACTGATTACAATGTGACCGTTTCACCCAAACAGACCTATCAACGTGTCCCATTGGTTGGACCGTACAGCGATACCCCCCATGCTGTACCACTTGATCTCCATCAGCCATTAGCCTTGACACATGATCTGTTCGATCACGACGCGCAGGTTCTGACGCTCGACAACCATGAGACGACAGTCATGCTCAGCACACCCGCAGACGACCACGGTATTGCACTGACAGTCGCTGCGCCATATCTGGGTATCTGGTCACCGTATCCCAAGCAAGCACCGTTCGTGTGCTTAGAACCATGGTGGGGCCTGGCAGATGATGCCCAAGCAACGGGCGACCTGAATACGAAGGTTGCCATCCAGAAATTAGCGGGTAAGGATTCCTTTAAGGCGAGCTATCAAATTACTTACTTTTAAATCATAAGAAAAAGGCTCCCAGCGACGAATGTCGTTGAGAGCCTTCGGTATCCTATTTAGCGTGACGTTTCTGGTAGCCATGACCGAATGGCACCAGTGATTCCGTCCCGTTCTTGATCCGGGTAATGTTGGTTCTGTGGCGGTAGAAGACGAATACCGTCAATACAAAGGCGATGCCGGTCAGATACCAGTCGTGAAACCCTAGTGAGATCAAGGTAATCAGCGAAAAGGCAATCATACTGGCCAAACTGACCATGCTCGTCCAGTAGATTAGGCTGACCCACAGTCCAGCTGCAATCACAAACATCAACGGGTTGTATGCCAGTAGCATCCCCGCTGAGGTGGCCACCGCCTTGCCTCCTTTGAAATGATCAAAGACGGACACGGTGTGACCGAGAACCGCAAACAGCCCGAACAAGAGGGGTGTCGCGGTACCAAAGATTGTGGTCACGTGCCCCCAAGTGGGGAGCAGTGTGGCGACCGTTCCCTTCGCAATATCAAGGACCATCACGACCGTCCCAGCATATGGCCCGAGAACCCGGTAAGTATTGGTTGTCCCAATATTACCGGAACCAGACTGGCGAATGTCGGTATGGAAGAATGTCTTACCCACCCAGACGCCGTTTGGAATGGCCCCCAAGAGGTAGGCCACAATGAGTAACCCAATTAATTTCACGCGTAATTCCTCCGCTCTTTCTCCCGACAGCCACCATCGCTAGGGTGGCGACCGTCACTAATAAGCTGCTCTATATTTTAGCATGTTTTACGCATTACGCCAATTATATCAGGAAACTAGCCAGCTTTTAGTTTCCTGTGGTATGATAATGTGGTTACTGAAAACCCACCCCATGCGATTTGTACGATTCATTTGAACATACGTTCGCATTGAGGTAAACTAAAGGGTATCGTAAAAGCAATTTTAAATCTAGTAAAAGTAAAGGGGATTTACGCATGGCGAAAGCAAAACCTAAATATGACGATTCCTCCATCCAAGTCTTGGAGGGATTGGAAGCTGTCCGTAAACGTCCTGGGATGTATATCGGCTCCACTGACGGCCGGGGTCTCCACCACCTGGTCTATGAAATCGTCGATAACGCCGTTGATGAAGCGCTGGCCGGGTACGGTAAGGAAATCAACGTTACCATCCACCAGGACAACAGTATCACCGTCGTCGACCATGGTCGGGGTATGCCTGTGGGCATGCACGCGTCCGGTATTCCCACACCTGAAGTTATTTTAACGGTGCTACATGCCGGGGGTAAGTTCGGCCAAGGTGGTTACAAGACCTCTGGGGGACTCCACGGGGTGGGGGCTTCCGTGGTCAACGCCCTCTCCAGTTCGCTGACCGTGACCATTGTACGCGATGGCGTTCGGTACCAGGAAAAATTCGCCAAGGGGGGGCACCCCCAAGGTACCCTGGAAAAGAAGGGCAATACGCGTGCTCACAATGGGACCACATTGACCTTTAAACCGGATAGTGAAATTTTCACGACGACCGTCTATAACTTTAATACGCTCTCAGAACGGCTCCGCGAATCGGCGTTTCTACTCAAAGGCGTAAAGATTACGCTGACCGATGAACGTGAGGGGCAAGAAAAGGCCGAAGAGTACCATTTCGAAGATGGGATCAAGGAGTTCGTTAGCTACCTTAACGAAGACAAGGATACTCTCGGTGACGTGATGTACTTTGATGGCAAGAAGGATGGTATCGAGGTCGAGGTCGCTGCGCAATACAACGACGGCTACACTGAAAACCTCCTGTCGTTCGTGAACAACGTCCGGACCAAAGATGGGGGAACCCATGAAGTTGGGATGCGCAGCGGCTGGACGAAAGCCTTTAATGACTATGCCCGAAAAGTTGGATTGCTCAAGGAACGCGATAAAAACCTCGAAGGTACTGACGTCCGTGAAGGCCTGTCTGCGGTCATTTCGCTGCGGATTCCCGAAAATCTGTTGCAATTTGAAGGACAGACTAAGGAAAAGCTGGGAACGCCCGAAGCACGAGCAACGGTTGACAGCATCGTCAGTGAACAGATGGGGTATTACCTCATGGAAAATGGGGATTTTGGGAAGATGTTGATTCGAAAATCGACCCAGGCCCGTCAAGCGCGTGAAGCTGCACGTAAGGCCCGTGATGAGAGTCGTAATGGCAAGCGCCACAAGAAACATGAACGACTACTCTCCGGGAAATTAACCCCCGCACAATCCAAGAACTCCGCTAAGAATGAACTGTTCCTAGTCGAAGGGGATTCTGCCGGTGGCTCAGCTAAGCAGGGCCGCAACCGGAAGTTTCAAGCCATCCTGCCACTGCGGGGGAAGGTGCTAAACACGGAACGCGCCAAGTTACCTGATATTATGAAAAACGAAGAAATTAGTACCATGATCTATACGATTGGTGCAGGTGTCGGTACTGAATTTAACATCGCCGATGCCAACTATGACAAGATTATTATTATGACCGATGCCGATGATGATGGTGCGCACATTCAGATCCTACTATTGACTTTCTTCTACAAGTACATGCGGCCCATGATTGATGCTGGCCGGGTTTACATTGCTCTGCCACCATTGTATCGGATCAAGACGACTGGTAAGAAGTCAACGATCGAATACGCTTGGACTAACGATGAACTTGATCAGAAGACCAAGCTCATCAAGAATCACGGCTACAACTTGCAACGATTCAAAGGGCTGGGTGAAATGGACGCCGAGCAACTGTGGGATACCACGATGGATCCCGAGAAACGCACACTGATTCGAGTCCAGATCGACGATGCAGCCTTAGCCGAGCGCCGGGTCACAACGTTGATGGGTGACAAGGTTGAACCACGCCGGAAGTGGATTGAAAGCAACGTTCAATTTACGCTAGAGGACGATAATACCAGTCTCCTAGAATCCGCAGAACCGACAGAATCAACGGATAAATAACCGGTGAAAGGAGCACAACTTTCGTGAGTGAAGGACAGAATATTCAAGAATTAACTTTGGAAGAAGTGATGGGTGACCGGTTTGGCCGGTATTCCAAGTCCATCATTCAAGAGCGGGCACTACCAGATATTCGAGATGGTTTAAAGCCTGTTCAGCGGCGAATTTTATTTGCTATGAACAAGGATGGCAACACCTATGACAAGGGCTTCCGAAAATCAGCTAAATCTGTTGGGAACGTCATGGGTAATTTTCACCCCCATGGTGACAGCTCAATTTATGAAGCTCTAACACGGATGAGCCAGGACTGGAAGGTTCGTGAACCTCTAGTTGAAATGCATGGGAATAATGGATCGATGGACGGGGATCCGGCCGCTGCCATGCGGTATACCGAAGCTCGGCTGAGCAAGTTGGCCGGTGAAATGCTGCGGGATATTGACAAGGATACGGTTGAAATGGTCCTCAACTTCGATGACACCGAATACGAGCCCACCGTCTTACCAGCCCGTTTCCCCAACCTATTAGTCAATGGGTCAACGGGTATCTCGGCCGGTTATGCAACGGATATTCCGCCGCATAACTTGGGTGAGGTTGTAGACGCTCTAGTTTACCTGTTGAGTCATTCTAAAGCGACGTTGGCAGAACTGATGTCCTTTGTTCAGGGGCCAGATTTCCCTACCGGTGGCATTATTCAGGGGAAAGACGGTATCGTTAAGGCCTATGAGACTGGTCGTGGTCGGGTCGTTGTCCGTTCCAAGACAGCGATTGAACCCTTACGTGGGAACAAGAGCCAGATTATTGTGACCGAAATCCCATACGAAGTAAACAAGGCCCAATTGGTCAAAAAGATCGATGAGATCCGTCTCAATAAAAAGGTTGAAGGCCTTGCCGAAGTGCGGGACGAAACCGATCGGGACGGACTGCGTATCGCCATTGAACTGAAGCGTGATGCCGATGCTCAAGGTGTCCTGAACTATCTATTTAAAAATACCGAACTACAGATCACCTACAACTTCAACATGGTTGCAATTAACCACATGCGGCCAGAACATGTTGGCCTCAAGACGATTCTGACAGCTTACTTGGAACACCAACGTGATGTGATTACGAAACGGACTAAGTACGAGCTGCAGAAGGCCTTGGACCGGCAGCACATCGTCACTGGTCTGATCAAAGCATTGTCCATCCTGGATCAAGTGATTGCAACCATCCGAGCTAGCAAAGATCGGCGTGATGCTCGGGACAACCTGGTTAGCGCTTACGATTTTTCTGAAAAGCAAGCGGACGCCATCGTTGCCTTGCAACTGTACCGGTTGACCAATACCGACGTGACACAGCTTCAAGCCGAATCGGATAAATTATCTGCGGCTATCGAACAGGATCATAAGATCTTGGCCGAACCCAAGACCCTTAACGCGGTTCTGCGTAAAGAGTTGAAGGATGTTGCTAAGAACTATCGGAACCCTCGCCGGACTGAGATTCAGGATAAGATTGAAGACCTGAAGATCAAGACGACAGTTACGGTAGCCGATGAAGACGTTGTCGTTTTGGTCAGTCATGATGGTTACCTGAAACGCTCCGGTGTTCGTTCCTACACGGCTTCGGATCCCCAGGATAATGGGCTGAAGGATGAAGATTACCCAATTTTCATGAAAAAGCTCAGTACGCTGGATCACCTCATGATGTTTACCAGCAAGGGTAACTTGATTTACCGGCCCGTCCACGAGATCAGTGATGTGAAGTGGAAGGAAACCGGCGAGCACATTTCTCAAACAATTGGCTTAGCCAACGATGAAGAAATCGTTGCGACCTTTGCCTTTAAGACACTGAAAGAGCCGGGACGTTTCTTAATTGCGACGAGTGACGGTTACGTGAAGCAAACGGCCTTCAGTGATTTGACGCCTGGTCGGACTTATAAGAGTCGGGCCGCCATTTACGAGAAGCTCAAGCACGATGACGCACAGGTTGTTCAGGTGAAATACCTGACGGAACCCGTGGAGAAGGGAATTCTCTTAATTTCTAAGAACGGTTACGCACTTCGCTATGCGGTCGATGAGGTTTCCATTAATGGTGCCCGGACGACTGGTGTCCGCGCGATGGATCTACGAGACGACGATGAAGTCGTTAATCTGGCCTTGGTTGCCGATAACGACACGATTGCGTTAATTACCCAGCGTGGGGGCTTTAAGCGCCTGGCAATGAAGGAAATCTCCGTGACGAGTCGTGCCCGTCGAGGCGTTATTGTGCTTCGTGAGTTGAAGCGCGATCCGCATCGGGTCGTCGATTTCATGACGATTCCGGCCGGTAATCCACCATTGGAAATTATGACGAGTCGTGAACGGACCCATGATGTTTTGCCGATGGAACATCCATTGAGCGGTCGTTATTCAAACGGATCATTCGTGGTCGATACTGACGTAGAAGGCACACCGCTCTCACTACGCGTCAAACCTGCTGAATTGGTGTTGGATTAACGATCTTAGGTGGCTGTGAGGGGATTTGCAAACAGTAATCGTTGCGCTTTCATACAAAACAGCCTATTATAGAGATTAATAGTTACTATTAGGCTGACGTAGTGTCGGCTAGACGGTTCGTCACGCCAGTCATAAGGAGTAAACGCGGATGAAGACGAAACAAGAAAGCATCTTTTCTTCTAAAACCCTGACGTATTTTCTACAACTCGCAGAAACCATGAATTATACGCAGGCTGCTCAAATTTTGGGGATTACCCAACCAGCTCTGACCCAACAGATAAAGAAGCTAGAACGAACGGTGGGGGCACCGCTCTTCTACTCAGTCGGGAAGAAGCTTCGGTTGTCGGACGCTGGCTATACCATGTTAGACGCCACGCACAAAATTTATGCCATTCTGAACCAGGCAACGGATGAGATTCAGCAATCCACCAGTGCCACGCAGGGTGAAATCAACATTGGCCTCTTGGCTTCGGTCGAGGATGCCGTCTTTGAGGATTTTGCTATCCTGTCTTACCAAAGTAACCCCGAACTCAAGATTTCCTTCCACATGTTAACCCGGAAGGAAATTTGGGAGCGGTTGGAAAACAATAAAATTGACTTGGCCATCATGTACCTACCTGATGACTCCATCAAAAATTGGAAACCGTACGAGTCCAAGAAGATTATTTCGGATGACCTGTTGTTTATCCATCACGATGAGCAATTGGCTAAGAAACACCGGATCAAGTTCAAGGACACTACGGCTAACGTATGGGCCATGTATCCCGATGGTTACTACCTGAATCAGACAATTCACGAATCCTACAAGAATCAATTGGCTGATTTTCCCAAGGGTGTTGCTAACTTTACGACACCGACACAGTTACTGCATTTCTCAATGCAAACTGGGGCGTCAACGGCGCTGCCTAATTCGTTTATGGTTGGTCAAGATAACCTGCCAGAGACTTGGACGGCTCACTTTGATCCCAATATTCGCTTCGACTTAGCCTTTGTTTTCCGCAAGGGTAAAGCAGAGATTCCGCGGATCAGTCACTTTTTAGCGCAGTTTGACCGGTACTTGCATACCGACGATTACATTTCGCGCCTCAAACAATTGCGTAACAAGTAAATTTAAACAAAAAAATTTATTGATTAAGGGAGTTTTTTACCAATGAGTAAAGCATTAATTTTCGGTCACCAAAATCCTGATACGGATGCCATTGTGGCTGCCAAGGCTTTTGCCTACTACCAAACGCAACGCGGTTACGACGTTGAGGCCGTTGCCTTGGGCGAACCTAACATGGAAACCAACTATGTCTTGAATCACTTCGACGAACCAGCACCACGGGTCGTTAAGACGGTCTCAAACGAAGTTGACCAAGTGATGTTGGTGGACCACAACGAGGCCCAACAAAGTGTGAGCGATTTGGACAAGGTTCAAGTAACCTTTGTCATTGATCATCACCGGATTGCCAACTTTCATACGGATGCGCCCTTGTACTACCGGGCAGAACCAGTGGGCTGTGTCAGCACCATCCTGACGGAAATGTTCGACGAATCCAAGATCGAAATTCCAGCTAAGTTGGCTGGTTTGATGCTTTCCGCAATCATCTCCGACACGTTGTTATTACAATCCCCAACGACGACGGATAAGGACCGCGAAGCCGTTCGTGCCTTGGCTGAAATTGCCGACATCGACGTTCAAAGTTATGGTATCGCGATGTTAAAAGCTGGGACTAACCTGGCTGCTAAGAGTGATAAGGAATTGATTGATGGTGACGCTAAGTCTTTCGAAATGAACGGTCACAATGTTCGGATCGGCCAAATCAACACGGTCGACTTGGATGACGTTATTTCACGTCAAGCTGGCTTGGAAAAGGAAATGAATGCTGAAATTGCTGCGGACGGTTATGACTTATTCATTACCTTGGCAACCAACGTCTTGAACAGCGACTCCGAGCTCATCGTTGCCGGTGAACCTAAGGCTGTCGTTGAAAAAGCCTTCAATGCTAAACTCGACAACAACCGTGCCAGCTTACCTGGCGTAGTTTCTCGAAAGAAGCAAGTTGTGCCACCATTGACTGACGCCTTCAACGCTTAATTCGGTAAATTTACAATAAATTAGAACGCTCCTCGAAGAAATTATGCCTTCGGGGAGCGTTTTTGTCGCAACTTTTAGGTAACCCGCATATAATACGGGCCGATGGTAGCCGTTAGGCATCTTCCCTGTAAGAGAGAGGGAACTTTGCATGACAAGAAGTGCTTGGTATCGAAAAATCGTGATGGTGTTGGTTACGATTGGTCTTTTTGTCAGCCAAATCGGTGGTGCTGTGGCGTTGGCAGCGTCTACAACACCGTTTGGACCTGAAAGGTTTGTCACGAATCATGCGACCTATGCAATTACCACCAAATCGGCTTACTATCAACGGATTTGGCGCTCGGCCATTCGGGCATGGAACAGAACCGGGGCGTTCACGTTTAAACTCGCTTCCACCAAGTCAGCTCAGATTAAGCTGACGACGGCAACAAAGAGTGAGTCACAACAACTTGGAAAGGATGTTGGGTTAACGGAGTTCTGGGCCCGGCATGACTACCTGTTTAAGATCAATTCCGAGTTAAATCCAGAACTGCTACATGACTATGGCTATTCCAAGTCGGATGACACCCACGTTGCTGAACATGAGCTGGGTCACGCCATGGGACTTGCCCATAACCCGTCAAGAGACAGCGTCATGTACTACGAGAATCGCTCGGTTGCCATTCAGCAGGTTGATATCAATGGCGTTAAGGCCCGTTATCAAACACCGGCTGGGCAGGCAAGTTAGTCAGTGCGAAGTAGAGCAGCAAAAGTAGAATAGAAGATAAACGTCGACTCATTACGGGCCGACGTTTTTTGAATTAACGCCTAAATATCTGTATCTCTGTGTCAACGAGTCAATGACACAGGTTTGAACATCACGGCCGACAAGTTAAGCGCCACGGAAAAATTCAAAGGTGATTAGGCAAATTAATTGCCTTTTGCCCCAAGAGTCGTAAACTGGAAATAAGTAAAAAGTTGTGCACAATTGATTGGAGGAACCGGAATGAAACAAGAAGACTCTCAAGCAGATTTAAAGGCTCGTTTGACTGCGGAAGAATATGCCGTTACCCAGAATGCCGCAACGGAACCGGCTTTTAGCGGTAAGTATGATGCCTTTTATGAACCTGGTATTTACGTGGATGTGGCCAGTGGGCAACCCTTGTTCAGCTCGACCGACAAGTATGACGCAGGCTGCGGTTGGCCGTCATTTACCAAACCCATTGCTGCTGCCAACGTCAGGGAAAACGCCGACCGTTCATTTGGCATGGTACGCCAGGAAGTTCGTAGTAGCGAGGCCAAATCACACCTTGGCCACGTCTTCAACGATGGGCCGCAGGAAGCGGGGGGCTTACGCTATTGTATTAATTCGGCGGCCCTCAAGTTTATCCCCGTTGATCAGCTCGAAGAGAGTGGCTACCACGACTTCCAACAATTATTTCCCGATCAAAATTAAGGAGGCACACTCATGACACAGGTAGAAACGGCAATTTTTGCTGGCGGATGCTTCTGGTGTATGGTGCAACCGTTTGATACGCAACCCGGCATTCAGTCGATCATTTCCGGCTACACCGGTGGTCACACTGTGAATCCAACGTATGCCGAGGTCGCCAGCCATACCACTGGGCATACAGAAGCTGTACAGATTACGTTTGATCCAGCTGTGATCAGTTATGCTAATCTGGTTGACATCTATTGGCATCAAACAGATCCAACCGACGCCAGTGGCCAGTTTCAGGATCGTGGCGACAGCTATCGACCAGTCATTTTCGTCAATAGCCCCACACAACGTCAAATTGCATCGGCGTCTAAGAAAAAGTTGATTGATAGCGGTCAGTTTGACGAGCCAATCGTGACCAGCATCGAGGACGCCCAGCCATTTTATCCGGCTGAAGACGAGCATCAGGATTTCTACCGCAAGAATCCATTCCGTTACCAGATTGAAGAAATGGGTGGTCGCCAGGCGTTTATCGCGAAAAAATGGCAAGACTAACTGTCTAGTTGTGCATTACAATTAGCCTAGAGGATGGTGATTGCGAATGGGTTACGTTTTGAATTTACGCCAGTCGATTGGCTCTCAACAATTGATTGTTGTCGGCGCAGCAGCAGTCGTGCTCAAACAACAGCAACTCTTACTGGTAAAACGAACGGATAACTTACTCTGGGGACTGCCGGCGGGTTCCAAAGAACTGACTGAAGATCTGCAAACAACGGCAATTCGTGAATTAAACGAGGAAACCGGTTTGGTTGGTCAGGACCCCAAACTTTTAACGGTGGTCAGTGGTGTTGGCATGCAATACACGTATCCCAACGGTGATCAGATTGATTCAGTCACAACCGTTTACCAACTGACGGCGACTGGTGAGCTCCGAGCAGATCAAGACGAGACGAGTTTGGCGAAATTTTTCTCGTTAGCAGAGTTACCACCGACGTTAACGCCAATTACCCAACGCATTTTAAATCAACTACGAATCACGACAAACCTATAAGTCTGAGAGTAAAGGCCAAATCCAGGAAAGTTGGAGGAAGCCTTTATTTTTAGCTTCTAGTCCTACTTTCGATAATATATATTATGTAAAGTAGAATATTTTTTTACTTTATCGACTGAGACTGGTCGTTCCCTTTCTTTTGAATGTGTCGGTTCTTTTCAACGTAACTTATGTATTGACTGTCGTAGCCGTTTAAAAATTTAACTGCTTGAGTTTAATAGCCATCCGCTGACGATACTGCGTGGAACCGGCCATGATGTTTAGTAGCATCTTTCTTGTCTCAATGACTAGTACTCAAGCTGACCGACTACAATCGTCTGTCTGCAACCAAATCGATTTTATTTCTATTAAGCAATGCCACTGCAAACGTATTATGCTAGCATCTGTTCAATACTAGCTAAAACGATCAATTTACAGGCGGATCCTCCGTTAATTTCACGGTCAGGTCTCCGTCTAAACTCTGAACGTGTGCTTAGAATTAACGTCAAAAATCCCGTGATAACTGCTGATTCAGATACTATGGCAGCGCACGTTGCTCGCGATGATGAAGTCCCAATATCAGGTTCAGACGCGTCGTTAGTGGTCAGAACGTATTTACTATTGGTTTCAGCGATGTCAGCCGGCTGAATGGTCTAACAGATACCCAACTATGGGCTGGGCCACATTAAATAACTCGAAAATTACTGTCAGTGATACCAGTTGTGCTTAGACATCTATGGTCCAAGCCGTTGGTACCACAGTACAACTTACACTGAACGACTGATTTGGTGCTACTGCAATCGCTAATATGACTAGTAGCTCTAACATCAGGAAACGTTGTTATACCGGTATTTGACGGCTGTTTGTGGATTTTTGCAAACAATGATCATCAGCATGAATCCTAGGTTAAATGTGGTGAAAAAGCCCATATAACGGGCATCACTGACAATCTGTAGCCCAAACCCTAATCAGTCTCAGATTGGGGTGAACCCACTTAAGCCACCATTACTTTCATTAAAACAAATATTTTAAAGATAGTTATCGCCAAAAATAAGATGGGGGACTTGCTAATTTGAGCATTCACCGGTATCATATATCATATGAGAACATATGTTTGGAGGCCGTCTTATGGAGAAGCAGCATTACTTAAAATTAATTAACGAAGAACTGGCCACCGCGCCCTGGTACGTTCAGGAATACTACCAAGCTAAAGCAACCGTCCCCCTGTCTCCGGCAACCCTTTACCAGTATTTAACTGAATACCGGCGTTTCTTTAACTGGCTGATCAGTGAAGGTCTTACGCCGGCTAGCCGCCCCGCTGACATCAATATTCAAGTTCTGGCGATTTTAAAGAAAGAGACTGTTGAATTGTATAAGTCTGCCCTGCTGAATCAAACCAAGCTCACGGGCGCATCCGGCAGTCGAACTCACCCAACCATCAACCGCTCGTTAAATGCCCTCTCGTCACTCTTCAAGTATCTCACAGAAGACACGGAGAACGACGATGGCGAAGCCTACTTCGACCGTAACGTGATGCACAAGATTGCCCTGGTGCGGACCAGTGAGACCTATGCGACCCGTGCAGCTAACTTAAAAACGAAGCTCATGCTAGGCAATACGGACCATGATTACCTGTCCTATATCGACCAGAAATATGAAACACAGCTGTCACCGGCTAAAAAGCGGTACTTTCACCGGGATAAACAGCGAGATTTAGCCATCAATGCCCTCCTACTTGGGAGTGGTCTCCGCGTTTCCGAGGCAGCTAATGCGGACTTACGCCACTTGAACTTGAAGACGGGGACGATTGGCGTCGTCCGCAAAGGTGGGCAACGCGATACAGTGCCTATTGCCCCGTGGACGCTGCCCTACATTCAAGATTACGTCGAACACCGAGCAGCTATTTATCACGCCACCAGTAGCGATCGTGCGCTGTTTCTCAGCAGTTACCGTGGCCAGGCCTCACGGATGCAAGCCAATTCTATTGAAAAAATGGTCGCCAAGTACTCCTCATCGTTTAAGGTCCGCGTCACGCCGCATAAACTTCGCCATACGTTGGCTTCAAAGCTCTACCTGGCTACTAAGAACGAACAACTAGTAGCCACTCAGCTGGGCCAGAACTCAACGAGTGCGACTGGATTGTATACCCACATCATTGATGAGGAACAGCGGCATGGACTAGAGAAAATGTAGATTTTATTTTTTTGACCACGTGATTGCTGCTAAAAAGGGGCAACATCACTAACTTAATGATGTTGCCCCTTTTTTTCATGCATAACTGGCATGAGATCACCCATGATTGAAAATCAAGTTTCCAATCATGGCCCGACAGCCAATGGTAATGGGCAGCACGAGTTTCACGGCCCCTTACAAATTAATATCTGACATTAAGCCTGTCTTGACTCGCTAATCAATCCGTTGACCAATGGCAAATGCGTAGAATTTTTCTGCATATGGGCCATTATCAATCGACTTCTTTCCTTTAACATTTTCCTCAATGTTTAAGCCGATTTCGTACCCCTTAAGCTTACCTAATTTGGCGGCCGTATAACCGTAGTCATTCGCCAAAATCTGCTTAACCTTTTTAACCCGATTCTTCGTGCTAACAGCGTTACTCGTTGCTAAATATTCAGTAACCTTAGGGAAATAGGTCACGTTTTGATAACGACTCGTCTTCAGCACGCTCTTCTTAACCATTGGCGTTGCTGGATCCTCGTTACCAAGCTTCAGGCCAAACTCATACGCAGCAATATTCGTTAAATTATAGGTTAACTTCATATTGGGTAATGACTTTACTAACGACCGAGTAATCCCCTGAGTTGGTGAATACTTAATGTAATCTTGGAAATCCTGACTATTCGTGAACATACCCATCGGCACATAGCGACTCTTCAGCAGGTCCATCGCTAACCCGTGCGTTAAATACCCCCGCCAAACATAACCGACCGTTGCTTTAGGGTGTGATTTGGTCCCGCCGGCATTAAGGTAATAGTAGACTGCTTTGGTCCCACCATGCCGTAGGACGACAGTTGATGCACGTGTAAAGGTCGTATTAGGTCTGTCTGTCAAATAGCCGTACCGTTTCGTATGTTTTTTATTCCACAACGCCACTTTCTTATTAGGATACTTCGCGCGATAAGTCGGTCGCTCAGTTGGCCACTTTTCTGAGACCACTGTATATTTCTGAGAAGCCTGCGCCGTCTGCGAAAAAAACAGGCACAATGTGATACTCAAGATGAGCCCCAAGACTACCCCTAATGTCGCTCTAAACTTCATAACGTCCATTCCCCTTTTAGTTTATCTTACCATACTTCCAATCTTTTCAGGCCATATACAATCCAGAGTGTTGTCTATTAAACGTGGGCATGAAGTTTCATTGATGGCAAACTGTGCGGGACTCTGACCAGACCAAGGCGTATTGCACACTGGTAGTTAAGCACGCTAGCGAGTTAAGTCGTTTCTTGAAGACGTCTTAGGAACACTGTGCCCGGCAACTCACTTCCATGAATGCCAACCGCAATCCGACCAATATAATCTACGTATTTCAACCTTCAGTCTAGTGCATTAACTAGGTTCTTTACTGGTGCACCCCTTTCCAAAGAATGGTCAACCGACAGTTGCCAGAAAGATCTAAAGAGACCGGCCCGAACCGGAATTTCAATTCAACCCTGTCTCTTTGAGTAGCGTTTTTAGGTAACCAGCAAGTCACTTTGTCTAAACGCTCTTCTACCACCAGTCATATGCACTTGCCTAATCAGTTACTTTCGACTGAGATAATCACGGCGTTTCCTAAACAGAAAGGCCGTCAGTGGCATCAAGAATGTAAATGGCAACGCCAGTTGATATGGCCGGATAAAAGCTGCAGTCAGTTGGTCCTTGGTTTCACGCTTGATCGTCGCAACCGCCGTCGTCAAGACGCGATTGTCCTGGGCAACCTGTTGCGTGACAGTCCGACTGACTTGTTGGTAAACAGTCCGTTTTGTGGCCACTGACGCTTGGGCCAGCCGAGGCTGCCGCAATGCTTGCTGATAGTTTTGACGGATGAGTCGCTGGGCTTTTGCTTTATTGATAAAAGTAGTTTGCTGGTGAGGCGTTGTCTCTGTCTTCAGTTGATGCTTTACCTGAATCAGTGTGTCACTCTTTACCTTAGCCGTCACCGTTAATGCCTCAACCCGATTTTGCGCGAAAGTCCAGATATTTGTTTTGGCTGTCACTAAATTCGTCGATAGCGCCGACACAAAGATGGCCACAGCCAGGGATGTGCCAATCTGTCGGAAGACCCCGATGACGCTCTGCGATGCTGCTAATAGACTGCCAGTAAAGTCACCCGCTGCCAAGACTGTGATGGGGCCGATGACAATTCCATAACCGGCACCCACCAGGATCGCCGCCATGCAGACCTGCCAATACGCATTGGGATTCATTTGACTAAGGACGACGTAGCCACCAATCATGGCAAGACTGCCCATCAAGATGACGGCACGTGGGCCAACCTTGGCCAACAACAAGCCACTCAGCGGGGACCACATAAAAATCATGAGCGACGCTGGCGTAATCATCAAGGCCGCTAGCAATTCGCCTTTACCTTGAACCTTCGTAAAGAAGCTCGGCATCAAGACGAGTAAGGCAACCAGGAAGATTCCTGACATCACGGTCACAATTGCTGCGCCGACAAACTGTTTGTCCTTGAATAGTGTCAGTGGCACCATGGGCTGCTTGACCCGAGACTCGACCACCACAAAGGTCGCCAAAGCAACAAGACTCATCAGTCCCAGCCCGAGACACTGGTAACTGAGCCACCCCCAGTCACTGCCTTTCACCAGCAACAGGGTCAGGCTAAATAGCATCGTCATTGAAAGCAGCAATCCCAAAATATCTAAGTGTTCTGCTGTTTGCCTTCTTTCGTGTCGATCAAGCAGCTGCCAGCAAAGAACCAGTGCGAGCAGGGTAAAGGGCACATTGATTAAAAAGATGCCTCGCCAGCTAAAGAACTGCGTCACGATTCCCCCAATTGTTGGCCCCATGGCAGCTGCTAACCCCTGAGTAACTCCCAGAATGGCAATCGCACTGGTCCGCTTTTCCATGGGTGCACTCTGAATGCCAATCGTCATACTAGCGGGGAAAACAATCGCTGCACCCACGCTTTGAATCCCTCGGCCAACAATCAGCCATGCCACTTTGCCCGCCAATCCAGAAAATAGCGACCCAACCAGAAATAGCCCTAAGCCCAAAATGTAGAAGCGACTACGACCGTGAATATCGGCTAGTCGCCCTAATGGAATCGTCAAGGTAGCAAATAGAATCGTGTACAGATTTAGTGCCCATGAAAGCTGTTCTAAACTGACGGATAGACCTGTCTGAATTGCGGGTAACGCAATATTCATGACCGTTGTGTCCAACATGCAGAGAAAAATGCCAATGGACATTGTCCCAACTAACTTCGTTGATTTTTTCAAGATTGAGGTCCCCTCCTAATGTGTGTATCGCTAGTTTACGAGCCCCGATGATGATAAACTAGGTTTAGGTTACAGATAAGGGAGAGGTTGTTACCTAATGGACCCACAAGACCGGAAACAGCAAAATCTGACGGCCATCTACGGTGCCTTACTGGAGTTGATGGCGCAAAAACCAGTGATGACTATTTCCATCACCGAACTTTGTCAGCAGGCTCAAGTCTCACGGACTTATTTCTACCGCCACTATCAGAATTTTAATCAGATCATTCTGGCCTATCAGACGCAGAACATGCTACGCTATCTGCGGCGATTACCGCAGACATCTAAGGTTGACTTAACGCGGTTAATGACACACTACTTTGAGAATACCAAACTAGAGGCTGAAACCTATCAGCTCTTGATTAAAAATGGCAAATTAGATATTCTGTTGGAAACATTTCAGACTGTTTTTCAACTACTCATTAAGCAAGAGCGGATTGCAAATCACACGTCACGTTTAACGGCGCCTTATTACTTGGAATTTTTCTCTGGTGCTGTCATTAACGTCACGGTCAACTGGGTCAAGCATGGCTTTGTTGAATCACCAGCATATTTAGGCCAAACGGTAGCCAGTTACGTTCGCTCAAGTAATCTGATGTAGTGCGACAAAGGTATGTTCCCACTGCCTGTAGCTTAAGATTCTTGAGGAGTGATGAACTTGGAAACAACTGTCCCCAAAATTGGTCATTCACTTTGGGTTATTCTTCCTCGTGAACCGTTAATAATCCAGAATGTTGTATATTAGACATGACCCGTTTACTTCGCAGTTCACATGCATTTTTCTTGTCACTAATGTTAAATTTAGTTATACTGGCGGTAAATTAAGATTACAAAAGGAGTGATGAACATGGAAACAACCATTCGTAAAATTGGTAATTCAGTTGGCGCTATTATTCCTAGTGAACTTAATGCTGAGGCTGGTGACAAATATAAAATTGTTAAAATTGGTGACACCTTTATCATGACACCTTTGCGTGACAATCTTTTTAGCAACGAAGCCGACTGGATTGGTTTTCGCGACAGCATCTCCAAGGAAGATCACGAATGGGACGAGGCTAAAAACTAATGTATGTTCCTACCCAAGGAGATTTAGTCACTATCAACTTTGACCCCTCGATTGGTCACGAGATCAAGAAACGACGTCCCGGCCTAGTCGTTAGCAAGACTATTTTTAATAAAATGACCGGGTTCTGTCTAATCTGTCCGATTACGAGTACGAAGCGTGCTTTTGGAACTTATGTAACGATTGTTCAGCCTCATAAAATTAAAGGTGAGGTTGTGACACACCAATTACGATCAATGGATTTCGAGAGAAGAAAGCTAGAATTTATTGAAACATGTGATCCTGTGACATGGGCACACGTCATTTCTACGATTGATCAGTTCATTTAATTTACATCTGAGATTTAAGAAAGGTCAGGACACCCGCGGCGAATCCCTGGTGATCTGATCTTTTTAATTCTACCCCAATTGTCAAACCAAGTGCAACACAGGCTGATGAAGCGTAAACAGAATTGGATGCATGTTCTTGAAGACCTGGTCCTGGAAGACCTGGGCGGCGCTAGCGTAGCCCAGGGATTTACGTAAGCGATGGTTAAGCATGGCATCGCAATCGGTGAAATCCGCGCCACGGATCCCGGCGTGCTGCTGTCGATTGGGTATACGACCATTATTAATTACGTTCAGTCCGTGAGTGAACAGACGGTCGATCCTATTCAGGTACCGTTTGAAGCGATTTTAGATATGCTAGAGGCCATGTGGCGGAATCCTAGTCGAGACTGATTCGACCACGATAAGTTACTGGTTAACCGTAATTTTCAGAAAAAAATAAAGTCCAGGTGAATTCACATCACCTAGACTTTATTTGTCGTCTGCAAGAGAATATCGCGGTATTTTACGTCAATTCAGATCACCGCGACCACCTGTACTGCTTATGATTGACGTTGGGTATTAGCTTTCAAAAAGCTGATGAGTAGCCGATCGACTTGTAAATTGTCATGCAATTTACTGTGTTGCGCATTGGCCCCAACGATTCTGTGTTCCTGGTAGGACTTCGCCCGGTCAGCGACCAGATAACGTAGCGATCTTGAAGACGCATTGCTGACGGAGCCGTCCGAATGGGATCCATCATTCTTGTCGCCGTAAATGTTCAGCACAGCAATTTGATTTTTCGGATACGTCTTGCGCAGACTGAGCAACGCCTTATAGTCCGCTTGCATCTTGTCTGGCTTCCCAGCACGATTTAACTTCATACGGTTAGGCTCATCGTTCATGCCTAGAATACCGTTGAAATGCCCGGCAATATCGACCTGTTTTTGTAGTTTAGGCAAATTAGCCTTTTGCTGCTTCAGGTAAAACATGATGGCCATATTGCCCATTGAATGACCCACCATATTAAACGTTTTAATGTGATACGTCTGCTGGAGCTTAACCACGACCGCCGTGGCCCAGCGTCCCCATTGCTGTGCACTGCCATTGCGGTTATCTTCGAAGCCAACCTCCACAATTGGTCGGTGGTCATCCTGATGGAACTGGCCAGATAAGGTGACCTTACCTTGCTTCGACACCATTGCCCGAATTACGGTATTCGTCAACCCAGCATTCACCAGGGAGCGTGCCATCTGATTTTCAGCATGATAACTACTTCCCCAACCGTGAAAAAATAAGGTTGGCTGATAATTATTAGCCACATTCACAGTAGTCGACTGCTTATTTGACTTCGTACAAGCGGATAACCCCAAACCAACCAGTCCAATCCCCAAAAATAAAACAATTTTCCTCCACATAGCCTTTTCCCCTTTAGATTCTTTAAAAATATTGTCTGCTACTATTGCAAGGGTAACTTTACCCCTCCATGCCAACAATTACAACACCCTGAATAACCGGGTAACCGTTGGGCTAAAATCGTGATTGCTAATTGCCGACCGACTAATTTGGCCGGTCTGGTTTAGCTAATGCTGGCTCAACCAGTTAAGTGCCCCATTTCTCGGTAATTTAGTGCATACCGCAACGCAACCCGCTAAAATACCGTCACAGCAAGCATCTCGTTTCCTTGCGAACCCCCAAGTTGCGCGCATTTACCTTGCTATTTGCGGAATGATTGCCATGAATTGCTTGTTTGCAACCCCACCCATAACCAACAATAGAATTAGTTAAAGCGCACAACAACTAATGATGGGGAGGACGATTACATGCTCAATGTACAAAACGTAAACACCTATATCAGCCATAAGAAAATAGTGGCAGACGCCACCTTTAACCTTCAACCTGGGAGCATTACCGGGTTGATTGGTCCTAATGGTGCTGGCAAGACCACCATCATGAAGACCATCTTGGGGCTCACTAAATTTGACGGCCACATTCAGGTGAATCAGCAGCCCGTTACGGAAAATCAGCATGCCGCGCTGACCAACGTGGGGGCCTTAATTGAACACCCGGCCATTTACCCCTTCTTAACGGGCCAACAGAATTTGGCACTCTATTCACGCGATGCGGACGATATGCACCAGCTCATTGCCCAGCTCGGAATGACTAACTACATCCAGCACAAGGCCAAAGGCTATTCTCTGGGGATGAAGCAGAAGCTGGGCATTGCGATTGCCCTGTTAAACCACCCGCAACTGGTGATCCTCGACGAACCCATGAATGGCCTCGATGTTGAAGCGACCATCGGCGTTCGTGACCTGATTCACCAGTACGCTGCACAAGGAACGGCCTTTCTCATCTCAAGTCACATCCTGAGTGAACTCCAAAAAGTCATGACCCAGATCATTCTCATTAATCACGGCAAAATTATTGTGAACCAGTCGATTGCAGCCTTTAACGAACTGCATCAGCAAGATTACCAGCTGCGTACGGAAGACATTCAGGCAACGGCCAACCTGTTTAAGCGGTACACGATTCCCTATGTCCTCGCTGACCAAGTCTTTCAGGTCAAACGTGAAGACATTTTTCAAATTCAGGATCTCCTTTACCAACAACACCTGCATCTCCAAGAACTCACGCCGCTCACCACTAACTTTGAACAAATCGTCGTCAGCATTTTAAACCAACAACGGGGAGCTGATCATGATGCCTAGCTTACAGGAAGAGCTGTTCAAATTTACCCATCAGAAAATCTTTGTTGGCGGGATTCTGACGCTATTGCTCTTGATGAGCTATTCCGCGCTGACCATCGAGATGAGCACCACACAACTTATTTTCGAATTCGGCGCTGTCCAGTGGATCCCCATCATTGTCATCGCTGTGGGTTCCGCCTTCTTTGCCATGGAATATCAGCATCACACCATTCTGATACTACTCTATAAGACCACTAATAAATGGCAAATCTATTTAGCCAAGTTACTGGTTGTCTGGGTATACAGCATGGTCTTAATCCTAATTGCGGCCCTGTTCACCGTCATCTTGAAGTTTCTCCTGGTTGGTCAGCAGTACGCCTGGTTGGCTCCGGTCATCGATCACCAGACGCGTTTAGCCTTACTCCTCGGCAACTCGCTCGGCACCTTAGTTTATGCCCTATTCATCGTGACGTTAGCGTTCATGTTAATCATGTTACTCAGGCTAAACGCCGCGGTCATTGGGGTCGGACTATCTATGGGGTTTATGGGCGCCGGCTTTTCAGTTGCCCTCATGAAGTCATTTGCCTCACTGGTTCCCATTATCCGCTGGAACCCGTTAAATATGATTTTCGTAACGCAGCAGCTCGCTAATCCGCCGTACGCCGCTGTTTCTCATCTAAGTAATGGCGAAATAATTGGCGGAAATATCATCTACGCAATTATCTTTACCATTCTTGGCTACTATCTATTCAAGCACCGCCGAATCTAGACGTATCAACTCACAAGGAGGTACCCGTTAAAATGACCGCTAGTCTTTATCAAGAATTTTATAAACTCAGTCATCAGAAATTGGCCTGGATTTCACCCTTTATCTTGCTCATTCTGATGATTGGCACCGGTTTAGCTATGGGGTACAATGAAAGTAAGTTACTCATGGCCGCCTGCTACGACGCTCCCGACTGGATTATGTTAATCCTGGTTGTCGTTGGAGCAACAACGTTTTCCATGGAATTTCAAAACAACGCGATTCTAACGCTATTATACAAATCGCCGAATAAAATTTTCGTTTATTTTGCCAAGTATCTGGTTGTTCTGGGCTACAATGTTTACCTCCACGTGTTTGCGATTATCTTCACGCTGGGGCTCCATTTCGTGCCAATCAATCGTTCGGTAGCCTGGTCAACCCATTACCTGTACCAACAGCCTCTGTGGGAAAACATGCTTAAGACTTCTACAATCGACGTCCTGACAACGACGTTCATCATCAGCCTGATTTTCCTGCTCTCCTGTTTGATCAACAGCAATGTGGTCGTCATCAGTGTAAGCTTACTGGTGGTTTTTCTCGGTCAGTTTGTCTCTGCAAATTTGCTAAACGCGGGAAAATCTGTAAAGCTTTTCCGTTGGAATCCCTTTAATATGACGAACCTAACGCGCCAATACTATAACTTTGCGACCTATTTTGATACCAGCCACCTGCTTAATTTTCAGCTACTGATTGGCACGCTCAGCTATACGTTAATTTTCATGATTACGGGCTATCTCATTTTTAGAAAGAAACGATTTTAACCCTCTGGAGGTTTTACTGATGAACAAGTTTCCCGATCAATTAAAACAGCTTCGCAAGGACCACCATACGACCCAGGACGACCTGGCCACGAAATTATTTGTGACTCGTCAAGCAATTTCTAAGTGGGAATCTGGCGACTCGACCCCAGATCTAAACAACTTGATTAAATTAACCGACATCTTCAACGTCAGCCTGGACACACTGGTCTTTGGTGCCGAAGGAGAACCCAAAGTAGATACTAGTGAATTTGTTTTTGATCCCAAGCATAACCGGTACGTACGGCGCTTTGGCAAGATGAATTTCTGGGACTTCTTATCCGGGTACTGGTGGGCGGTGCTGGCAGTGGCATTTGTGCTTGGATTCTTTTGGGCGGCCCATTAGATTTTACGCAGGCGTTAGTCAGTGTCGCCCAACCACCAATAGTATCAGCGTTCCAGTAAAATAGGCGCGTCACAAAAACACATGACTGGCTTAGCTGGTCATGTGCTTTACGCTATTCTATAAAAGCGCCACGATGTGCTTAACACTTAGCGGTAAAATTTGCAAATCGCAGAACGCTTAGTGGCCGCTGTCGCCCGATTCTCCTAGCTGCTTTAATCCTGCCATCAGCAGTGTCGCCATTTCTGCCGGTGATTCCGGGTGTTCGTGCACCAGCCATTGATTTAAAACGTTCCAAAAGCCGCCAGCCGCAAAACTCATGATATAGTCCGTCTCGGTCGGCGAGCCAGCGATGTGCCACGGTGCTGGGAATACGCGATAAATCTCACTAGCCATCGGGGTAATCTTGGCCAACATTCGGCTAAATAATCCCTGCTTGATCAGTAAACGAATCTGTTGTCGTTCCTCCCACCAGAACGTGAAAAAATACGTCAACACCTCTTTAAACACCATTTTCTGTGGCGTAATCTGCTGTAACGCTGTCAAATAACGTTGCCCCACTTCACGATCATAGTAATCCAATAAGTCATCCTTATCTCGGAAGGCCCGATAGAAAGTTCGCCGCGACAGCTGGGCCTTTTCCGCAATTTGCTTAACCGTAATCGTCTCATAAGGTTGCTCGCCTAATAAATCAAAAAGGGCGGTGACCAACCAGTCTCTGGACTGCTGTGCCAGCCTTTCTTGCCCATTCACCATACCTCGGCCTCCTGTCACAAAACCCTACCATGTGTAGCACTTGTCCCTTAGGTCTTGTCTCCCTCAGTATACCCTGTTAAGGTCAAGGTGTCACATATGAGACACACCGACTCAGATGTGTCATCAAAGGGGGAGAGTCTCATGAACAAGTTAAAGAGCGTATTACCCGTTTTACTCCTAGGAAATCTGCTATGCATGATGGACGTGTCGATTATGACCATCGTCTTACCCGAAATTCAGTCGGCTTTTGGGGAAAGCCTCACCGAACTTTCTTGGGCGCTGAACGTCTACACCATTATCTTCGCAACGTTGATCATTCCATTCGGTCGACTGGCAGAACGGTTTGGTCAAAATAAATTTGTCTTCGCCGGACTGGTCGTCTTCGGTACCGGCTCACTTCTGACGGGTATGGCACCCAACCTGGCTTGGATGTTAGTTGCGCGGGCCATTCAAAGTGTTGGTGCCGCCGCTATTATTCCAACCAGCATGGTCATTGGCTTAGATCTCAGCTCCATGGCCAATCGTAATCGCGTGGTCGCCGCACTGGCTGGTGTTCAAGGACTAGCTGTTGCCTTAGGACCAACCATCGGTGGTATTGTTGCACAGTACTTTGGCTGGCGGTGGGTCTTCTTTATCAACGTTCCCTTAGTTATTTTGGACTTAATCGTCTTCGGTTTCGTCTTACCACTGCGTCACGAAAAGACTTCCCACGTTAAGATTGATTGGTTTGGCGCCGCTCTCAGTATGATCATGCTCTTTAGCCTCTCTCTTGGGTTGATCAAGGGTAACGATTGGGGCTGGCAATCAGTAACAATTCTGGGTCTCTTTGGTCTCGCTGTCGTTGGTTTCGGCCTCTTTCTCTTTTGGGAACGCCACACCGCCAATCCCATGGTCGATCTACAACTCTTCCGCAGCCGTAACTTTAACGGCTCAAGTCTTGCCCTAGTGCTGTGCAACTTCTTCTTGGGTGGCATGGCAGTGCTTTTGCCAACCTTCCTAACCCGGGTCCACGGTACCAGTGAACTCAAGGCTGCATTGCTAATGACCCCTTACTCGGTCACAGTGATGGTCACCGTTATCTTGACGTCACTGGTCATCAAGTGCATCAATAACAAGCTTATCGTGGCAACTGGCTTTATCTTGATGGGCGTGAGCTACTACCTGCTCAGCACCGTACCGTTAGGGTCAAACTACGATCAGCTGATTCTTGCGGATATCCTGTTAGGCTTAGGCTATGGACTAGTTGCTGCGACGGCAAATATTCTGGCTGTTGCCGACTTCCACGGTACCCGCCTGACCAGTTCACAAAGTGTTGCCAACGTGCTCCGTCAAGTGGGGATGGTTCTCGCCATTGCTGTATTCACAACCTTGCTGACAAGCAACGTAACTCAGGCTAAGCGGCACACATTAAGTGATGCCCAAGCCCGTGTAAGCCAGTTGGCCAATGTCACCACGAGTCAACAACGCCGGTTAACTGACAAGCTCCAACGAAAGCTCAATCCTAACAGCACGACCGTGACGTCGACGAATGCCAAGCTACCTGCCACGACGGTGACCATTTCGGCCGCCACCCGGCACCAGAAGACGGAACAGGCTTATCAACAGGCCCTAAGTCAGCTAGCCGTACAAAAGCAAGTCGCCCCTACGGCGATTCCACAGGTGATGAAGCAACAGGTTCACCACACTATCTCTCTAGCGGTCAATCAAAAGATCAACCAGAAGGTCCACCAACTTAACCATGAGTTGACTAATTTGATTCACAACATTCATCAAACGCTCAAGCATCAATTAAACCATGCATTCCTAAACGTGTTTGGTGTATTGAGCTGGTTACCCTTTGCCGCTCTGCTGATTGTCCCGGTCTTCAAGTTCCGCCACAATGATTAGTGCACTTGGTTGTCAGCAAAACTTAAAATAGCTCCATCAAAAACGGCCGCAGATTATAACAACATCTACGGTCGTTTTAATTGGGTATTAAAGCTTACCTCAGGACGCGGTCACCCTTCATGGTTCTGCGCCAAATCATGCGCCAGAAAATCGGCGGTCAATCCCTGCAGTCCAATACTGGCAGCCACCTGGTCGGACAAGTCACTGGGCACACGAATCGCATGCGCCACTGGAACCGCCACCAACGCTGCGTTTGCCAGGGGAACATCCACGAATAAGACCCGTTCGCCCACCGCAAAAGTTGTGACGTCCTCACCACAGGCGACCACTTTGCCAATGCCTTCGTACCCATTGATGTATGGTGTGTGCGCCTCGAGATGGTACGTTCCCTGCCGTCGATAAATATCTGCATAATTCAGTCCAATGTAATGGGGCTTGATCAGCAGGGTGTCTGCGTGAACCACTGGCTCGGCAACGTCGCCGTATTGCAAGACCGCTGGACCGCCGAATTCCGTAAAGTATAAGACTTTCACTGGATTAACCTCCTAATATCCTTCGATGTTCTCAAACGATTGGCCATCAGGTCGACCTATAATAAATTTACCGACTAAAAAAAGCTCACCAAATAACTGACGGCGAGCTTCCTAAGCTAGGCTTCTAACATGGTGACAAACCGGTGATCCCAAATGCCCTCATAAAAGGCGATGGTCTGGTCGGCCGTCATGAATTTATTGTCAATGGTGGTTGTCAGTCCCCGCGTCATTTCTAGGTCGTAGCCGATACCGTGGGCCACCTTGGTCGTCGTGTCTACACAGTATTCAACCTGGGCACCACAAATTTCCAAAGATTCGGCCGCAAAGCTCGTTAGCACCCGCCGTAAGTTCGTGTGATAAAACGCGTTGGCGTGGGTCTTAGATACGACTGAATCCGTTGCGCGATAGTCCAGTTCGGGAATCAACTCCCACGCGTGCGACCCCTTAACCAGGTCGTCGTCCGCCTGTTGCACAAACACGATGGCTTTTTTGGCTTTCCGGTACGCAGCAATCCGGGCGTTAACGCCGGCAATCACTTGGGACAGGTGTGCGGCGGTCTGTTCACCGTAGCACACACCGTTTTGAAGATCAATGACTAATAAGACATCTGCCATGTTGATGGCCTCCTTCAAGGAACTTTCTGTTTAACTTTTATGATACGCCCTTTACGGTCGGGTTCAAACTAAACTTAAGTCAATTTCAGATTAGTCATGTTTACTCTGAAACGGTTGGCTTCCATCAAAAGTTGTTGGTTGACTCCCCAGGTTTTAACACTCCTTTTCCCCATTTCAGAAAGTGTTCAGACAAAACCACTACTGTTTTCAGCATTGGAATGACGCCCAGCGGACAACCGTCTTATGAGCAAGATCCATCAAGCTTATTTTAATCTCAGTTTATATGACGTCATAGATAAACTGGTCCAAGTAGTTTATTTATTTTAAGTAACAGTTTATAATATACCTCAAATATTACGAGGCGCCTATATGGTCTCGTTCAAAAGAGGTTGTTTAACGTGAATGATACGAATGGTAAATCCTTCAATCGTGTCTGGCTAATGATTACCCTGATGTTTGGAACATTCTGCACGGCCCTAACGACAAATATGCTGGTCACCGCCTACCCAACGCTCATGAATCACTTTGATATTTCAAGTGCCACTGTCCAATGGCTCACCACTGGTTTTTTATTGGTCATGGGCATCATGATTCCCATTAGTGCTTGGTTAATTAACAACTTCAGCCTGCGGGTAATCTATCTGACTGCGCTAGCCTTCTTCCTATCCGGGTTGATCATCAGTTATACTGCATCAAGTTTTAGCTTGATTTTTATCGGTCGTCTGGTTCAGGCCATCGGGGTGGGCATTACGTTCCCCACGATTCAAACGGTCCTACTGGTGACTTTTCCGGCTGACAAACGTGGAACCATGATGGGGCTGGGCGGTGTCGTCATTGGTCTCGCACCTGCCTTAGGGCCGACCGTCTCTGGTTGGATTTTGGATAATGCTACCTGGCGTGACTTGTTTGGCATGATGATTCCACCCGTTATTCTGGTCCTCATCTTTTCTTTGTTCTTCGTTCGCCCGGTGATTCCAGTTAAGAAGTCTCCGATTGATTTACTGGCAATCCTTCTGTCTACACTTGGGTTCGGGAGCCTACTGTATGGCTTCTCTGAAGTTGGTGAATCGGGATGGGGTGCCCCCAGCGTGATGATGAGCATCATCACCGGCTTAATCTTCATTGCCCTTTTCGCCCGCCATGAGTGGCCCCAGGCCCACCCATTTTTAAATGTACGCTTGTTAAAGATCCCATCATTCACCGTTGCCTCATTCATCACAGCACTTTCCAATACTGCGATGATTGGCATTCAAGTGGTCTTACCCATGTACCTTCAGCAGGTTCGCGGTTTAACACCCTTTCATTCCGGATTGATGATTCTTCCCGGTGCACTGGTCTACGGACTAGTCAGTCTGATCAGTGGGCACCTGTATGACCAAATGGGCGGTCGTCGATTAGCTCTAGTCGGCACCTTTCTACTCACTCTGGGAACCTTACCCTTTGCCTTCTTGACACGTGCTACCCCCTACAGTTATATCATCTGTGAGTACACGATTCTAATGACTGGTGTTGCCATCGTTACCATGCCACTGACCGCCGCCAGTTCTATCGACTTAAAAGGAATTCAGCTGAGTCACGGGACTGCTGTTAACAGCACCATGCGCCAAGTCATGACCTCGATGGGAACCGCAATCTTGGGTAGTGTTTTGGCAAATGTGACGACTCAGAATCAGCCAGCACACGCCCTGCTGACGACTGCACCGCTTGCTTACCAGAACCAGAGCTATAATGCGGCGATGACCGGCTTTCACGCCGCCTTCTTGGTGGCCACTGCATTTGGAATTCTTGATTTCGTTTTCGCTTGCTTTGTTAAGCGGCAATTCCAGGACCAAGAACAGGAGGCAACCGCATGATTCTAATTTTTTTACTACTGGGCATTGCTCTATTCATGATTGGGTTCTTACTCTTGCCAACAAAGCGCCAGCGACTAATTGGCGGCAGCCTTGGCTTGCTCCTACTGGTCAGCATGGCAACCCTCATGATTGGTAACGACAACTGGCACTGGGGGATGCACCACACCACGACAACGAAATCCGTTAAAATTGCATCAGTCTCACCCAGCAAACAGCTACAGCTGCTGATCTACCAACCCATTCGCCAGGCCACTAAAGAACGGGTCTACGTGTATCGCTTGGCAAATCAAACCAAACAACGCCACACGGATGCTGGAATCAAGACCAGTAATCAGGTCCGTTATCATACAGTTAAGGAGGCAACTTTAACGATGACGACCACCCATTGGACTTACAATAATCGGGCTTGGCGGTGGCTCTTCTCCTGGACTGGTCAACACAGTACCTTGGTGAGCGACAAGAATACATTTACCCTGCCAAAATCTTGGTCGACGCTAAGCGCACGTCAAGCGAAATGGTTAAATAAGGCTGCTACACGCAAAGAAGCCAAAGCTAAGCAGGATGTCGCGAAGACCATTGCCAATACTTTTTTGGCCGCCAAAAAGGCTGATCCGATGATAACCCCCACAGAAATGACAGCCGTTAAGGCCAAAGCCGAACAAACTGCCAAATACCAAGCTCGGCAACAAATGACGGCCATTTTAGCGCAATTGCTCAAACAGGCGCAGCAACAACCGAGCAATTAGAAAATTATTACCAACCCGCTCCATAAACCAGCACCTCAGAATTTCCTAAATATCAGTATTCTGATTTTAAAAAGATCTGAAATCAGACTAGTCTAAGGCCATTCAAGTGAAGGAGGCCTTTTTTATGTTAGAACCCTTATTTCAAAATAGCGCAACTACTCGTGCCCACCGAGAACGGCTACGCACCATTTTAACCCACCCAGAGAACCTACCTCTGTGGGATGCTGAAATCGTCGAAGTCAATCCCGAAGCCGATGGTTTTCGCATTTTACGTCGTTCACCAGCGCTAAATACCGAAGAACACGTGACGGTGCGCACAACGCCTAATAAGGTTATTTACCAAAGTCAGGGTGGTCGCCTGGCCTATCAGTTAGTCTTCACCTTAGGCTCTGCCGCGAGCCAAACGACCATCACCGAAGCCTTAACTGTCCCGACTACCGACAAGCTCCCCGTCCCCCTGCGTTTGTTGGCACCAATCGCCAAACAGGCTTTTGCCCAAAATCTGCAGGCATTTGTCACGCTGGCCGAATCATCTTTGGAGGTGACGGACTAATGCAAGCCATCGTGCAAGACTCCTATCAGGGCATCGACGCGCTTACCATACAGACGCGGCCCACTCCTCGGTTAACGCCACTGGGAGTCCGGATTGAGACTCGCTACACACCAGTCATGCCCTATGATCTGTTAACGGAGCGTGGGCAACTCCAACAACTGCGTCCCGTCACCTTGCCTATAGTTGTTGGTTACGGTTTTGGTGGCATCGTACGTGAGGTTGGGCGACTTCGCCAGTCAAAGTTGTTGAATCAACCCGTTATTGGCGCCCAACTCGCTGGCAGCCACCAGGAACAAATCCTCTCCACCCTACCACCGTTATTATTCCCAGTACCACACGGCGTTTCCCTAGCCGCCGCAACGACCATCATTGGTGGTGCGGATGCCGCGTACTTTGCCTTTAAGAAGAGTCACATACAAGCCGGTGCAACAGTTCTGGTCACGGGTGCTAGCGGCAGCGTGGGCACGTACCTGTTGCAACTTCTTCACTTGTTTGGCGTCCACATTATCGCCGTTGCTCATTCCAGCCGCCACGACTTACTTCAGATGTTGGGTGCCGACCAAATTTTGGCGTACGACCGCCCGTTGCCTGAGCAAGCCGCTGATTTATCAGCCGTCACGCAAGTCATTGACTTAGCTGGCGCAGTCTCCCTGCTGGATCAACTGACGGCCATGCTGGGTCCCGTTAAGATTCTTTCCCTAGCCTTGACCGCTTACCACCCACAAGACCCGCAACAGCGCTTTGCCTTTACCAGCGGTGCCATTATGCCGGCTGACTACCGGTGGCTACTACAACAGCTGGCGACGAAAAAACTTACCGCGGTGATCCAAGAGCAATACCCATTTACGGACGTCAAACGCGCCCAGCATCACCTAACCACGGCGCATGCGGCCGGTCGGATTCTCTTGACCTACAACCAGGAGGCGACTGCACAATGATGACCTTAACAACTGATTGGAGCCAGTTACTCCCCCAACTCGTAACCCTTTGGCTGGTCGGCTGGGGGATTCGGGCACTACTGATTGGTCTGATTGTCGGTGGCCTGCTGTGGTTCTACAAACGTACGCGGTAACTGCTTTGTCCCCCAATAGGATTTCGAAAAATAAAAAGCCATTGTCAATCTCGTTGACAATGGCTTTTTTAACGGTTATACTCTTTTCACAGGAGGTCACCCATGAAAAATACCGTCAATCCATTCAATATCCTACAAAATTTAGCCCTCGGTAGCACGCAGTTGGCCAACGCGGCCGACATCACCAGCCGGCAGTTACGGTACTGGGAAACGCAAGGCTACATCCAATCCCTTCCTGAAAAAGCTAACAACGCCCGTCAATACAGCATAGGCACGGCACTCACCGTCATGGCCATCAAACAGGGTCTCAACAATGGTCTTAAGCTGGCTGAGGCCGTGGCGAGTGCCCAAGGCATAATCGATCAAAGCAACTACCTGGGCCGGCTGATCAATGCCACCTACCAAGGCTACACGGCCGATTCCCAACAAGTTACTTTAAACTTTGGCCCACTCGCAGATCACGCCGATCAACAAGTCACAGGCGTTCTTGCGGGCGACGACACTTA
Source organism: Levilactobacillus muriae (assembly GCF_045862015.1). Lineage (NCBI taxonomy): Bacteria > Bacillati > Bacillota > Bacilli > Lactobacillales > Lactobacillaceae > Levilactobacillus > Levilactobacillus muriae. The sequence goes on from NZ_BAAFRU010000003.1 coordinate 126,444, forward strand.
CTTTACCCTTACGAAGAGGAGTCTTTAACTTGGCATTTGAAAATTATCTCAACGCAATTCTAACCAACATCAATAACAGTGGTGTCCCCGTCACCCATGAACAACCGGTCTTTGAAGAAAAACGATTAACGACCCGTGACGGCGTGCACCTCGCCACCGACATCTTCCGTCCAGATGCTGCTGGAACTTTCCCCACGATCGTTCAACGGGGCTGCTATGCGGAGCAGGATCCCTTGAACAAGCTGATTGGGCGCGAATTTGCCAAGCGGGGATTCGCCTACGTCTTTCAATTTTGCCGGGGCATCGGTCGTTCGGAAGGTGACTGGGAACCTAAGGTCAATGAACGCAGTGATGGCAAGGATCTCGTCGACTGGCTCCAGGCACAGGACTGGGTTGCCAGCATGGGCTACTACGGGAGCTCGTACCTCGCAACGACTGGCTGGGCGATCGCCGATATTGTGCCCAGCAAAATGAAAGCCATGTTTCTCAGCAACTACGGCGTTCACGACTACCTGGCGAACTACCATGCAGGCATCCTTAAGCCCGACATCACCACCGCCTGGGCCATGGACAACGCTGGTTGGCAAGTCACAGCCGATTACCTGACGTCCGCCCAATACCGGCCCGCCATGACCGCCGACGTGGATCTATGGGGTGGCGAACTGCCCTGGTACCGCGATGTGCTCCGGAGCACCACAGAGGACAGCCACTATTGGTCCAGCGTTACCAGTAAAAATCTCAGACGAGTGGCCGGGAAGATTAAAATCCCGTTGTTCATTTCTGAAGGCTGGTAGGATCATCATTTGGAAAACGCCCTGGCAACCTACGAAGATTTGTCGGCCGACGTGAAGGCCCACACCGTCCTCCAAATTGGTGGCTGGAACCACTTCGGTCAGCCAGCGATTTTTGACCGCGAGACACCTAACCTCTTGGGTAATGACTTTCGCACTATGCTCCAATGGTTCAAGGACATCTTGGTAGACGGACAAGTCCCCACCGGCAAGATTCTCAGTTACGAAATCAACGCCGATGCGTGGCACGAACAGACCGCATTAACCAGTCAAGACCACCTGACATTCTACTTCAGTCGACCGGCCAACAACGCGAATGGCCAACTGGAAACGTCCACTCAAGCGCTTCGGGATACCGTGGTGCCCTACACTTACGATCCGCAGAATCCCGTTGCCTCGATCGGTGGCGAAGTTCTGCTGAAAACGGCCAATCAAATCGGCAGTCGGATACAACCCCAGCCAGATGACAGAGATGACGTCATTAGCTTTATCAGTGCACCCCTAACGCAGACCCAGCACCTCTTAGGTGAGATCAGCGTAACGCTGAATGTTGCCACCGATGTGGACGACACGGCCTTTGTCGCCAAGGTCATGGGCGTTAACCCCGATGGTCGGGCCTTCAACATTCGAACCACCATTTCCACAATCACTGCCCAGCATCCGGACTATCAGGCGGGTACAACGACGCAGTTAACCCTGAAAATGTTACCCATTGATGGGCAACTCGCGGCTGGCAGCCGGATAAGACTGGACATCACGTCATCTGACTTCCCTCAGTATCAAATTCACAGTAACTTTCGTGGCAATCAATCGGCCCAAACTGAAACACGTCTCGCCCATCAACAACTTATTTTGAATCAACGTGAGCCCAGCACCTTGAGCCTCCCGGTGATCAGCAATTAAACCCGCCACTAAAGCCATGCCGGCCCTAATTAGTATTGCCATCTTGGCCTTCACAGGTACCTTAATCGAGACAAGCATGAATGTAACGTTTCCGACCCTGATGCGCACCTTCACCGTCAGCCTCCAGGCCGTTCAATGGCTGACCTCAGGCTACCTGGTAGTCATGGCCCTAACGATGATGTGTTCCGCCTTTCTGCAACGGCGATTCCCCCTGCTCGCCTTGTTTGACACCGCTAATACGACTCTTAACCCCTCATCGTTTGCTATCACCAATCCGCGCTTGTGAGCGATAGCTTTGCCTATTTTACCGACGAAGGGTCAGCTGACGGCTTATCAGGCATGCGACTAACGGGTACGCCCAAATGGCTAGACCACAGCAAGCCCAGCCAGGAAATAAATCCAGCACCGAGCATCACCGCCTGAAATCCGCGGCCGAATGCGCCACTAGCCGTGTTGCCACCCCAGCTGTAAAAAATGATGACGGCCACAGTGGTGCCGATTGCGCCCCCAAATAAGCGAAAGACGTTGTACACCCCCGCGGCCTTACCGATTGCCGTCCGATCCACGGCACCCAACACAGCTTTCTGCAACGCAGGCCCCGCCATCGAAAGCCCCACGCCAGCTAAGCCTAATGGAATCACTAACCAGATATAAGGCCGTTGCCAATGAACAAACCAAGCAATCGCTCCGTATCCCGTACCCTGAAGAAAGAGTCCCCAGGTGGCCACCCTTTTCTCACCAAAACGGTCCACGGCCTGGCCGGCAAACGGGGCTACGATCACCAACGTTCCGGTCCACGGCAACAGGCCAAGTCCCGCACTCAGAGCGGTTGCCCGTTGACTCACTTGTAAGTATTGCGGCAGGAAAAAGACAACGCCGTACATGGAAGCGTAGAGCAGAGCGGTTGCGATATTGCCACCCGTAAACGCCCTGATCTTAAAAAAGCGTACTGGCATTAGGGGAGCGGTCTCAACTGTTTGCCGCCGAATAAACCAGAGCCCACACCCAACACTAAGCAGACCTATCAGCAAAATTGGCCACCAATCAGTTGCAAGTGTGCCCCTAGTTGTGGCCGATAGCGTCCAAATGAGGCCTGCCATGGCAATCACAATCAAACTGGCGTCACTGAGGCGAATTGGGTCTTGGGCGCCCCGACTTTCGGGCAAGTACCGTTGTGCCAAGCCAATCCCCGCTATCCCCACCGGCACGTTAATCCAAAAGATCCACTGCCAGGCGAGCTTAGCGACAATGAAGCCTCCTAAAGAAGGCCCAACGATCAGTGCCAGACCGCCAATCCCACTCCAAATGCCTAACGCCCGGCCACGCTGACTCCCTGGGACCGCATTTGTCAGAATAGCCATCGACATGGGTGTCATGACGGAAGCCCCAACGCCGGCAATGATGCGTGCCCCAATCAACAGACTGATGTTCGGTGCCAGTGCACAGAGCGCTGAGCCAATCGTGAAGATAAGAATCCCCCACAGATAGATGCGCCGGCGCCCCAACCGCTCGCCAAGGGCCACCCCGACCAGTAGGACAGCGGCAATCGTGATATTGTAGGCGTTGAGTGCCCATTGTAACGTCCCAACTGAAATTTTAAACTCCGAACGAATAGCCGTAGATGCTGTGGTGACAATCATCGCGTCCATCATGGACATAAAGAAACCTAACGATGTCAACGTTAACACCCACTTGTAATTAACCTGTTTAGTCATTTCCCCGTCTCCCTATGCTGAAAGATAGTTCAAAATGTTTTGAACTATGTCACCATAGCATCTACGGTTATTCTTGGCAAGAAAAAAAAGAGACCCCTGGGGATCCCTTAAAATTGGTCTAGACTATAAATTGTCCCAGAAATGGACCAGATACCGATCAAAGGTTGACCGGTCTAGTGCAACATATTTTTCGCGGGCCACTTTGCGCGCTGTAATGAGCCCCGCTTCCTGCAGCAATTTGAAATGATACGAGCCAGCGGTTTTGCCAATATGAATTGCTTGATCGACCTCGCCACAGGTGACCTCATGATCCTGGCCATTGAGATATTGAATGATGGTCAGCCGAATGGGATCTGCCAGTGCCTTGAAGACCTTCATTGCCTGTTCATTTTTTTGCCCTTGAATTGTCATGTCTTTTATTGTACCTGAAGAATTGAGAGACGCAAGTTTTCAGCTTACCCTTGATTGCCCCGTAACAATTCTTGCGGCGATAGTTGCCGCGTTTGTTTAAACAATTCATATGCGGCTTGTGGCGACTGCACCGGCGTTTGAGCCAACCAATAAGTGATAAAATCTAGAACACCTTGTGCCACCAACTCTTGTGCCAATTCGGCAGGAATCGCTGTCGACTGTGACGACCCCGTGACCGTTAAGATCAACGTTTTGACACGTGACCGCAGTTGTGAGGCCGGACTGTTCAGCAGCACCACGGCCAGTGGGCGTTGCCGATACAAATATTTGAACAGCTGACTGAAGGCGTCTGGCACCCCACTCGCCGTTGACTCTGGCTTGGGATAGCGTTGAAAAATATCTTGCACGCGACTAACCAATTCATTTTCAAAATGCGTCAAGAGATCGTACTTGTCTAGATAGTGTAAATAGAACGTTCCCCGATTGATTTGTGCCGCCTGACTCAGTCGTTGGACGGTCAGTCGGTCAAAGCCCTCAGTCGTCATCAATTGGACAAATGCGCGCTGTAGCTTCACTTCGGTTGCTAACATCTTTGCGTCCGTTTCCATGGTGCACCTCCCTGAACAGTTTGTTTAGTTGGCCCAATTATAAAAACTTTTTTCACCTGCCGTCAATCAACAGAATTGCTAAATCTGTCGATAGCCGGTGCACCTTCCCCAACCTTTCCGGACCCACATACCGCTAGAATTCGCTGAACAATTTACTAAAAATTGTTGATTGTCTGGACCAATTCACGCTGTTATGCTGTGCTTGTTCAATCAACAGATTGTTTATTTGAAAGGGGACGGTTTTTATGCTTAGAGCTGAATGGCATTTTTTAAGCCAGCACAAAATGATGTTGGTCGTCTTGTTCATGATTGCCTTGATTCCGGCAATCTACTGTTACTTTTACCTATCATCCATGTGGAATACGTACGGCCACACAGACGCGATTCCCGTTGCCGTTGTCAATCATGATCATCCGGTCACGGATCACGGTAACCACATTACGATTGGCCAACAACTCACACACAACCTGGAAAAATTGACGTCCTTGGATTTTCACCACTTAAGTGCCACGACGGCTCAGCGACGGTTGCAGGCGGGAAAACTCTACCTGGTCGTCACGATTCCAGCAAACTTCTCTAAGAATGCCACCACCCTCTTAACCAGCTCCCCGCGTCAGCTACACCTTCACTATGACCTGAACTCCGATGCCAACTTCATTGTTTCCAAAATGACCACGGGGGCCGCCAATGCCATTACCACCAAGGTCAGCCGAAATGTGACACAATTGGAAACCCAGGTCCTGTTAACCGCCCTTCACGGTGCAACTGCGGGGATGACCCACGCTGCCGCTGGTGGTCAGCAACTTACGACGGGCGCCCAGCAATTACAGGCCGGCACACAAAAACTACAAGCTGCCACGAAGACCGTTCCCAGCCCAGCACTGACTGCCGGGTTAAAGGCCATGCAAACGGGCCTGACGCGGCTACAAACGGGTGGGCAATCACTCAGTACCAGTCTTGGCGCTGGTAGTCAGCGCTTGGCCGCTATCGAGACTCGCGCAACAACGGCTCAGATTCTCGCCCAGCCCGTTATCGCCCAAAGTCATGACGTGGCCAGCGTTCCCAACAATGGAACGGGCATGGCACCATTTGCCATTGCTATTGGACTTTATGTTGGTGGCATTGCCCTCGGCACCATGTATGATGGTCACCGGGCGTACACGCAACCTAAAAACGCCTTCTCGTGGTGGGCAAGTAAGGCTATGATTGTCGGTGGCGTCGGCCTGGTCCAAAGTAGCTTGCTCTACCTGACACTGCGCCAAGCCAATACGCTGACTGTCCGCTCCAGACTGATGCTTTTCAGCGCCATTCTAATCGGGTCGCTGCTCTTCCTCTCGCTCATTTTCTGCTTACGCCTGCTTCTCGGTGGCTTTGGGACTTGGCTTATTTCGATCGTCCTGGTTCTCCAATTGGCCAGCTCCGGTGGTCTGTACCCCGTGCCGCTGGTTAGCCCGTTGGCGAAGGCGCTCAATCCGTGGCTCCCAATGACCTACCTGATTCAAGTCTTACGTTCAGCCATTTCCACCAACCTCGCTCTGCCAAATGCTTGGTGGCTGATGATCCTGATGCTAGTTGGTCTAAACGGGTTGATCATTATCCACTTCTAGTTGGACTTGAAACGACATGTCTTAGCTAATTGAATACGGTCAACGTGAAAAAACGGTTACCGACTAACCGCCTACTTGGGTAGACAAGCAAATAATCAAAGCTTGTTTGGCTGAGTAGACGGTTTTGATTATGCGATTAATCAAGAAAAGACTTGCCAAATCGATTTTTATGTAGCATACTACATTACAACGTAAAGGAGGGATTAGCCATGGCCACACCATTCTTCAAAGATACCTTGGCCCAACAACTAAAGATGCTGAACCTGGCCGTTGAAAAGGAAATGAACAACGGCCTAAAAGCCCTTGATATCTCACTGACGGGTACGCAGGTCGCCGTTTTGATGCAACTGTATCTGAATACGGACCAGCCGCTGACCCAAAAACAGGTTGAAATTGCCCTAAAGCTCTCTCACCCAACCACCCGCGGTATCATCAAGCGGTTGGTTGCCACCGGGCTTTTGCAAACCACCCCGGCCGCTGATGATCAGCGTCAAATCGAATTGCGGCTAACCCCCGCCGGCACCTGGTTCATGAAGAATCATGCTGATCAGATTCAGGCGCAGGTGACCCAAACCGAAGACAAATTGGTTAGCAATATGTCCGCAGCCGATCAGGCCACGCTACAACGGCTGTTAACCACGTTACTGACCACGATGTATTGATCAACAGAAGGACTTTAGCCTTTAACGAGGCTTTTATTTTTACTATAAAGTGTAGCTAGCTATACAAAGGAGTGACTTGCCCATGATTACCATTGAATCAAGCAACAAAAAAAGAAACAGCATGTTGGCCGTCCTATTAATTGGGGCCTTCACCATGTTACTAACCGAAACATTTTTCAACAATGCTTTGCCCACCATCATTCAAACTTACCACGTGACACAGGCAACCGCGCAGTGGGTCAGTACCGGGTACCAACTGGTTGCCGGCCTCATGATTCCCATTTCTGCTTGGGTCTTTCACCGTTTCAACACGCAAAAAACTTTTCTCCTGCTCGCGGCCATCTTCCTCATTGGCTGTATCTGTGGGTTCTTTGCCACTAATTTTGGCTGGCTACTGGCCGGTCGGCTGATTCAAGCCATTGCTGCTGGATCAATGATTCCCCTGATTCAAAACGTGGTACTCATGCTCTATCCCGAAAACAAGCGTGGGACCGTGATGGGGGTTATTGGGTTAGTCGTCGCATTCGGCCCTGCTCTTGGTCCCACAGTCGGTGGCTGGATCATCGACAATCTGGGGCTAGACTGGCTTTCCGGCGTCTTGATTCTACTCGTCATTGTCTTAATGATTGCTGCCATCGCTGTCGTACGGCCGGTGCTGGTTCCTCAAAAGTCTCAAGTGGATTGGCTATCGCTGGCAGAATCTTCTATCGGTTTTGCGGCCATCCTGTACGGTTTCTCAGCCATTGGCAACGCGGGCGGCTTGGATCTCATCAGCGTTCTGGCCCTGGTTATCGGTATCGGCGTCCTCTACTTCTTTGGCAAACGACAGTTATCCCTCACCAATCCCTTGGTAAACCTGACTGTATTCAAAAATAAAACGTTCAGTCTGGCCACGACCTTGAGCGCCCTCAGCAATATCGCGCTTCTGGGTGTCGAACTGGTCCTCCCACTCTACCTCCAACGCGTACACGGTCTTTCAGCCTTTCAATCCGGCCTCATGCTCTTGCCAGGCGCACTGCTGGAAGGCTTGATCAGTCCCATCTCTGGAAAGCTGTACGACCGTTTTGGCATTCGGCCCATCTCATTAATTGGCTTTGGTATCATTGCCATTGGGACCCTGCCAATGCTCTTCTTCACACCGCAAACCAATCTCATTTTGGTCGCTGGTGCTTATGCCTTCCGAATTGTTGGTGTCGCCACCGTGATGATGCCAACTTTCACCGAAGGACTCAATGCCTTACCAGCCAAACTCTCTATCCACGGCAACGCAGCTTCCTCAACCGTTCGTCAGATTGCCGGGTCGCTAGGAACTGCCATCTTAATGATGGTCGTCTCCTTTGGCACCCAGTTAGGAAGCAATGAGCACCTGTCGACCGCTGTCAGGCTGAATCACGGGTATTGGTTCTCATTCCTAATTGCCTTTTTGATGGCGCTTCTCGGCTTTTATCTATCTCTTAAACTAAAACCCAAAACATCGGTTGCGGACAAGTAGACAGGCAAATCATCAAAATCGTTCTGTGATCTTCTAAACGAGCCTGAGGCAAAACCCCAGACTCGTTTTTTGCTCTCCTAAGCTAAATTGCTGAAACGTGGGCCAAAAAGCAGCTGACTCCGCTTAAAACTGATAGCCGAACAATCCAAACCCAGGATTATCCGGCTATCAGCCTTAATGCTCGCCAGCTAACCGCCTTTTGGCCCACTTCCGTTTAGTGCAAGCTCCGTCCGACAACGCCGGAATTTCAGTGCTTAATTGCGAAGAAAATTAATTAACAGTTTATCAACCTGGGGATTGTCATGGAGCTTACTATGCTGGGCATTCGGTCCAACAATCTTACGTTCCTGATAGGATTTGGCCCGCCCAGCGACTAGATACCGTAACGACTTTGAGGAAGCATTGCTGACGGAGCCATCTGAGTGAGACCCATCGTTCTTATCCCCATAAATATTCAGCACCGCAATCTGATGTTTCGGGTAAGTCTGGCGTAGCGGTAACAATGCTTTATAGCCGGCTTCCATTTTATCAGGTTTGCCATTCCGCTTAAGCTTCATTTGGTTAGGCTCGTCCCCCATGCCCAAGATTCCGTTGAAGTGCCCTGCAATGTCGACTTGTTTCTGGAGCTTAGGTAACTTGCGCGAATTGTCTAATAGATAATACATGATTGCCATATTTCCCATTGAATGACCAACCACATTGAACGTCTTTGTATGATACGTCTGTTGCAACTTAATCACGGTAGCTTCAGCCCAACGCCCCCACTGATGCGGGTTAGAATTTCGGTTGTCCTGAAAGCCCACTTCCACGATGGGATGGTAATCTCCCTGACGAAACTGACCGGACAGGGAGACTTTTCCCTGTTTTGAGACTGTTGCCCGAATGATTGTTTTCGTCAGGCCGGCGTTCACTAGTGAATGTGCCATCTGTTCTTCCGCATGGTAGCTACTCCCCCAGCCATGAAAGAACAATGTCGGCTCGTACTTACTAGAATCGGGTAACGCAGACGAAGTGGTTCGCTGACGACTTGTACCACAAGCAGACAGTCCTGCCAGAAGAAGTCCGAGCCCCAAAAACATAAGTATTCTTTTTTTCATATCATGATTCTCCCCGTTTTTTATGATGACATTCATATAACGCTTAACTTGATGGTCCCAGTATAGACCTTCGTGTGGGCTCAAAGGCAAGTCTATTTCAAAATTCGTGGTTTTTAAAATAGCCCAAAATAAAAGCACCGTCACCTCTCGGATGACCGATGCTTTAGTTTCCCTTACTTCAGTGACCATTCAGATAAAGACCAATTCCCCAATTAGTCAGCGTTTTTGAATTGACCACTAGTTAAGGCGCTCTTCAGAACCCAACCTTGACCCTTCACGTAGCTAAACGTTTTCGTCTTCTTAGCTGAATTCTTAAGTTTCAATTGCTTGGTTACTTTGTAGGTGGTACCAGCCTTCAGCTTTCCCTTAGCCGTCAGCGTTGCATTTGGTTGATCAGCAGCGATGCTGGCCTTGTAAACCACTGGCTTAGCATCCTTGGTGTGCACCGTTTTGGCCTTCTTGTAAAAGCTAGATGAAACGATGGTGTATTTTACTGATTTTACTTTCACACCATCGGCGGCCTTAAATTTCCCGGCCGTTAACTTGCTGGCAACAACCCAGCCTTGACCCTTAACGTAGCTGTACTTCTGGGTCGTCTTGGCATTTAACTTTAACTTCGCCTGCTTAGTCACTTTGTAGGTGGTGCCAGCCTTTAGCTTCCCCTTAGCTGTCAGCGTCATAGTTGGCCGATCAGCAGCGATGCTGGCTTTGTAGACGACTGGCTTGGCATCCTTGGTGTGCACCGTCTTCGCCTTCTTGTAAAAGCTAGATGAAACGATGGTGTAAGTATGGCTCTGCTTAGCCGCTGTTACGGTTGCCGTGGTACTCTTGGCAGAAGCCGGTACGGCCAATGCCATTGGTGCAATTAACCCCAAAACAGTCATCAATACTAAAGATTTTTTCATATAATCCCACTCCCTCTTCCAAAGATTACAATTATTATAGGCATATGACAAAAATGTGTCAATGGCATTTCTCTTGTAATATATTAAGATGTTCTAAAGGGGATGACCTTTTAGGGGAGCAACTACTTACTCACCTACCGGACAGCGTGAACTTTCACCCCTTAGTTTTCAAGTTGAAAATTGAAAGATCTAAAATACCTATTGTGACTTTTTCACCAACGATACTGAGACTAAAATTAGGCAGCGTCGTCTAAGTCAGCCGGCTTGCCGTTCACCAAATTTAGGCTGGAACGCTGTGGGTAGGACGCCGCCAGCCTGAGAAGCGGTCTGTCGGCTCGCTTTGAACCGCCCAACCCGCGTTTCAAAGTCGCTATTTTCCAAGCTAACTCACTTGGAAAATCCCACGGCTGAGCCTAAATTTGGATCACTCACACCTACGTAGACAGTGACCAACTATCGTGGACTAACGTTGCCAGAGATACAGGTAGCTGTGTCGACGGTGTTAGCTGAGCAACAGCTTACAGCGTGGGACGCGTTTGGAGACTGACGATTTTTGGCAGGCTTCAAACCGAGCTGGAGGACCGCTTCTCAGGCCGCAGGCGGTCCCCACAGACGCCGGAATTTCTGGCAGCCGCAGGTGGTAATTTATACCTAATTTTGTAGATTAAATCTCTATTAGCCGGACCTTTCTAGGTGTATTTGGACTTTCAACCTTCGTAACACGCTCTTTACAGTAACCTTGCCTGAAAAAAATTTAGAGCGATTACACTAGAGTAGCGTTACTTATCTGCATAATGATCAAACCCTAGCAAGTACTTGTACGAAACACTTCGCAGGCCCCATCTTGTTCCCAGAACATTTCGCTCGCTTTCACCAACTAAACCAGGTAAAGTGAAACTAACAGACGTTCAAAGGGAGGATTCACGATGTCACTAGGGGCTACGTTGAAACACGTTCGCAAGCAGCAAGGTCGTTCACAGAAGGACGTGGCGGACGGCATCTGTGCGCAATCCATGCTATCAGCAATTGAAAATGATCGGTATACACCCAATGCAAAATTGCTGGTGAGATTATGCCAGCGACTGTCCGTCTCACTCGATGAGATTAGCTTGGCCTCTGACTTCGCCATCAGTGGGAATGACGACCTAAATACCCAAATGCAGGTACTTTGCAATCAACACCGCTATCAGGAACTTCAGAATTTCCTAACCGCACCGCGAACGGTAGCCGCTGTAGTCACAGCCCAACAGACACAGGCCTATTACTATTATCTCGGGGTGGCCCAACTTCACATTGCATCAAATCTGACCGCTGCCAAGCAGAACCTGAGATTTGCGATGACGATGACCGAGACACGGTCACCTACCATACTGACCTGTTTGGCCACGGCGTCACTCGCCACTGTTCAGGCTAAACTAGGTCATCGTCACAGTGCCACACAGTTGACTGACCAGGCAATTACCGCTATTGCGGAGATTCCCTACGAAGAAAATAGCAATATTATTTTCTATCTCGCCGCCTTAACTGCGTACTTTTTACAAGATTCTACGGTAGCCACTCAGCGGCTCCTGACAGGAATTACCTACATGACCACCCACAACTCCCACTACATGTTAGCCAACAGTTACCGACTCCTGGCAGAAATTGCCAATCGTGCTGGCCGTGAGAACGAGGCTGCCGAAGCACGTCAAAAACAGCAATTCTTATCGGATCTATTCCATGAACAGGTTCCAGAAAAATTCTAATTGTCGTCAAAAAGAGGCAACCCAACCGGTTCCCTCTTTTTTGAATATCGTTTACTTTGTGGTAAGTCGTTGCCGCGCTGCATCCAAGATTGGCTGAGCCAGTCCCAAACGCTCCGCCAACCAAATTGCTTCACTTGCACCAACCTGATTCAGCAATAAGCGATACGTTGGCTCCAATGTCTGCGGGTCAAAAGCCATCGTGGCTGTCATAAACGTCGAGCAGTCAACGGCATATTCCTTGATCGCACTAAAGTGAGTCGTGGCAATGATCGTTGCCTTCTTCTGCCGTAAATACTCAATAATTGAAATACTCAGCGCAGACCCTTCCTCTGGATCAGTCCCGCTCCCAATTTCATCCAGCAAGACCAGCGCGTTCTCCTTAATGTTAGCCGTCATATCAACCAGCGTCGTCATCTCAGCAGCAAACGTACTCAGTTGCGCCGTAATACTTTGATTATCACCAATGTCGACCCAGAATTGGCTAAAGACTGCCATCTGTGTCCCGGCCGCAGTTGGTAATTCGAGGCCCACCTGAATCATCAGGGCGAATAGCGCAATCGTCTTTAAGACAACTGTCTTCCCGCCCGAGTTAGCCCCAGTGATCATCAAGCCCTGTTGCGGTGCCAACTCAATGTTGAGTGGCACGGCATCCTTGAGCAACGGGTGCCGTCCCGCAACGATTTTAATATGCTGATCCGTGTTCAATTCTGGCAAACGACTAGCCGTTTCCAATCCGTACTGGCCGCGCGCCATGATTTGATCGAATTGGCTCAACAGTTCTTGATTCTTAGTCAGAGCGTCCCAGTTATCCAGAACGTCTCCCGTCAAGGTCACCAGTAATTGGTAGACCTCAGCACTTTCATCGGCAATGAGTTCTGCGAGGACAGCCCCCTTTTTGGCTGCCGTTGCTGGTTCAAAGAAGATGGTTGAACCGGTCGCCGACTGATCGATGACCTGCCCCTTGAACCGATTCTTTTCGCCAGCCTTGAGTTGTACGCACACCCGCTCATTTCGAGTGATCAGCCGGTTACTTTGTACGGAACGGGCATGTTTCTGAACGAATTGCGTCAATGCTGTTTGAACCTGTTGTCGCTGCTTCACAACTTTTCCGCGAATCTCGGCTAGCTCCGGCGTGGCGTTGTCGGCAATCTGGCCGTAGATGATCATGTGTTCCAATTCCTGCTGGAGTCCACCCAATTGCGCCGTGGATTGCATAAACGCGGCCAGGTGTGGTGCCAGCTGCTGATGCGTGTGTAAAATAGCCTTCAACCGCCGCAGATTAATCAAGAAGTGATTGATCTGGTCCAGCTGCTGGGCGTTCAACATCAGGCCTTGATCGAGTTTCGCTTGTAACGCAGCTAATTGATCCAAGTCAAAATAGGTGAACGTCACATTGTTAGCCAGTAACCGGTGGGCCTCCGCCGTTAACGTTAATTGTTCATGAACGGCGGCCAACTCGGTTTGATTGGCCGTCTCCTGTAAGGCTTTGGCTGCCCGATCACTGTGCGTGTACGTGGCTACCGTTGTTAAGATTTGGTCTAATTGGGTGATTTCTTTTAAATTCATTTACTCTCCTTGCAGCAAATAGCATGGAGAGACCTTCAATTGTTAACTTGTCGGTCCTGCTATTTACTATGACTTGCACGGATTCGTGCCGGACACTTCACGGCAATTTCGCACACTCATTAACGTCACTCCTCGTCTTTATTACTGAGATTAACCGTACCACACGCCAAGCCTTTGAGCAACCGCGGTAATACAGGCTTCCGACAGATTCTACACTAACTGCCCATTAAAAATGGCCTGAAGGATCTTCGATGGAAGACTTCAGGCCATTCGTGGCTTATAAAGTGACTGTTGAAAGTTAAATTGTCGGCGTAACCTGATACATAGTGAGGAGATAACGCTTGATATTGGCAACACAGTCTAAAACTGCCGGCTTACCGTTCGCCAAATTTAGGCTGGAACGCTGTGGGTAGGACGCCGGCAGCCTAAGAAGCGGTCTGCCAGCTCACTTTGAACCGCCCGAACCGCGTTTCAAAGTCGCCATTTTCCAAGCAGAACACTTGGAAAATCCCACGGCTGAGCCTAAATTGGGCTCACTCACGCCTACATATATTGTGCCAATTGCGGTAGACAAACGTTGCCAGTCCAGTGATGATCACCTCAATGTCCTGTTGAAGAACAGTCATAACCGGAGGAGGACCGCTTCTCAGGCCGCAGGCGGTCCCCACAGACGCCGGAATCTCTGGCAGCCGCAGGTGGTAATTTTCGACTGATTTTGTGGATTGAATCCCTGTTAGCTGGGCCATTTTAGGTTCTTTTGAACTTTCAACATTTAGCTGCTGAATTGCATCACTATAGCGTTTCGATTGGCAGGTGCATACCCTTCCAGCCTTCAAGTGCACAGGATAATTCGAACGCGTTAAATCCAGCAGACAGTAACGTTAACAATGCCACTTTTCCCAGCGTCGTTCCAGCAGTCCAATCGTAAACAACGTACGTCTTGGACTGATCTAGTGCTGACAGATGTTGGCTAAGATCTTTGGCCGGTATCGCAATGGCTCCCTTGATCTGATCCTTTTTGATCGCAGCCGGTGCGTTCCGGACATCTAGGATGACATATGCCGAATCTGGTTCCTGCATACCAGCCAGGACCGTCGTGTGGTCAATGTATAAGCTAAGATAAGTTTTCAAGAAATCAATTTTGTTAGTTTGCATCATTTATCGCTCCAATTCTGATTGTAGGGCCTTGGTGCCCTGATTAATTTTTTTGAGAAGCCCATTGAGTTGTGTAACTTCAGCTGGTGATAGCGGTGCCATGATGCGTTGAACCGCCGCAAAGTTTTGCGGAATGAAGGCCGTCACCGTTTGTTGCCCGCTGGCCGTTAGCTGGATAAGCGTTGAGCGTTTATCGGTTGGTGAGGCTACCCGCTGGACCCAACGCTTGGCAACCATACCTTTAAGCAACTTGCTGACAGTCGCCCTGGTGGCCCCTAATTTATCCGCAATTTCTGATGGTAACAGGCGTTGTGCTGGTGCTTGCCTGAGAAACATTAAAATAATGAATTTTGATTCGGACAGATCCGCGTTCGCAAGTACCCGGTCATATTGGCGCTGCATTTCCCGGTAAGCCCATTGAAAATTCAAAAAGAGAACAGAAATCTCTGCCTCGGCTGGCGAACTGGCAACTAATCCAATTCTAGCAGCATCAGGTCGGTCATTGAAATCATAATTGGTTGTCACAGTCTCACTCCATTTCTAGTTAGCCGGCTAACTACATTGATTACTATAACAGGTTGACTTAAATAAGGCAACCTATCTTTCATGGAATGAACGGGCTGTTAAAAGAGTAAGGCCCGTGACGAACCGTCACCAGACCTTGCTCTTCAAACAGGAGACGCCAAGACAGTGTCTGATCACCGTCTAGATTACTGCTTCATTTTCTTCATTCAATTTATCACAGTCCATAATCAATTGACAGACTTCCCTATCTGGCGGCAACTTCATCGAATACTTTCGTCCATATTCAATCATGGTATGATGTGCCTGATGTAATTCTGCCGGCTCCAGAACACCGACAATCTTATTTTCCACCTGTAAAGGTGACGCCGATTGGTCCACAAAATGAAGCCGCTTAGAGATGGCTGAGACGTGGGTATCAACGGCAAACGTTTCCTGCCCAAATATGTCACTCAAAACAACGTTAGCTGTTTTCCGACCGGCACCAGGCAACGCCATGATACCCTTACGATCAGTCGGCACCACATCGTTTAAGTCCTCGTGAACGATCCGCGCAGTCTTAACGATGTTCTTAGCCTTATTGTGAAAGAGACCCACGCTTTTGATGATCATTTCAACATCAACCACCTCTGCCGCCATCAATGCCGCAGGATCTGGATACTTAGCGAATAAGATCGGCGTTACCTTATTGACCGAGACATCCGTCGCCTGTGCACTCAAAATAACAGAAATTAAAAATTGGAAGGGCGTCCGTGCGTCTAGTGATCGTCCCACCGGTCCAATGTCCGCCTCCATCTGATGAATGGCCCAGACAATCTGCTCATCTTTTAACATAAATATCCCCCTAGCGTTATCTGTGTGTTCTTTCTCTCTTTCATAGTACCGCAAAGCGCACGGATATAAATTAATTTGGTTGCATTTTGTGGCTGGTCTTTCGTGAGCAATGCCAAACGCTAAAAAACTTTCCATGAATATCATATTTACGCATTTTTTGGCCTATTTTCCACAATCAAGGTGTATAATCAAAAATTGTCAAAAATCAACCAGCTCAGTCTGAAGGAGTTTATCATGCAAAACCTGGATTTAACCAACCTTGTGCTGGGGGCTTGGCTCATGTTTGTCGTCATCAAGCGACAACTCGCCCCTAAGATCATTCGGTTCAAGCTAGAATTTTTTATTCTAGTTATTTTACTGGGAATGGCGTCGATCGGTGATGCCTTTCAGAAACAACATTTACAGATCACCCTACAGCAAGCCCTTATCTTTGGTAGTCTTAGCCTCGCCAGCGCCGTTATCTTTGCCGCGCTGCGTGCTTGGTCCTATCGTTTCTGGGTGAACGATGATGGCCTTGTCATGCGGCAAGGAAACTGGCTGACACTGGCCCTGTGGGTGATCGGTATCGCTGGTCACCTGGGCGTTGACCGCCTATGGACGGGAAGCTCAGTGACATTGCTCCTCTACTTAGGGGTCACGCTATTGGTCCAACGTGGTTGTGTGTGGGTGCTGGCACGACGCCAGTATCCGGCTGAAATGCGGGCCAATGCGGCTTTACAGGCCGAAAATCATCACGATCGTCACGAACGTCGGCGGGCCCGCCGCAATAAATAAAATCAATTTTCTAAAACAAAGGAGCTGTGACAGACGTCATGGCTCCTTTGCTGTTGCTAGTCCTATTTTTCACTATAGTGCGTTCTGCACGCCAAAATCGTCACAATTTCATCAGCAACTGTATAGATCAAGCGATCTTTTTCGTTAACTCGCCGTGACCAATATCCCGTGAAATTCCCATGCAATGGCTCTGGTTTACCAATGCCTTCGAAGGGCGTCCGTGACACATCCGTTAGTAGTAAATTAACGCGTTTAACCGCTCACTTATTATTTTTCAATAACCACAGATAATCTTGCCAAGCATTCTCTGTAAATTTCTTAGCCATCTGTGTCCTCATCTAATTGCATCAGGTCATGTTGAACTGTTTGATTTCGTTGTGCTTGATTCAGAGATTCTTATAGCCACTCACGATTTGTAGGATTTTCTAAGACATACCGATTTTCAAGCATATTATTGTATTCATCCTCTGAAATCAAAACCGCATTTTTTCGATTCTTACGAGTAATCGTAATAGGCTCAAAATCTCCGGTAGCCTTATCCATGTAGCTCTTCAGATCTTTACGAAAATCACTGTAAGTTGTTGCTTCCATAATCTCACTTTCCTCCTGTACTTGATTCTGTACATTTGACTTCAACAAGTTCACCGTACAGTATAGCGTACAACAAGGCAATTGTTTTACCTCTATTCTCCATCAAAACATATAAGCAATTCAGAGAAAAATGACCTATTTTCCACCCTTAAATCGGGCCGTGAGCTTCTTCTCACTCGCTTCAAGCAGGTCCTGTGCATCAATATCGTAAAGACTGCTGAGCACTAAAACCAAGTCCATCGTATCAGCCAATTCCTCCTTCAAATTCGCCCGCTTCTCAGCAGTTGTCGCGGCTTTTTCACCAGGATGATCGCGGCCAATTTCGGTGGCGCGAACTGCTCGTGAGACCTCACCCACTTCTTCCGTGAGAATCGCCACGTGAACAAAGGGTGAGTACTGATACCAATGTCGATGCTTGTAGAAATCGGTGAGCCACTGTTGATGATCATTAATTGTCAAATTGTCTACCTCTTTTTGCGTTTTTTATCTAAACGGAATCCCTGGCAGCCGGAGTGCGGCTGTTTTCACTAATTCACCCGCGAAGTTGCCTTCTTCGCCACCAACGCAAACGTCAGTGGGATCTTCGGTGCATCAACCGGCAACTCAAACCAGCCATCGCGCTGCACTAGATTCGGCAGCGCTGGCCACTCCGTTCGTGGATATTCACCCAGAAATTCGATGGTTAATCCGGCTGCCAGAAGCGCCGTGGTGATTTCTTGAAAGTCATGATTCCAATTGTGATTCGTCGTGTGCTGCACGCGATGCGCCGAATGATCGGTATACGACCCATCCTGTTCATAGGTCAGGGTGCCGTCATTGAAGTAATCAGCGTGAACCACCATTGACTCAAAATCTAGGGCATTCAGGAAGGGGTGATCATCGCGAATCATGAACGTACCGCCATCTTTCAGTAATGCTGCAATTGAGTGTGCCCAATCCATCAGATTCGGCAACCAGGTAATTGTCCCCATGCTGGTGACCACAACATCGAAATGTGAATGAATCTGCTGACTGGCAAAGCGTGCATCGCCCTGCACATATGTAATTTCGGCCTGCGCGCGATGGGCAATCTCCCTGGCATACGTCAGCGACTGTGGTGAAAAGTCCAAACCCGTAACGTGCGTGGCGCCTAGGCGTTGCCAGGACAACGTGTCCGTTCCGATGTGGCACTGCAGGTGTAGCAAGTCACAGCCCTTTATCGTGTGCTCAGACAGCCACGGACGCAGCACGGCATAGTCGTGCTGAACGGTCACCGATATTCCATTTGGTGTTGCCACCAAGTGATCAACGTCGTAAAAGTCCGAGGCCATGTGCACCTTAGCGCGGTCGTTCCAGTTGGCTTGATTATCTTGTAACTCATTTTGATGATCTGAATGCCCCATACTTGTCAGCCTCCTAACTTAATATAATTGTTATCATACCACGCCAATAAGCAGGTGGTGACACCTGTTTTTACATACGCAATCAATTTGAACCATGGGTCACACCAAGACCGCGAAAGAATGTGATGTTTCTTTGCCTAAGAACTTATGAATTTACTAAAGGACCAAAGAAACCTTAAAACCCCCGTCGGTTTTCCCACAGCCGCGTTATTCTGCGGTAGTCTAGAAGCATGTTGAATGACACGTTTAAATTGGTTAGCATCTTTCGGAGGTGATTCGATGCGCTGGGAACCCTTATTAATTATTTTACTCATGTCTTGCTTGAGCGGTCTACTCATCGTCACGACCATGCACAAGCACCGGTGGTTTGCCCTACTGACATTAGCCTACTTAACCGGCTTAGCAGGGATCCTATTTACCCCGATTTCTTTCTCTGGCACTGGCATCTACATTATGCCCGTCGGCTTTGGTCGTGTGAACTTAACCCAACTCGACGTCTTTAACCTTGGTTTTGCGGAAAATATTATCCTGACCTTGCCGCTTGGTCTCTTAGTGAAGTGGCTCGTCCCAAAGATTTCCATCTGGGGTGTCGGAGCGTTCGGCCTCTTCACCGGTAGCAGTATCGAAACGATTCAGTATATCCTCTCACAACACTGGCTAATCAACCGGAGCAGTGACATTAACGATGTGCTGGCCAACGCCATAGGTATCATGATTGGTGGCATTCTAGTCGCCATCTACTACCGTGTCCGCGTCGGCCATCGCAACCGGCAACGCCAGCAGCGCGCGGTTGCTTAAAGCTAAACTTAAAGCCAAGTTCGATCCGGTTAGTGCCGAATCAGGGCCTGGCTTTTTTCTTGGCAAATGAGGCCCCTACTTATTACTAATGTAATTTTCAGGGAATCAGTCTCATTATTTTGAAGGGAATTGGAAAAATCGTTTTGCGGTGACAATCCATACAGTTCCAAAATACTCATTATGCCTGTTGGGACAACGATACTGGACCTAAAATTAGGCAACGTTGTCCCAACATCGCCTTACCGGCCGGCAGATATGGGCTGGATCGGTGCGAACACAACTTGAAGCCTCGAAAGTACCGAGTCTCCAAGCTTGGTTTTCTACTAAGCCAGGTGGGAAATCGCCCCCTGACTAAGTAGAACGACGCGCCTGAGCCCATATCTGCCGACCTCTCGGCTGACGTAGTTGGCCTGAGGAAACACGGATTATGCTTAAAGAAACATTATTGTTTTATGCTTAAATCCTAACAACCGTCTGGGATTCAGTACTTGAAATTGACGTGCACAATCAGAGCCGGAGGCGGCCAGGGATGGAGCTAGCCGTGTCGACGATGTTGGTCGGTGATTTTCCCGGCCTTACATCGTAGGACGACCTGAGAGACGCCTGTACTTGGCGGCTTTCAGGCGAGCTGGAAGCCCGTCCTTTGGCTGGAGGCGTTCCCCACAGCAAGTGGAATCCCTGGCTGCCGGAGTGCGGCTGTTTTCGCTAATTTAGCCGTGCTAATTCCTAGTGTCGCAAGAGTAAGGCAATCATTTTTGGCTTTCAACCTTCAGTAAACAGTCGACTTCTAAAAAATCACGCCAGCCACTTAGCCAGCGTGATTTTTTCATTTAGTCATTCATTGATGACGAAGTCGCCTTGGTCTTGCGAAAGACGAACCATTTGCTGAAAAAGTAGTTTGCCAAGACAACAATGACTTGATCAACTAGCTTGGTCAACATTTCATTTTGCGACAATAAGGATACCCCGATCCACATGATGCCTTCATCCATAATTAGGGTTACTGCTCTAACGGAGAAGAAGGTAAAAATTTCTCGCCATAGCGCGCCAAATGTGGTGAAGTGGGAATGGAAGACCCACACCCGGTTCGTCACGTACGCAAACAGTACGGAAATTAGCCAGGCCATCGCCGTGGCAATCTGATAGTTCCAGCCCCATAGTGTTGCGGTCACGAAGAAGACGACCAGATTAACTACGGTGGTTAGTCCCCCAAAAAAGAGGTACGCAATGACACTCTTATACTTGTCATAGAGCTGTAGTAGTTGCTTCATAAATATCCTCCCCGAAATGGCGTCTCATTAACCCCTGTTATAACTGAAAAGGTTATGGGACACAAGGCAAATCCTCGATTCAATAGAAAAAGTTAAAAGTTCACGCACTGACCATACATTCTCTAGGGACTAGTTAGGCTATAGCATGGGTTTAGCAAGTAGAGTTGTTTGGGGTGTTTTGTAGATGGAGTTAAGTTAAAGTAATTTATTTAATCTTGCTTGCTCGGCCGAAACCAATTAAAAACACCACCTCAGTCTCTCAACCGAAATGGTGCGCATTTAATTTAAAGGTTTAAGCGTTTTTGAATGAGGTTAACCATATGGCTCTTGAATAGCGCGTACAGCAACACGACTTGAATCGGCGTCATAATCACCTGTTTTAAGAGTCGTACCGGGAATAGTCCCCAGAATGGCGTCTTATACATGATAGCCACCCACAACGTGTTCAGCAGTGCGTTAACCACCACTGAGATAATCACCTGAGCGATGATCAACCGCGGCCAGCTAACTGGCTTACCATACAGAAACAGCGCATAGATCAACGAGCCCAACACCGCCGAAATCGTAAACCCGATGAAGAACGGGCCACCCGACATTAACGTGCCGATCACATCGACCACAGCTGCCGTCATCATCCCCCACCAGGGGCCAAACAACCAGGCAACCAGGGCTGCGATCAGGAACGTGAAGCTAAACTTCAAGAATGCTGGTCCCACCGAAAAACTCTTGATCACCAATTGCAACGCCATCAATAGGCCCATTGTGACCAAACTCAACGTGCTCAGCTTGGGTAGCCGAGTCTCTACAGTCATCTTCAATTCAGACATCTCCTAAGGGAGTTGCCACATCGCTGCGGCCAATGCGGAAATAAAATCGCGGGCCAATTGCCCTTCGTCCGGTGTTCACATTGCGTTCCACCAGCACTTGACGCTTTATTTCCTACTCCGTAAATTTAATTACAGCGACTAGCTTACCATAACCACCTAGAAGATGCACGCTTTAAGCGCGATCGAAATCTTTTAGCCAAGCCAAGGCCAACGCCTTTTCACCCAGATGGGTCCCAATGACCGGTCCAAAATAGGAGCGCTCCACTGGAATCTCTGGATACTGCGTGGCAATCTTATTGGCCCAGGCTTGGCCGCCCTCGGGATCGTTAGCATCTAAGACTAACGCGCGTAACGGATAATCGACCTTGGACTGCGCCTCAACAAACAGACTTTCCACGCGAGCCAACGCCTTCTTGCGTGACCGGACCTTTTCAAAGGCCACAATCTCGTGTGTCTCATCGTCAAACGTCAATAGTGGCTTGATACGTAGGACGCTCCCGATGAACCCAGACGCGTTGGACAACCGCCCACCACGCACCAGGTTTTGCAGATCATCAACCACGAAGTATTCGCCGATCGTTGACCGCAAGTCATCGAGCCGGGCAATAATCTCATCCGGTTCGGCACCCTTTGCGGCCATCCGTGAGGCTTCAATTGCTAAGTAACCCATTAATTTAACAGTAATTTGTGAATCGTATGGAATGACCTTGATGTTTTCAATCGTTGGTGCCAACGCCTTTAACTGGTTAACGAACCCAGAAATCGTGCTGGCCAGGTGAATGCTAATAACCGCATCGTAACCCTCGTCGGCCAACTGATCATATAAGTTGATCATTTCGCCCAATGGCGGTTGGGACGTACTGGGAAACGACTTGGAATTTCGTAATCGCTCGTAAAATTCGCTCGTGGTAATATCAACATCTTCATCATAGGAGCGACCATCAATGATCACCGGAATAGGGACGACGTGAATGTGATACCGCTCGACCTCTTCTGCGGACAAATAGCTGGTACTATCGGTGACCACAGCAACCTTCATGTTTGTACACCTACTTTATCTTTCGTTTAGGACTCATTTACCCCACAATTAAGCCGCACCGTTAATCACTACTCAGTGAGCAGAATCAACCGGTACGGCCAGTGGAATATCAAAAAAATTATATTACCACTGGGGTCAAAATTAAGTTTCAAAAACTAGAATACCATAATTTCGACGAGACGACTAGGATTTACCCGTCGCCGTCCGTGGAATTGTGAGGAAAATAATCAGCCCGATGACAAACAAGATTGACAGCGATGCCGCCCCAATGCGGGATTGCCCCGTTATCTGAGTAACGACCCCGACCAAAATAGGCCCCAACACTGCTGAAAATTTCCCTAAAATATTATAGAAGCCAAAGAATTCGCTTGACCGATCCTTAGGAACTAACCGACCGAAATAGGAACGTGACAGCGCCTGAATCCCGCCCTGGCTCGTCCCGACCAACACAGCCAAAATCCAGAAATCCAAGGTCGATTTCAGATTCAGCGCATCCACACAGATCACTAAATAGACAATAATGGCAATTAAGATGCCTGTCCGGGTGCTGGTCTTACCGGCTAACCACCCATAAAAGATAGAAAACGGGAACGCAACTAGCTGGACGACTAGGAGCACCATAATCAGTGTCGTACTGTTGATGCCAATATCCAGGCCGATAGAGGTCGCCATGGTAAAGATGGTATCGACCCCATCAATATAGCAGAAGTAGGCAATCAGGAACCAAGCTAAGTATTTGTGTTGCTGCAAATGAAGGATCGTCTGCCAGACGCGGTGCCAACTCTGCTTCAACGGCGCTGACGTGACGTTTAACGCATGGCGCTGGTGCACGTTACGCTGGAACGGGATGAAGAAGGCAATCCACCACACGGCCGCTAAGGCAAAACCCCAGCGTGCGACGGCCAGACTCGACAAATGGCCAAAGCCATTGGTAAACTCGAGGACCATAAACATTAGAAAGGCAATCACGCCCCCCAGATAGCCAAAGCCATAGCCTACACTAGACAACCGATCCATCTGCCGATCATCACTGACATCGGTCAGAAAACTATCGTAGAAGAGATTCCCTCCCGAATAGCCCAAGATTGACAGAATATAGATAAACAGCAACCATTGCCACTGTGAAGATGGCAGTAAGGCTAATCCCAGTGTCATCACCATTCCCAAACTAGCGAACCCCGTCATCAGGCGTTTCTTGAACCCTCGATAATCGGCTAACGCTCCCAGGAAGGGCGCCAAGATAGCCACGAGTAATGTGCCAAAACTGTTGGCATAACCCCAGTAGGCCGTGGCATTTGCCGCCGCGACCCCACTGCTTTCGGCAACCCCTTTGAAATAAATCGGGAGAACCGCCGTGGTCACAATGATACCGTAGCCGGAGTTGGCCCAGTCGTAGAAGACCCAGCTCCACTGCTCTTTAGTGAACTTCATCATGCCCCTCCTTAAATGCCGCGTTCAAAGCTTGACCCGGCAATTTTTCGGGGAACTGCACGTTCAGGAGTTTAGCAAAGGTTGGTGCCTCATCAATCAACCGGGCCTCGTCGATGATTTGATTTGGCTTAATCGCCGGCCCGTTCAGAACCAACGTGGTAAAGTAATCCGGCTTATCTGGATCGTAACCGTGGACCCCGTGATAGCGGTCCGGTTGTCCAAGGCTCTCTGGATCAACGGCTTCCACCGCAGCGGGACGATCCGTCTCGTCCGTAAAGTAATACCCAGCTTCCGCCTCTACCATAAACCGACATCGTGGATCCGCTCCGCGTACGGCGGCCGCTTGACCGTCGATGACCTTGGCGACACCCGGCGTCTCCTCGAGCAACTGCTGTAGGTGCTTACTGTCCGCAAAATTTCGCGTATACACATAAGTACTCCCATCACAGGACTTCGCCCACACGTGCCAGTCATTCTTGACCGTCCCGTTTGCCGTGGGCGTTAACCAACCACGTTTAGCAAAGACTTGATTCAGGTGAATCATGTGGTCCACGTTGATCTGGTAGTGGTCACCCAGAATAGCAAAGTTCGTGGCCGCAAAAGTTCCGGCCGCAATCGTTGCGTCAATCAACTTGCCGACCCGCGCATCCAGCCGTTTCAGAGCAGCCATGGCTTCAACCGACCGCACGCCATAGCGGTGACGCATGCTATCCATATCGACTAAATGAATCAGTGTCAGTGTGGGCTTCTTGTGCGTCAGTGTGTCAACCGCGCAGGCCGTGATAAAGTCATCCAGCTCAGGTTGTTGAATGCCCCGTCGCAAATGGCCATAGCGTTGATTCATCCGCAATAGAAAGGCCGGACTGCTGGCTTTTAATGAAACCAGGACTTGATTCGTCCAGATCCGATTGGGGAAAATCTCCGCGAGGTTATAAGTAATTTTGCTGCCCGCCGTAACTGGCCACAGAAAGGCCGCCGTCTTCTCATGCTTCTGCCGCACGAGA
Source organism: Levilactobacillus muriae (assembly GCF_045862015.1). Lineage (NCBI taxonomy): Bacteria > Bacillati > Bacillota > Bacilli > Lactobacillales > Lactobacillaceae > Levilactobacillus > Levilactobacillus muriae. The sequence goes on from NZ_BAAFRU010000003.1 coordinate 151,574, forward strand.
TCATACAGTGTCGGCACCTTCACGTCACGCTGATACCAGTACCAATCCGGTGACTGACGCTGCGGCTGCATCTTCGTATTGTTCACGATCCCGTGAACCGCCGGATACTGTCCGGTAATGATCGTGGTATGTGAGGGATAGGTCAAGGTGGGATAAATTCCCCGCACCTTTCTGACCCGGGTTCCCGTGACGACCAGGCGCCGCAAATTGGGCAACTCCTCTAAGTGTTCGTCCAAGTCCCGGCTCCCCATGGCATCTAAAGAAATTACAACTAATTTTTGCTGAATAATCACTCACTCCTATGCTTAAGCGCCTCAAGGTTCCTTAACGGTGCGTTGCCGGTCCATACTTTTATCGAGCCGGTTCAATAATATTTGTAATAAATTGCGTTCATCGGTGGACCAATGTTCAAAAACGTCATCGGATAAGGTCTCAAATGCCGTATTGATTGTCGCGGCCGTTTCCGTACCGTTATCTGTTATTGTATATACCAACTGTCGTTTGTCTCGCCCAATGGCCTTTTTGGTGACCATGTCTTTGGCAACCAAGCCCTTCAGTTGACGACTCAAAGTTGAGGTATCCAACTTGGTTTGTTGGGCAAGAATTTCTTGGGTATTTTCACCGCCACCGATGTGGTCGAGTAACTGCCACTCGGAAACGGTCAGGTGATGCTGCTTGGTCATCCGTTGCAACAAGGTTTGTTGCACTTTGTTGATGGCCATTAACGCGCCTAGACTGGATTTCATTTTGCCCTCACTCCTTTGCTTGTATTGTACAACGATTTGCTTGCTAACCACAAGTCAATTTGATGACAATTTTATCTTAAAATTGTCTGGATTATAAGGGATCTTCTTTGCACTTAACCCACCGGCCAGTTATACTTAAAGTTGTGTCAATTTTAGGAACTAGTCTGTGTCTGAACGCCAGTTACTTTCGGCACAACTCACGGCTAATTTATCGCCCTGCTTGTTTTGCCCTCATTCACCCGTGAGCTCCTACACAGGCAGCTTTATCACTACCTTAAATCTCTTTAAAAAATAATTTTTTCATTAGAAAGGTGTTGTTTCCATGTCATTTGACGGATCCTTTACCCACGCAATGGTTCAGGAACTCAGCCAAAACCTGACGACCGGCCGTGTTAGTAAGATTAACCAACCTTACGATAACGAAGTCGTCTTGACGATTCGCACCAACGGCCATAATTATCCGATTCTTCTCTCGGCTAACCCAACCTACGCGCGGATCCAAGTGACGCAGATTCCTTACGTCAACCCACCCGTTCCCACGAATTTCACCATGATTCTCCGGAAATATTTGCAGGGAGCCATTGTCAAAGGAATCACCCAGGCCGCTAATGACCGGGTCGTCCACTTACACTTTACTTCCCGCAACGAACTGGGTGACCAGCAAGAATTACTCCTGATCATCGAAATCATGGCCCGACACAGTAACGTGATCCTCGTCGACAGCGCTACCGATAAAATCTTGGATGCCATTAAACACGTCGGGTCCGATCAGAACCGTTACCGGCTGCTGCTTCCCGGTGCGCAATACATTAATCCGCCGAAGCAGGACCTTGATGATCCCTTCAACGGCCCGCGTGCCGATCTTGCCCAAACCTTACGCGACTTCCCTAACGAAGACGTACTCGCCCAAACGCTGCAACATCAGTACCAAGGGCTGGGTAAGGATACGGTAGCGGCGCTGTCAACGGCCCTACATGAACCCGGCGATGCCGCACAACACTTCCGCGACTTCTTTGCTCGTTTCGACGATCCACAACCAACGCTAACCATCTCATCAAAGGGTAAGACTAGTTTTACTGCCTTCCCTTACCCCACGACCGGCACACAGCAATCCGCTGAGAGCCTGTCCGAACTTCTGGATACCTACTATCAGGACAAGGCCGAACGGGATCGTGTTCAGCAACAAGGCAGTGTCTTAATCCGGGTTGTGCGTAACGAACTCAAGAAGAACCGCAACAAGCTTAAAAAGCTGCAGCGAACGTTAGCCGAGACGGAAAATGCCGATGACTATCGGATCAAGGGCGAAATCCTCACGACCTACCTCCATCAAGTTGAGCGCGGTCAAACCGAGGTGTCGTTGCCAAACTTTTATGACGAGAATAAACCGCTGAAGATCAAGCTCAGTAATCAGCTCTCGCCAAATCAAAACGCTCAAAAATACTTCAAGCGGTACCAAAAAGCTAAGAATGCCGTAATTTACGTCAACGAACAACTTGAGATTACTCAGGCTGACGTGGACTACTTCACGAATATCATGGCCCAGATCGAATTAGCTGCACCAAAGGACTTAGTCGATATCCGTTTGGAACTCCAACAGGGTGGCTACCTCCGCGACCATGATCACTTGAAGAAAAACAAGAAGCAAAAACGGCAAAAGGTCAGCAAGCCAGATCGGTTCACTGCCAGCGACGGGACCAAGATCTCCGTTGGAAAGAACAACCTGCAAAACGATCAGCTCAGCCTGCACACGGCTAAGCGCACTGATATCTGGCTTCACGTGAAGGACATGCCGGGATCTCACGTGATTATTCACGATGACACCCCTAGTGAGGCAACTATCATGGAGGCGGCTAACTTGGCCGCTTACTTCTCCAAGGGTCGTGCCTCGAGCAACGTTCCCGTGGACTACCTCCCCGTCAAGCGGCTGCACAAACCAAACGGTGCCAAGCCCGGCTACGTGATCTTTACCGGTCAACGGACCGTCTACGTCACGCCTGAAAGTGATTTGGTTGAAAAGCTAGCAGATAACTAGGCTAATTGCTATATACAAATAGTTCCTAAGCAAAAAGCACACCACCAACGATCGTTGACGGTGTGCTTTTTGCTAGTTACAATTTTGTCTTTTTCTCACGATTAACACTAATCATTAAATTGTCCGATTAATAATCTTGTCGAGTTGCTCGGTATCACTCAAATTACGCAATGTCAGCGCCTCACTCGATCCAAAGGCAATCGTGGCACCCATTTCCTGATCGGTTGTTCCCGGCCGGTTCAGAACGTGAAGTTGCTGGAATGGAAAGACGGCGTTCATCAAGGCGACCCGTTTACTGTTGAGGTCGATCTTGATCGCTGAGAGTTCCTTTTCATCCAATGTCCCAATGTGCTGCCGTGTAAGCATTCGCACCCAATTGATGCCGGTGACTTTGCTCAGAAAGGCCATCTCTGTCAAACGCGTCGGTCGAATCCCGACGACCGCCAGTTGTTGACTACTCTTGTTCTTCGGGGCAAAGAGGATCTGGACCATCCCCGTCAGTTGGTGCTCGCTAACGGCCTCCTTGGCCTGCTCAACCAATTTCAGTCGATCAGCCTTGGCCCTTTCGGCAGGCATCCGAAAGGCCGTAACCTGTGCAATATCCTGATTCATCCCCGGGGCGATCATATCCATGATGCCCACCGCAATCTTATGCTGCTCATGGACAAAGAGACTGACACTAATGGTCGCCGTCTTTGGCTGTGCCTTACTACTCTCCTGATCCGGTGGCAGAACATGTAGATTCAAGTCTAACTTGCCCAACTCGCGGGTCAGATAATGCCGATTCCCTGGAACGATCACAATATCCGGATGTTCTACCTTGATGACATTGAGAACATCACCCAGTTGAATGGGATCGACATACTGCTTGTCCGTGAATTCGGGAGCGATCCCAATGGCATTCGGGTTGGTATTCATCAGAATCGTGTGGTACCCTGCCCGTTTCAGCTGCTTGAGCATCTCAGTCGTGAAATACTCAGCAGCGGAGTTGGGCCCTAACTGATTCCCACCGCGTCCCAGGACCAGAGCCGTCCGATCGCCTAACGGCTCACTTTCGTTTTCATATTCAAAGGTGCTGTAGTAACCACTGGCCTGCTCATCGAACTCACCAGCAGTGGGTTCGATCATTTTGTAGGTCGGTTGGATCTCCGCCTCGGCGGACAGGTGCCGAATGGTTGCCGTATCCGTCTGCCAGATTCGCGCAATCATCCCATCCCCAAAACCGTAGTAACGCCCCATTTTGAGGGTGTCCACGTCCAGGGGATTTTCCTTGATCCGCTTTTCAATCTTCAATAAATGTTGCAGTTTGACGAAATAGAAGTTGTCGATCTTGGTCAATTCGCTCAGTTCATCTGGAGCGTATCCCCGCCGAAGTGCTTCGATAAGCACCAGAATCCGGTTAGCCAATGGGTGGATCAGCTGACTGATCATCTCCCCATCGGTCAGATTACTGACACTGGGTAACACGTCTCGTGGCGAGAACTGTGAACTCCGAACGGACTTTAACATGGCCTCTTCAACCGAGCGCCCCACGCCGATCGTTGACCCGACCGCCTTCATGACGGTATCCAGGTGTTGATCAGCATCGGGAATCTCCTGAAAGGGCCAGATTGGAATCCGCACGCTGACGTGATCAATCGTGGGTTCCATGATCGCTGTCTGCTTGATAAACCGACTGGGCAACTTGATGTCAACTAACCGTTGGCCAATCAGCAGAGCACCCGTCACCAAAGCCAGCGGATAACCGGTCGTCCGCGCAGCCAAGGCGACACCACGCGTAAAGTACGGCGCAATCTTGGTCACGTAAAAATGCTGATTTTCCGGATTCAACGCGAAGTGAATGTGGATGACCCCCACAATTCCCAACTCGGTCGCTATTCGGAAGGTAGCATCCCGCAGGTCTTGGTACTCCCGGTCATTCAGCGTTTGTGGTGGCGTTACCACGATGGAATCTCCGGAGTGAATCCCGACCGTGTCGATATTCTCCAGTCCTGAGATCAGAACCTTGGTATCGGCCACGTCACGGACCGCCACCATTTCGATTTCCTTGTAACCCACAACACTGCGTTCTAGCGTACACTGGTCGAACCGTGACTGCGCGAACCCTTGATTCAAGGCATCCAGCATGTCGTCGACGTTCTCACAGATCGTTCGGTTGGTATCCAAGCGAGGGGCCACCGGTTTCACAATCAGTGGAAATCCGATCGACTCAACCAGCCCTAACGCCTCATCTTCCGTAGACACGACCTGTGCTTCGATGACCGGCTCGTGAATCTCCTTGAGTGTGTCATTTAAAGCCGCTGGATTATTGATCTGCCGCAACGTCGCGGCGGGCATCCCCAGAATGGTGACGCCAAACCGCCCAATGTCGCCATTTTCAACGAGTTCCTGAGCAATTCTAATCCCCAGCAGGCCACCCAGCGTCGGTAAGATGGCATCTGGCTGGTCGCGCTCGATGATGTGCCGCACGTTAGCGGTCGTCACCGCCTGAACGTACATGTTCGTTGGCTGGATCTCCTCCAGTGCCACGGAGAACGGATTGTTATCAATCACCAGTGTCCGCACACCGTGTTTCTTAAAACCAGTAATGATCTGGACGGTGGCGCTGTCAAGCTCGGTCTCATGACCAATTTCCGTCGGACCACTCCCAATGATCAAAACCTTTTGTAAGTCATCCAAGTTCTGCAAGCTTATCCCTCCCGCCGTGCTGTCATGGCTTCCATGAATTCATCGAACAGGTCACGACTCTCGTGAGGACCCGGCGCACCATCCGCGAAGAATTGCACGGAAAATGCTGGGTAGTCACGGTGGCGCAGCCCCTGAACGGTGCCGTTGATCAGGTCCACGTAGGTGGTGATCAGTCGGTCACGGTCAATCGTCTTGGCGGTGACGGCGTATCCCTGGCCCTGCGTGGCGTAAATAATATCGTTCGTAATAATTCGACGAATAGGATGGCTACTGCCGTGATACTCCACGGGCAGTGCCTCTAATTTGGCCCCATTAGCCAGTGCAAAGAGCTCGTGGCCCAGGCCAATAGCGAATAACGGAATCTCAGCTTGAACGGCTCTAATCATCTCTAAGACCCCTTCACCGAGGTCTAAGGGTGATCCAGGCCCCGTCGACAAGAGTACACCATCCGGATCCAAGTTCAAGACATCCTGGGCACTCGCCGTCCACGGCAGAACTGTGACGTTACACCGGCGCTCAGACAGTTGCCGTAAAATCCCGTGTTTCAGGCCAAAATCAATGACCACCACGTTCTTACCGGTATCCGGGTTGGGATACGGCTTGGGCGTGGCGACCTGATCGACCTGTCGATTCGTCAGCACCGTAGCGTTGAGCTGATCAAAGGCGTGGGCATCCGCGACGTCCACGATACTTCCCTTGACCGGTCCGTCCATCTTCCGGAGCTTACGAATCAGGTGACGGGTATCGATGCCACTGATTCCCGGGATATTGTGTTGTTGTAAAAATTCATCGAGCGACAGTCGGGACAGTCGGTTGGTCGAAATGTTTGTCACATCACGGACCACCATCCCCTTAGCTGTGGGCAGAATCGATTCATAACTATCGTGGTTGATGCCCACGTTGCCAATGGAAGGCTGCGCAAAAATGATAATTTGATTGTGATAAATTTGATCGGTGATCGTTTCCTGATAGCCTAAGAGATTTAAGTTGGAAATGACCTCACCACTCGTTGTTGCGCCAGCACCAAATCCTTCACCGGCGTAGGCCGAGCCGTCTTCTAAAATCAAATAGCGTTTTGCCATGCTAAATCGGCCCCTTCGTCAAGTCTATGCCTGTTGGATTTCCACGGCGTCGCGGTCGTCAATCTCGCTAACGGAGACCTTGATCCGTTCACGCTGGGAGCTGGGAATATTTTTGCCCACAAAGTCGGCACGAATTGGGAGCTCACGGTGACCACGATCGACCAAGACGGCCAGATTAATGGATTTGGGCCGACCAAGATCCATGACGGCACTCATTGCAGCACGAATGGTGCGCCCCGTGTACAGGACGTCATCCACCAAAATGACCTTTTTACCGGCAACTGAAAAGTTGATGTTGGCCGCGGATACTGTGGGATCAGCCGCGGCATCGTGTTCAATGTCATCACGATACGACGTAATATCGAGGTCGCCGACCGGTACCGTCACATTCTCCAGTTGTTGCAAGCGACTGGCAATTCGTCGTGCTAAATACACGCCGCGCGTCTTGATGCCTAGAATAACCAGGTCATCGACACCCTTGTTTCTTTCAATAATTTCATATGTGATCCGGGTCAGGGCCCGTTGCATTGCCATTGCGTCCACAACTACCTTTGCCATCTTAAATTCCTCCTTAAAGTTTCACGCGTTCATGTGCAGGAAACGGGCAGATCTCTTCGGTAAAATGGTGAAGAAACCCGCCCGCCTAGCTACCGGCAAACCCGCTTATCTCGTACGTTTAGCTTAAAAAACTCAGATTACTTTGTCAACTGGTAAACCGGCCTCATGCCGCAGCTTATTGACGACTGCCATGAAGTGTGCCGGAACGGGTGCGGTGAAGTCTAACTGCTCCCCCGTTGTCGGCTGAACGAATCCTAATTCACGGGCGTGTAAAAACTGGCCTTCACCCTTTAACGTCTTCTTTGGGCCATACAGTGGGTCACCAGCGACGGGATGGTTAATGTAGGCCATGTGTACCCGAATCTGATGGGTGCGCCCGGTTTCCAAGCGACACGCTACCAGCGTATAAGTGCCATAACGCTCTAGCACGCGGAAGTGAGTTACGGCTGGACGACCATCAGCTACGACGGCCTGCTTCTTACGATCCTTAGGTGCCCGACCGAGTGGCGCACGAATCACGCCTTCTTCTTCTTTGAAGTTACCGTGCACGATAGCGACATACTCCCGTAGGTTGGTCTTGGCTTGAAGTTGCGCTGAGAGGCTCTGATGAGCATGATCATTCTTAGCCACCATCAGAAGGCCTGACGTATCCTTATCGATGCGATGGACAATGCCCGGCCGTAACGTCCCATTGATGCTAGATAATGGGCTGTGATACAGGAGCGCGTTGACCAGCGTGTGATTGGGATGCCCCGGAGCGGGATGAACGACCATCCCCTGAGGCTTATTCACGACGATGACGTCATCGTCCTCGTATACGATATCCAACGGAATATTTTCCGGTGCCAAATCGAGCGGCTGTGGATCGGGCAATTCAATGTGAATCGTCGCGCCTACAGCTGGCTTATCCTTTGGTTTGGCCGGTTGACCATCTACCGTGATCTGTCCTGCTTCGATGGCCCCTTTGGCCTGTGAGCGAGAAATCGTGGTCACGGTCTCGGCAACGAGCTTATCCAACCGTGCCGTCTCCGTTACTGTAAATTCATGTGTTTGCATTAATGTGCCTCCCGACGATCGGCGAGAAAGACCCCGATCGCAATAAATATCACACCGACCGTTAAGCAACTGTCGGCAAAGTTAAAGATTGGAAAATTAATAAAGTCGAGTTGGAACATGTCAACCACATAGCCCTGTGTAAGCCGGTCGATGAAGTTTCCAATAGTTCCGGCCATCATCAGAGCGAGGCCCAGTTCTTCCGGCCAGTGTTCACCGCGGCTGCGGTACTGCCAGAAGAAGTAGCCCATGATACCCAACGCCACGATGGCGATAACGGTAAAGAACCACATTTGCCCCTGTAAGATACTCCAGGCGGCCCCATCGTTGCGCAAGTGGGTCAACGATACCAGCCCAGGGATGAAGCTTTGTTCGCCGCCGAGGGGGATGTTGGCCACCACGGCGTATTTGATCCACTGGTCGATCCCGACCAGCAGAATAATTAAGATGGTATCAGCAATCAGCATAACTTCTGGAGCACCTTTCCTATAAGTCGTTGTTGAAAATTATACCAGAAAAACCCGGCTTCTGACGGTTTGCACGAAATAAAAATTAGAGAACCATTTCATGGGGGTTAGGGATTGAGGGGCAACAGGATGGCTACTGGTACGTGACGGTGGACAGAGACGTGCTTGGCTAGGTACTAGCAGGCCTTTTGACCAGTTGATCATCCCCACAATCAATTATGGGTTAAAACGAAAGTTACCGGTATTTTGAGAAATCATGCGACTAAAATCGCGAAAATTACATTAGTAATAAGTAGGTGGCTAAATGCTGAAAGTTCAAAAGAGCCTAAAATGGTTGGTCACTGTCTACGCAGGCGTGAGTGAGCCAAATTTAGGCTCAGCCGTGGGATTTTCCAAGTGTTCTGCTTGGAAAATGGCGACTTTGAAACGCGGGTTAGGCGGTTCAAAGCGATCTGGCAGACCGCTTCTCAGGCTGGCGGCGTCCTACCCACAGCGTTCCAGCCTAAATTTGGTGAACGGTAAGCCGGGTGTTTTAGACCGTGTTGCCAATATCAAGTGCTATTGTTACCTCCCTGCTATGTAGCGGGTTACGCCGACAATTTAGCCTTCACCCCTTAAATAGGCGATATAAAAAAGGCGACGATTACTCGTCGTCTTGGTTGTGTCATCTTCTACGTTTCAAAAAATGGGCAAGCCCATCGACATCAAAGTCATCCAGACTTCCAATCCATTTAACAATGCCTAAATCCTTTTTCATAAAATTTCAAGGGCAGTTTTTGTGTCAACATAAGACGGCTGATTAAGACCAATTTCACGCCACTTTTCAATGGGGTAATAGAAAGATTGCATCCATTCAGATTTCTGGTTATATTTTGAAGTTATTCGATAGGCGAATACAGAATGCTCAGCAATGTTAACAAGCAAAACTGGTCGCCTTTTATCGTCACTCCCGCGAACAGACGCGTAAGCAACATAGATGCTAATGACATCATGCTTCTTCATCGTCACCAACTAGCAGGCGACTAAGCTCTTCTCGCGAGCTAACTTTTTTAAACTTTCCAGCCACAATCTCTTGTTGCACGACCCGGTCGAGCTTTTCCTTTGGCGTTATCCGAGTTAGTTCAAAAGGCACCCCATCATTAGCAATAACCTGTTTATAGAAGGCTGTTAACGCCGAAGTCGTCGTCAAGCCAATATCGCTAAAAATTTGTTCAGCTTGTTCTGCCAATTCTTTGTCAATATTAGCTTGAATCCGTTTCTTTTCATGTGCTTTAGCCTGCATGTTATTCACCCTCTCTTAACACCTTATCATACATCCATTAGGAGACAATCTTACTCATTTAGCCTGATACTACCACGAAATTCGTTGATGACTGCCTCCCGGACAAGACTAATTATTGTTGGATGAGGTAAATAATGCCTTCCCCCGGGTCAATGCCTTCCCAAGCATCATCTAACCCCATTACACTACCGCCAGCGGACCAGCCTTTGAAGCTCTTCCTGGTTGTCGCATCGTACCCCTGCGCAGTCAGAGCTTGATCAATTGATTTCATGCTAGCCGGATTCTTACTATTAAAATCAATGTATTTCATCTTCTTGAAGGGTACGTAATCAGAAACCTCCCGACTCATCCCTTCTTGGCTGCGTAGATCATTAACATCAGCGGAATCATCAATCGTTTCAAAGGCGTTTGCCGCATCTGTCAATTTGGAATTGTATGTAGATTTGGGAAACATGGCCCGAATCATAGCTTCACTGTCGACAGTCGCATCGTCCGTTACCTGTGTCTTCGGCGTTTTGCCATTAGCCTTCAGGTAGCCACGCCAGATCCACCCTTGTAAGGAGCCATCCGCGCTCTTCACATGATAGTAAATGGCATTGTGTCCCGCGTACTTCTTATACAGCATTTCATGCGCGTCCGTGTACCACGTAACTTTCGCCGTCGTCTTATTGTTGCTGTAGCGGATGCTGAGATGCTTAGAGAACCGTGAACCGGTCGTTGCCATGTAAGCATGCCGTTTCATGGTCGTGCGCCAAACTAGCCGTACTGAACTGGCACGTGAAGCCGAATACTGGCTACTTGCAGAAGCTGTTAGAGTGACAACGCTTGAAAGGCCAATTCCGACGCCGATAACCATCATGATTTGACTCAATTTTTTCATCATAAATTCCTCCCACTATTGGCCAGTTTAGCACTGATGCATCGACTGTCAAAATTCGCATTACAAAGAGACGGTAACAAAAAACGGCCACCCTCAACAGGTTGACCGTTAACAAAATAGGTTTAATCATCAAATTTAGATAGCCTAGAACAAACCCGTAATCTTCCCATCAGCGTCAATATCCATATCCAACGCCGCTGGATGCTTAGGCAGACCTGGCATCGTCAAGACGTTCCCCGTCAAGGCAACTACGAAGCCGGCACCCAAACGTGGTTCAAACTCTCGGACGTGAATCGTAAAGTCCGTAGGCGCACCGAGTTGATGGGCATCATCGGTCAGTGAATACTGCGTCTTTGCCATACAGACGGGCAACTTGTCCCAGCCATACTTGGCAAAGGTCTTCAGCTGTCGAGTCGCCTTGGTCGACAGCTCGACCTTAGCCCCACCGTAAATTTTCTGCGTAATGGCCGTCATCTGTGTGACCAAGCCGGCATGTTCTGGCGTCAAGCGAGTAAAGTGGCTCGGTTGTTGGGTTGCCGTAACAACCTTGTCAGCTAGGTCTAAGGCTCCGGCACCCCCATCGGCCCACACAGTCGTCGTTGCAACGGGTACATTCAGCGCTTCGATATCGGCCGTCAACGCGGCAATTTCAGCATCGGTATCGCTAGTGAACCGGTTGATGGCCACGACCACCGGCACACCATACTGCTGCATGCTAGCGATATGGCGTTTCAGATTGGCGCTACCCGTCTGTAGGGCTGCCACATCTTCCGTTTCCAAATCAGCGCGCTTAACACCGCCGTTGTACTTGAGTGCCCGGACGGTGGCCACAATGACCACGGCGTCTGGCGTCTTACCGAGAACCGGCGTCTTGATGTCCATAAACTTTTCGCCACCGAGGTCGGCCCCAAAGCCGGCTTCAGTCACGGCGTAATCGCCGAGTTGCAGCGCAGTCTGTGTCGCCAAGACGGAGTTACACCCGTGGGCGATATTGGCAAACGGTCCACCATGAATGATGGCTGGGTTGTGTTCCAAGGTCTGAACCAGGTTGGGCTTGATCGCATCCTTCAGTAACAGGGTAATTGCCCCACCAACCTTCAGATCGCCGACCGTGACCGGTTCCTTATCTTCGTTATAGCCAATCAAGATACGATTGACCCGACGCTTCAAGTCGCTGAGATCTTCACTCAGGCATAGAACCGCCATTAGCTCGCTGGCAACCGTGATGTCAAAACCATCTTGACGCGGCACACCAGACGTGCGGCCACCGAGGCCAATCACCGTTTGCCGCAGTTCACGGTCATTGATGTCCAGCACCCGTTTCCACACGATGCGCCGTGGATCAAGCCGCAATGCGTTGCCTTGTTGAATGTGATTGTCGATCAACGCCGCCAGGGTGTCGTGGGCCTCGGTCAGGGCGTGAAAGTCTCCCGTAAAATGCAGGTTGATATCTTCCATTGGCACCACTTGCGCATAGCCACCACCGGTCGCACCACCCTTAAGTCCCATGACGGGACCCATTGACGGTTCACGCAAAGCCAGCACGGTCTTGTGTCCGGCACGGTTCATCGCATCCCCAAGACCCACGACAACGGTCGATTTCCCTTCGCCGGCCGGCGTGGGATTGATCGACGTCACCAAGACGAGTTTGCCATCCTGATGTTCGCCCGCTAATGGCAGGTTGATCTTAGCCTTAGTGTGACCATAGGGTTCAATCTGATCGGGGGTTAGCCCCAGTTTTGCCGCAATTTTTTCGATAGGTTCTAACGGCGTTTCCTGTGAAATTTCAATGTCGCTCAATTAATTTCCTCCTTCACTGTCCCCGGCATGGCGGCTTGAATCAGCCCGGCCAATTCGATGGCCGAGTTACGGGGCAGTAAAAACTGATAGATTTTACCCTGGGCAACGATCCCCATCCGATAACGTGAGACGCGGACCGCGCTGACGTGTGCCAGCGGAATGACCAGGTGGCGATGGTTCAAGACGGTGCTGACCGTCAAGACACCATTGGCCATGGTGATGTTGCGGTAGTGAACCTCCGCCCAACATAAGATGGCAAAGGCCACGAAGAAGCCGAGTGTCCACCAATTAAAGCGCGTCACTTCTAGCCAAAAGATGGCCCCGACCATCAGGACCATTAGTGTCCAACTCCAGTTAATAATGCTGCTAACGGGGTTGGGTTGATACAAAAATCGCCGTTCTTGGGTTATCATAATTTACAACACCTCACGAAAAAGATTGGAGTGATTCTGTGTTTTCTTTGTATACCGATGCCGCTACGCAACCACAAAGCGGCCTGAGCGCTGGGGGCATCCTGATCATTCATGACCACGAGCAGACCCAGCTCAAGAGCCGCTTGACTGCCACCAACAACCACGCTGCCGAGTTTGAAATCGCCCGTTTGGGATTTCAACGACTGGCGGAGATTGCCGGGGACGCTTGCGCAACGACTACCGTTTTATTCTATACCGATAGCCAGATTGTTAGCGATAGTTTACAGAAACATTATGCAAAACATTACCAAAGCCTCGTTGATGCACTCCTAGCTGCGCAGGCACCCTTTCAATTAGTACTCACTCAATGGGTCCCTGAGAAGCAGAACCGAGGGGCACATACGCTGGCTAATCAGGCCCTTCACTCCGCGGAGGAGGCCAAATAAGTCGTTAGAGGCTTCTCGTATTGACTCCAGTCCGGTGTCCCACCGTACAACGCAGAACCTGCTAGGAACTTCCCAATCTGTGGACCGGTCGTCAAACCCGATGAGCCCAACCCGGAAGCAACTAGGAAGTCCTCGTGTTCCGGAATCGGTCCAAAGAAGGGCGCGAAGTCACTGGTGTAAGCCCGTGTTCCGACACGCACGCCGATGAGACTATCCGCCGTGATACTCTTGACCAGTCGTTGGGCACTACCCAACAGATCGGCCGTGACCTCTGAGTTGATGCTGAGGTCAAATTTGCCATCATTCTCATGGGTCGCACCCACAATCAGCTTACCGTGACCAAAGGGAACAAAGTCGCGTTCACCCTCGGGCATCACAACGGGCATGTGCTCTTGCAAAGGATAGTCCTTCACGGCTAGCTCGATCAACTGACCTTTTTGTGGCCGAATGTCGGCGTTCACACCCAATGGCGCAATCAATTCCTTGAGCCAGGCCCCAGCGGCTAAGATGACCCGGTCAAACTGACGGGCACCTAGTGACGTGATGACTTGTCCCTGCGCATTGAGCTTGACGCGTTCGTGACTAACTTTTAGGTTCCGTTTGCTAGCAATTGCCAGCAACCCGTCAACCAAAGCGGCCCCATCGACCCGTGCACCCCCGGTAATCACGACCCCCGGCTGTGGTGCCGTCAATAGGGGTACTTGATCTTGAACCTCTTGAGCCGTTAAAGTGGTAACATCCCCCATGGTCGCGGCGGTCTTCCGTCGATCTTGGGCCAACGCAAACAGCGTTTCCAGATCGGCTTCATCCTCACGCGTCACGATAGTCCCAGTCTGCTGATAGACATCGGTACCCAACTGCGCATCGTGGATCAGCTCGGGATAGAGGTCGGCACCCGCTTTTGCCAGGCGATACCACTGTTGATTCCGGCGCTTTGAGAGCCACGGTGAGATGATGCCCGCGGCAGCCTTTGACGCTTGGCCCACGCCGTCATCAAACAACGTGACCTTGATCTTTTCACTACCTGGTAATTTACTCAAATAATAAGCCGCGGTGGCACCAACGATACCGCCACCGATGATGGCAATTCTCTTTTGCATGCAAATTGACCTCCTAATCAAGTCACTACTTAACTAATTTTCATTTTAGCATAACTTGCGCCAGATAACGCTTAGTTAATCTATGATTATTGGGTTGCCTTCGGGCACTAACTAGACTCTCGATTTCCTTGAATCGGTAAACAACTCGTGGCGGACATGCTCTTTCGACCATTAGTTTGGCTCAAGCCTTAGTGTCCCGCTGCTTTTAACCGCGTAAATTTCCCTAAAAAAATGGATCTTGCCCACCCTGGCAAAATCCATTTTCTGTCATCATTTTTTTAAAGAACCAAGGTTGAAAGCCCCAATTCACCTAGAAAGGTCCAGCTAACAGGGATTCAATCCACAAAATCAGTCGAAAATTGCCACCTGCGGCTGCCAAAGATTCCGGCTGCTGTGGGGATCGCCTGCGGCCTGAGAAACGGTCCTCCGGCTCGGTTTGTTCTTTAACCTGAGATTGTGGTGACAATCGCCGAACTGGCAACGTTAATCCACGATAGTCGGTCACTGTCTACGTAGGCATGAGTGAGCCAAATTTAGGCTCAGCCGTGGGATTTTCCAAGTAGGTTAACTTGGAAAATGGCGACTTTGAAACGCGGGTTGGGCGGTTCAAAGCGAGCTGACAGACCGCTTTTCAGGCTGCCAGCGTCCTACCCACAGCGTTCCAGCCTAAATTTGGCGAACGGTAAGCCGGCTGATTTAGACAATATAGCCACCATTCAGGACGCTATTCCTACTGTGTAGAGGGTTATGCCAACATTTCACCTTTAGTTAAAGACACGGAATCGTTCGCTATCGTCCATATAGTCCTTAGCATCAGCTGGGGATTCAATGGAGCCAAAGTCCATCTGTGCCCGCAGACGCCAGCTTGCTGGCACATCGAAAGCTTCACGAACGGCGTCGTCGATCAGTGGATTGTAGTGTTGGAGGTTCGCACCCAAGCCGTTTTCGGCGAGTGACGTCCACACGGCATACTGTGCATTCCCTTGAGACTGTTCGGACCAATCTTGGAAGTTGTCCGCGTACAATGGGAAGTTCTGTTCAAAGTCTCTGACTGTCTTGGTTTCGGTAAAGTACAGGATGGTACCATAGGCGGCTTTAAAGCCGTTGATCTTGGCCTGTGTCTTGGCAAAGGCGTCATCGTCCTTCGCAACCTTATGCAGAGAATCGGCCACAATGTCCCAAAGTTTGTCGTGGGAAGCATCAAACAGAATGATGGCTCGCGTCGTTTGATTGTTAAAGGAAGAGGGCCCCTGCTTGATGTTACTTTCGATGAGATCGACTAATTCATCCTGAGAGAAGCTGACATTCTTGCCCAAGGCGTAAATACTACGCCGTTTCTTAGCTAATTCGATAAACTTAGTTTCCATAATTTTAAAAACCTCACTTTTATGTTGTTGTCATTTTAGAGCGATGAGCTGATAAGCAAACGCTGGCTTTAAGTTTACCACTTACTTTTAGGAAGTAAAGTGATTATTTAGGTACTTGATAGGCCTTTTCAAAGGTCGTCGTCATCCAATCCAGCCAGTACTGGGGATTAAGTGTCTCCCCAGAAACTTGTTTGATCAAGGCTTGTGGCGTCAGACTGGCACCCAGCCAATGAATGTTGTCCTTACGCCACTGCGTAATTCGTGCATAGTCACCACTTGCCAAAATATCATCGACCGGCAATGTTTGGCTCATTGTATGGTAGAACTGGGCCGCATAGATTTGGCCCAACAGATACGTTGGGAAGTACCCCAGATCGCCACCCGCCCAATGAATGTCTTGAAGAATCCCCTCTGTGTCGTTGGCCGGCGTGATTCCCAGGTATTCCTGGTATTTTTGCCGCCATAGCGCGGGTAACTCCGCCACCGTGGTGTCGCCATTAAACAACGCCTTCTCGAGCTCATAGCGTACGATGATGTGAAGCGGATACGTCAGTGGATCGGCTTCCGTTCGGATCATGGTTGGTTTCGTCGCCATGAAACCCTTGTAGAAGGTTGACTCGTCAATATCTGTGAAGATATCGCCGGTCGTCTGCTGGAACCGATTGTATTCGCCTTGCCAGAATGCCGCATTACGGCCAATAAAGATTTCATTAAACAGCGACTGCGATTCGTGCAAACCCATCGATGGGGCATCTGCCAGTGGTGTGTAGTCGTAATCGGGATTGAAGTTCTGCATGTACAGGCCGTGACCAGCTTCGTGAATCCCGCCGAGAAGTGACATCTGAAAATCATGGATGCCATAACGGTTGGTAATCCGAGCATCCCCCCGGTTCAAAGCGACTGTGAAGGGGTGGGTGCTCCGTGACAGATTCCCCTTCTTGAAGTCATAGCCTAGCCGTGCAACGGTCTCTCGAACCAAGCGTTCCTGGATATCTTCCGGAACGGCTCGGCTCATGAAGTCTGTCCGTGGCTGCGTCCCGTATGTTGCTAGGGTCTGTTGGATCTTCTGGATACCAGCCTTCAACGCGTCCATAATGGGGTCCAATTGGGCCACGGTCATTCCGGGTTCAAACTGATCAAGGAGGACGTCATAATCGGTGGTCTGCCCCCGCTTCCAGTAGGGAATAAATTGCTTTTTAAACGCCACAATTTTTTCCAGATACGGCTGCAACAAGCTAAAGTCCTGGACCACGCGGGCTTGCTCCCAGACTTGTTGGGCATCAGAAACGACCTGTTGATACGCCGCATAATCTTCGGCGGGGATGTCATGATTCAGGTCATAATCTTTCTGAACCAACCGCAAGACCTGTTTACCCTTCTCATCGAGCATCGTGGGGTGGGCCGCAAAGTAATCGAGAAACTGGCCCATTGCTGTCCCGGTCCGCAAGGCTAGTTCCTGACCACTGATGTAGCCGGTCAGTTCACCCCGAAAACTTGCCCCATCCTGCGGTAAGTTCGTGTGCGAGTCCCAATCGATCAACGTTAAGTTCATATCCAATAAGTTAATTTGCTTAACCAATGCTAGAAAATCCTGTTCGTGTGTCGTCATAGTCATCCGCCTCCAATTATCAAGTTAGATTAAGTCTAGCATGGATAATTCTAAAAATCTCGTGAAATTTCTCATTTATTTTTCATCACGTATTTGTTGCTTCTTCCATATAAGTTCACAGCCAAACAAAAAATGGCGTTACCGGCTCGATTTTGAGCTAGCATCGCCATTTTTCATGTCTACAGTTGATTTAGCGTCGTCTAAACCAGCCGGCTTACCGTTCACCAAATTTAGGCTGGAACTCTGTGGGTAGGACGCCGCCAGCCTGGGAAGCGGTCTGTCAGCTCGCTTTGAACCGTCCAACCCGCGTTTCAAAGTCGCCATTTTCCAAGTTGACCCGCTTGGAAAATGCCACGGCTGAGCCTAAATTTGGCTCACTCACGCCTGCGTAGACAGCGACCAACCATCGTAGATTAACGTTGCCAGTTCAGCGATCGTCACGGCAATGTCAGGTTAAAGAACAAATCATAACCGGAATTTCTGGCAGCCGCAGGTGGTAATTTTCGACTAATTTTGTGGATTAAATCTCGATTAGCTGGGCCTTTCTAGGTGCATTGGGACTTTCAACCTTCAATACCATTATAAATGCCTTCCAACGCATCCGTAGTGACCCGCGAAACATTGATTTTTTGTTTTACCACTAGCCTTCACGCCCAAAGCAGTGCCAGTAATTGCGCTGTCACCCACGCTTCATCAATTTCTGTATATGGCAGCCGCAGTAAAACACCTAATAAAAACGTCCAGACGGCGGGTGTGACTTGCTCAACCGACGTCGTAACCTGCTGCTGGGTCGCCAGTAAGGTCACCACCGTCTGCAAACTTTGTGGCACGGGTAGCGGCCCAGTCAGGCTAAAGGCCACGGCATTGGGATGCTGACGCGCGTATTCCAGGAGATTTGCCACCATGCGCTGGAGCATGTCCGCTGCGTTGGCCGAATCCAAGACGCCTTCCCGTAAGGCGGCCGTGATTTCCGCCACAATATCTGTGCGGAGCTGTGTCAGGAGACTCGCCTTGTCTGGAAAATGCCGGTAAACAGCGGCGGGCGTTACTGCTAAAAATCGGGCGATCTGACGCAGAGAAAGTTGCGCAACGCCCTCATTCTCCAATTGAACTCGGGCTTGCTGTGCGATACCCGCTGCTAGATTTTGCCGATGGTAGGGTTGTTTTGCCACGATTGCTCACACTCCTTAGAAGTTGATGTTATCACTATTCACGTCTTATGTTATCACTGTTTACATTTAATGTAAACAGTGATAACATCTCGATGAGCTTGTGAATCCTTACAGAAGCTTTACACCGTTCTCCCATCAAAAGCCTTATAATAAAATCAAACCTAATTTTAGAAAAGAGTGCCGTCTATGTCACGTACCATTTCTACTCGTCGTTTTACCTTGCAAGTCATTATCTTTTGGCTGATTTGGCTAATCGTCCAAGTTGGTTTAAATTCCCCCATCGAGCATCACCTGAACGGTTGGCCAGAGGAATTAGCCCTCGACGCCATCAAGCTCATCGTCTGGATCGGTGCTGCCGCTTGGCTCCTTCATCAAGCCCATCCCGAAGAATTAGCCATTGGTCGTCGCGAGCAGTGGCGCCCCAACTGGCACTTTACAGCAGGCTACGTGATCTGGGCCGCAATCGTGGTCTATCTCTTAGTCGAGTTCTGGGTCGTTCATCATGGCCTGCGCGTCAGTCCCAGCTTCACACCGGAATACTGGGGTCGGTATTTCCTAGTCGTTGGTGTGGCTGAAGAGTTCCTTTTTCGGGGATACTTCTTCAACGTCTTGCTCAAAAAGTTCAGTTTGACTCAGGCTAACTTGATTCAGGCACTGGCCTTTGCCAGCCTCCACATTCCACGCTACCTGACCACGGTCCCAGCAATGAGTCCGATGACCTGGGTGGGTAATTTGATCACCGTCACCGCCCTCGGGGCCCTCTTCGGTTGGTTGTATGCCAAGAGTCGATCTCTGTGGCCGGGAATCATCGTGCACATGACTTGGGATATTTTAGTCACGCTATTCGCCTAATCATCGGTATGCAAAAAAATCTCGCCTCCAGAAATGGGGACGAGATTTTTAAATTAACGACTGATGTAGCGCCGCAAGTAGCCCAGCAGAACGGCCAGAAATACCAGCGGCAACAAGAAACTCAGCAAGGGTGTTACTAAGGCCGTCGTCGTGGCAAATGTCACGCCAACGTCTAAAATCAACACCACCGCACTGACGGCCAGCAGTACCCGCCACCAGTCACGGGTGATCCTCGCTTCATACGTGAGGCCGTAGACCAATAACGTTAACGCTGTCGTCAATAAGAGAGCTCGCTGAAACAGGGCCACTCCCGTGATCGCCGCCAACAGTAGCGCCACCACACTGAGCGCAATAAAGAAATACCCGTACCAGCGTTGGGTATCCTTAATGGATTTCACGATTATCGCTTCCTTTTGAACCTGCCTTTAGTGTAGCGACTCACGCGATTTTTTTCAACTTGCTAAACTGAAAGTTGAAAGTCCCCCAAAAAACTCATTATGACTGTTGTCACAACGATACCGGGCCTAAAATTAGACAATATCGTCCAGTCATCGTCTTACCGGCCGGCAGATACGGGCTGGATCGGTGCGAACACAACTTGAATCATGCCTTTAGAACTCGTTTACAACTGTTGACTCGCGTCGACGTGAAGTTTACCGTCCCAGTCATCGCTGGCGACGGCCGGCACTTCGCCACGAAAGACCCGTAGTAGCGTCAGCAGGCTCTCGGCACTGTTTTCGACGGTCAGCTTCTGTGGATCAAACCAATAAATGGGGCCCTCTTCGCTCGCCTTAATTTCGCCAGTAAATTGGTGGCCCCGATACAGCAGGCCTAACTTTCGCTGTTGCCGGTCGGCGCTGAACCATTCGCAGGTCCCACAAAAGTCGACCGCCGTCAATGACAGCCCGGTCTCCTCGACGACTTCGCGGATGGCCGCAGCCGCACAACTCTCGCCGACCTCCACGTGGCCACCAGGAAAACTGTGCCCCGCCTTCCAGGGAACGTTGACCTTGTCTTCTACTAACACGTTGCCCGTCTGTGGATCTGTCACCATCACCATCGTCACCAATTCTACCGGTTGTGTTCTTGTCATCTCGTTTTCCTCCATTTCAAAGCCTTATCTAGGATCGCCGTAAATCCAAACGACCAGCACCACGTCAATAGGTAGCAACTCGCTATTCCCATGAGCGGATGTTGGCGGGTAAGTGCTGCACCACCCAACAGCCAAATCAATTGTAGCCAAAAGACGTTGGCTAAATACGAGGGGTACGCGTACCCGGCCAACCGGTGAATCACCGGTAGCCACCAAGAACGCCGCGCCTGTTGACGACCGGTCAACGCTAAAATTAGGCCAATGACACTTAATATGTAAATCACCGTAGCCGGCAAATAATAGCTGGTATGAGCGAAACTTACCGGTAAGGGCCAGACTAGTAGTGTTCGTTCCTGACCAATCAGTGCAGCGATAGCCATTACCAGCAGCGCCCACCACCAGTGCTGTAGTTGTCGTTGAATTATTGGCCAACCGTACCAGGCTAAAATCCCTAGAATCGCGTACGGACAAAATCCCAAAAAAATTCGATCTAAGAGATACCAGTCTGTAAATTTTGCCGTGGGGTAAACTCGCAGCATGTACCAAGCAATCCACGCGAGATAACCAATCGCCGTCAGTCCCAGCGTCCACCAAGCCGCCCAACGGCCATGAAGTAATTGCCGTATTCCCCAAAAGAGGGGCATTAGGAAAATCATTTGTAACATCATCGTGTTATACCACAGATGAGGGGCAGCGTTGCCATTGACAAATTGCCAGGCAAAGCTCAGTCCATCGTGATAAGCCCCGTGTTGTTGTAAACCCGGGAAGATCAGCAGATAAGCCAGTGTCCAGCAGATCGTCGGTAAAAACAATGCCGACCACTGTTGCCTCAGGTAATGCCGATAGGTTGGTTGCTGGCGGGCCGTCATTCGCATGGTCGTCAGTAGGATGCCACAGATAAACGCTGGCGCGGTAAATTTCACCAGCAAGTAGGCCCACGCCAAACCGTGTTGGATCGTAACCGGTTGCGACAATTTCAGAGCAAAACCTAGGACGGACTGGAGCATCACCGCTGTACAGGCAAAGACCTTCAGGTAGTCGCCGCCATCGGCCGCCACATTTAATTCTTCATTTTCCACTTACCGTCATCGCCTTTACCCTTTCCATTTTAGCAATCGAGACGTAACTCTGTAAAGACGAAAAAAAGAGGCTCACTGGCCTCTTTCCTTTTAACTAAGCTTCGCGTTCGTGATTTTTAAATTTTTCAACTAGTCCGTCAACGCTGTAGCAGACCGCTGCCAAGCCGGCAAATGCCAGTGGAAATACGATCCATAGCGGTGACTTCATTAATACCAGCACCAGGCTCAAGAACCCGACTGCCAGCACGACCAAGACTGTCAATGCAACCATGTCTTTTGTCATATTGCTTCCCCCAAGCTATTTTATTTTCTGTGGCCCCTAACCACATCCATAGTTTAGCAGGTCTCCGCGCAAACAACAATGACTTTGACCAAGCTTAATAAAGTCACTAACTTTTGGCCGCCTTTCCAGGTGCTTTCACTTAATTTTCATTGTCATGATTTGACTGCGGTAGTGGGTGATCCAGGTGTTGCAACTGCCCACGGAATTCAGAAGCGTACCGCGCCTGATCTGGCTGGAATTCCGAGAGGCGCTCACTCAGGCCAACTGCGTAGTCGGCCTGCTCACCGTGTTCACCTTGGTCCAGTCCCAGCTCCTCTTCGCCAGCTGTGACCCGCATCGGCATGAACCGCCGCAGGACAACGATCAGTAAGCAGCCCAGAGCAGCCACAAAGGCAATCGTGAAGACTGTCGCTAGGATCTGGACACCTAGCAAATGCCAGCCGCCACCATAGGCTAACCCATTTTCAGCAATCGTTGGGTTAACGGCCTTGGTCGCAAAGACCCCCGTCAAGATACTTCCAACAATTCCGCTGACACCATGACAGCCAAAGGCATCCAGTGCATCGTCCACGCCCAACCGAGGCTTCAATAAACGAATGAAGGCGTAGCTAGTCATTGTCGCAATCAAGCCGATAGCTACCGAACCCATAATCGTGACATAGCCAGCAGCTGGCGTAATCGCAACCAACCCACAGAGAGTCCCGGTACAGACACCCACCAGTGTTGGCTTACCCGTGGTCCAGATATCCAGAAACATCCAGGTCACCATGGCCATGGCAGTCGCCACCGTGCTGGTGATGGCCGCTTGTAAAGCGACACCGTTCACGGCCAAAGCACTGCCGGCATTGAATCCATACCAACCGATCCAGAGAATCGCCGTTCCCAGCAAAACCCAAGGTAGGTTATAATGCGGGTTGTCCCGATTGCCAGACAGCCGTGGTCCCAACCAAGCTGAGAGCACAAGTGCTGTGACCCCCGCATTGATGTGAACGACAGTCCCACCGGCAAAGTCCAAAACACCTAACTTAGCTAGCCAGCCCAGCGGACTCCAAACTAAGTGAACCATGGGGTAGTAAATGAAGATCGACCAAGCAATCAGGAAGACCAGCAAAAATTTAAATCGAATCCGACCAACAACTGCTCCTACGAACAGCGCCGGGGTGATAATAGCAAACATCATTTGAAATAAGGAATAGGCCCCGACTGGAATGTGGGTCGCCGTCAAGCTGGTCAGGTTGACCCCAGCCATAAAGACGTGGTGTAAATTACCCACGATTCCAGCGATATTACCAGAAAAAGCCATGCTGTAACCCAAGAAGATCCACAGCAAGATTGCCACACCGGTCATAATGAAGACCGACAGCATGGTGTTGACCACGTTCTTTTCGGAAACCAACCCACCATAGAAGAAGGCCAGTCCCGGAGTCATGAATAAGACCAGGATACTAGCAATTAAAACGAATGCAGTGTTTGCAAGATTCATCAACGACGCCCTCTTTATCTCTTAATGTCATAAATCCTAACATTAAAAATGGTCTACGTCCACCACTGACTTTACTTTGGCCTATTGTTTGCGGTTTTGACTTACTAACGAGGGTATTTTAGGACTTTGGTCTAACTTGGTTCCGGCTAAACCGGCTGGATGTGTTATCTTTCCTGACATAATTTTAAAAATATGTTAGGAAAGATAACGACCCGTTTTCACCGTATACCTGAAGGTCGAAAGTCCAAGTACACCTAGAGAGCCCCAGCTAACAGAGTTTTAATCCACAAAATTAGTCGAAAATTACCACCTGCGGCTGCCAGAGATTCCGGCGTCTGTGGGAACCACCTGCAGCCTGCTCACAGCGTTCCAGCCTAAATTTGGTGACCGGTAAGCCGGCTGGTTTAGACGACGCTGCCTAATTTTAATCTCAGTATCGTTGTTGGCAACAGTCATAATGGGTATTTTAGAGCCTTCAACCCTCAGACGTGTACCTTAAAAAGGTCGTTCAGCGCTTGACAACACCGAACGACCTCTCCATTTCAATTCTTATTTCAGCCAACCCTTAACGGCGTGTGGAATCATCTTGCGAATCCCACCACGGGGATCCTTGACGTCGCCCTGATACCGCGGTATCAGATGGATATGCGCGTGCATTACCGTTTGCCCCGCCGCTGGATTGACGTTGATCCCAATATTATAACCAGCCGGATGGTAACGTTCATCTAACAGGTCTTTAGCCGCCATCAGCAGATCGTCCAACGCCTGCTTGGTGATTGCTGGCACTTCAAAGTACGTGGCGTAGTGCTGCTTGGGCACGATCAAGAGGTGTCCTTCACGTACGGGATGGTTATCCCAAAACGCCTTAGCTAACTCATTTTCAAGCACAATATCCGTTTTCTGACAAAAAACGCAATCCGTCTTGATCACACCAATCTACTCCTTGTGTTGCCGTGGCTTACGCTTACCCCAGAACTGGAAGTAATCCGTCCGCAATGCCCCGTTGTAAAGTTTTCGAGTCTTCGTTGCCTTTTGGCCGTAGAAGTGTTCGAACTCCAAATCGGCCGTTAAGATGTACTTGGACCAGTCGGTGTAAGGCTTGAAGACCTTGCCCATCTGCGTATACAGTTCCCGTACACTGGCTTGGTCGCTCAGTCGTTCCCCATAAGGTGGGTTGGCGACGATGACTCCGTGTTCCAAATCCGTCTTGAAATCTTGAACCGCCAATTGGGTGAACGTAATGTCTTGCGACAGTCCAGCCTCTTCGGCGTTCTTCTTCGCAATGGCGACCATGTTCTCATCGATATCACTCCCGAAGATCTGGAGGGGCGTGTCGTAGTCGGCCTTAGCATCGGCTTCGTCGCGAACCTTGTCGCTGAGTTCTTGTGGCACCCAGTCCCAGTGTTCGCAGGTAAAGTCGCGATTGAAACCAGGGGCCAGATTCCGGCCGATCAGTGCCGCTTCGATAGGAATCGTCCCAGACCCACACACGGGATCCCAGAACGGCATGTCCTTATGCCAGCTGGTCAAAGCGATCAAGGCTGCGGCCATGTTTTCCTTAATTGGCGCACCACCCTTGCCGACCCGATAGCCCCGCTTAAAGAGGCTCGGGCCAGTCGTATCCAACGTCAGCATGACGTGATCCTTGTCGATCATGACTTCCAAGGGATAGTTAGCACCGGTTTCAGGCATTCGCGTCCGTCGGTGATAGACGGCAGCCAATTTGGTTGCAACCGCCTTCTTCACAATAGCTTGGGCATCTGGCACACTATGTAACTGAGACTTCTTTGAACGGCCCTCAACCGGGAAAGCTGCGTCCATCGGCAACAGTTCATCCCAAGCAACGGCCTTTGTGGCTTCAAACAATTCATCAAAGGTCACGGCATCGAACTCGGCCACAATGATCCGAATGCGGTCGGCCGTCCGTAGCCAAAGGTTGGCCCGTAAAATATCTTCGATCGTACCGTCGAAGCGAACCCGACCGTTTTCAACCTGCGTCTCATAGCCCAGGTCACGTAGTTCACGACCAGCTAGGGCTTCGATTCCACTAGCGGTTGCGGCATATAAATGAAATTTCTTCATAAAATCCTCCTTATTTACACTTGTTCTAAATGTGCACATTACTTTTGCCACAGTAGGAATTATCACAGCTAAATCAGTGAAACCAGCCGCATTCCAGCAGCCAAGGATTCCGCTTGCTGTGGGGAACGCTTCCAGCCAAAGGACAGGCTTCCAGCTCGCCTGAAAGCCACCAAGTTCAGGCGTCTCTCAGGTCGTCCCACGATGTAAGCCGGAAAAAACGCCGACTAACATCGTCGACACGGCTAGCTCCATCCCTGGCTGCCTCCGGCTCCGAACGTGCATGTCAATTTTAAACGTTGCATCCCAGATAAGTGCTAACGTTTAGCGTAAATCAATAACGTTTCTGTAGGCATCATCTGGTTATGCCACCTCAGGACAACTAAGTAAGCCGAGAGGTCGGCAGATATGGGCTCAGGCGCGTCGTTCTTCTTAGTTAGTGGGTGATTTCCCCACTGGCTTAGTAGAAAACCAAGCTTGGAGACTCGGTACTTTCGAGGCTTCAAGTTGTGTTCGCACCGTTCCAGTCCATATCTGCCGGCCGGTAAGGCGGTGACTGGCTTAAGTTGCTTAATGTTAGGCTCAGACTGGTTGTAACGACAGTCATTCTGTCACTATTGATCCTGTGATAAAATCTCATACACTTAGATTTTACCACCAATCAGAGGGGGTTACCCCGTTTTAATGTCTAAAAAAAGGGTGGGAGCAAGCTCCCACCCACCTGACATGGTGTAAATCCCTGTAAGCCATGTTTTGTACCACCCAGTCGTTTCAGGCAAACGACTGACTGGCAGTAATCATCTATCTCGAGAGTTTCCTCTCCCCCCACATTTCGTTCATTTCCATATGTGAAGCGCCCCTACCAAAAGTTTGGGTTGCCCGCTCGAGGGGTTTACCGCGTTCCACCGCCTAAGTTTCCTTAAACGTATCGTCACTGTGGCACTTTTCAGGGATACTAGGGCATAGCCGAAGCCGTAGCCGTGTTTTCCCGCCGTAACGTTATTTCTAACGTCCCCCGGCTTATTTTTTCACCGAGCACGAACACTACAGACATCTCAGTCTGTGCGAGCATGGACTTTCCTCAGCCGACAAAAGCCGACCGCGATTACTCAGGATTTACACCAGTCTTTATAATTCTACAAACGATGTGACTCGTTTGGATCATTATCTAATTGTGAACCGAAAACGTGCCGTTCCAAATTGGAGAGCCGCTTCAAAATGTCCATATTAGTGGCACTTGAAGTGGGTTGGCTGGTCGTCGAAGCTTGCCGCTGACTACCGCCCACTTGCACTTGCTTCGTGAGCTCGTCAACTTTCGCCAATAACCGTTCGTTTTCATCTTGAAGCCGTTGATTCTCCTTAACAAAGGTGTCGTAGTCCTTAATGACGTTGTCTAAGAAACTGTCAACATCATCTGGATCGTAACCACGCATCTTTTGTCGAAATTGCTTTTGCAAAATTTCCTTGGGAGTGAAATTAACGTTTTCCATTGATCTTTACACCTCGTTGTCTTATCAAACCGACAATTAATATAATACCAGTTTTCATTCGATTTGGGAACCATTATTTAAATTTTCTTGATATTCATTGGCACTTTCCTGTAACCAATCCATATCAACTAGTGTTAGGGGATAAGTATGCTGCTCCTGAAACTGCGTCACGGCGCGGTAATCATACTTAGGCTTCCCTTCAACCTCTAAATCATATACCATTACGGCCTCGTCTGTATGGGTCAACATAAATTCTTGATAGTTTCTTAACTGTTGGGGCCCATGATAGGGTTGCTCGCTAACGGATTGGTGAAAATCAACCTGGCTGGCCAGGGTCGCATACTGGGCCTGATTGCCTTCGTTCCAATTGCCACCAAACTCGGCGAACGGCGTCATCATGGCGACCTTCAGCTCCGGATAGTCTGCCTTGAGCTTCAAACCAACCTCAGCGGCCCATTGTTCAACGCCCAGCTGACCGCCTGTGATCAGCCAATCCGTTCCAGACTCTACCTTATTGATCAACAATTTGCGCAGGGTGTCCTTGATGACCAAGAGCTTCGGATCTTGATTCCCGAAAACACTCAGTTCATAGTTCCGATAACCCGTTAGCCAAAGTCGACTCACCACACTCCCCCCCTTTTGACTGGTCTATTTAAGTGTAGCGAAAATTAAGAGTGAGAGCAATTAAAAACCTTTAAATTAGAGGAAAACAATTCTTAACCGAACGTTTAGGAGTTTTTATTTCGCGGCCACCTTGGTATAATGTCAATAACTGGGCCACAAATGAAAGCCAGCTTTCAATAAGGAGTGAGGAGTCGATGACTATTCGGTATCCCAATGGGAATGCCTACCAAGCGCCAACATCAGTTACGCGGCCCAAGTTTGCCAGCCACTACACCAACTACGGTAAGCGGGGTATGACGCTGGAAGAGGAATTGAATCAGAGTAATACCTATTATCAGACGAATGGGCTCGCCGTCGTTCACAAGAAACCGACCCCCATTCGTATCGTCAAGGTCGATTACCCCAAGCGAAGTGCGGCGGTCATCAAGGAAGCCTACTTCAGCACGGCATCGACCACCGACTACAATGGTGTCTACCAAGGACACTACCTGGATTTTGACGCCAAGGAAACGAAAAACAAGGGGTCATTTCCACTCAAAAATTTCCATCAACACCAGATCGATCATATGCGAGCCTGCACGGGTCAAGGCGGTATCTGTTTTGCTATTATCAAATTCGTTAGCCGGCAAGAGACCTATCTGTACCCCGCTGAGGATCTGTTTCACTTCTGGGATGACCAAGCTAACGGTGGGCGCAAGTCCATCCCCTACACGGAGATCGCCGCTAGTGGTATCAAGCTCACCGCGCAGCTCCAAGTGCCGGTGCCCTATCTTAACGCCGTGGACCAGCTACTAAAGCGGTAGCTGACACGTTTAAACGTAAAGGAGATTACCATGTCTAGTAACAATTCAACCAGAGAGACCCGGATGAGCCGCAACGCTGAGCGTACCCCGAGTCCAACCGGCAAATCCGGCGGACCTAAGCGACCGCATAAGGGTTGGCGAACCTTCCGCCGGGTGCTCTTCATCATCGTCGCCATCGGGGTTTTAGGAATTTTGTTTGGCGCCGGTCTGTTCTTTTTCTACGCGCAGAGTGCTCCCAAAATTTCGCAATCCGCGTTATCCAGTGATGCGTCTACGCGAGTCTACGATGCCAATGGTGCTGTCATCTCGCGCCTTGGGGCCCAGAACCGGAGCTACGTGAAGTCCAGCAACATTCCAGACGGCCTGAAACAAGCCGTCGTTTCTACCGAAGACCGTCGCTTCTACAAGAACAACGGGGTCGACCCTATCCGAATCGTCGGGGCCGCACTGGCTAACGTCACTGGCTCCTCACTGGGGATGCAAGGTGGGAGTACGCTGACGCAACAACTGGTCAAGCTGTCCGTCTTCTCCACGGCTGCCTCGGACCGAACGCTCAAGCGGAAGGCTCAGGAAGCCTGGTTGGCCTTGAAGGTCGATCACAACTATTCTAAGAATCAGATTTTGGAATACTACATTAACAAGGTCTACATGGGGAATGGGGTCTACGGGATGCAGACCGCCGCGCAGTATTACTACGGCAAGAATCTCAAGAGCCTAGACCTCGCCCAACTCGCCATGCTAGCCGGGATGCCGCAATCACCAACCAATTATGACCCAACCACCTATCCAGCATTAGCCAAGAAACGGCGGGATATGGTGTTGGATGCTATGGCTAAGAACAACGCCATCACTTCAGCACAGGCTGCACAGGCCAAAGCAACCAGCGTCACGGCCAGCTTGTCCAAGACCCACAAATCAACCGCAGTGGCCAGCGCCAAAACCACCAAGGTCATCGACGCCTACCTCAAGCAAGTCTATGCCGAGCTGAAGGCCAAGGGCTACAACACGACGACGGGTGGCTTGAAAGTTTATACCAACCTCGATATGGGTGCCCAAAAGAAACTCTACAACATCGTCAACGGCAGTAGCTACGTCAGCTTCCCTTCAAGCAAGTTCCAAGTTGGGTCGACCATCGTTGATCCCAACAGTGGGAAAGTTGTCGCGATGATCGGTGGTCGGAAGACAGGAAATGTGACCTTCGGGTTAAACCGTGCCGTTCAGACCGACCGTTCCAGCGCTTCGACTGCTAAGCCACTGATGGACTACGGGCCAGCCATCGAATACCTCAAGTATCCGACGTACGAACCCGTAAAGGATACGGCATTTACGTATCCTGGGACGACTAAGAGCCTTTACGACTGGGACCGACAGTATCAAGGAACCATCACCATGCGTAAGGCGCTCTACGAGTCACGGAACATTCCCGCTATTCGAACGTTGCAAAACGTGGGCATTAAAAAAGCCACAACGTTCTTGGACGGTTTAGGGATGTCCTTTGATAAGACGTTGACCTTACAAAATGGGATTGGGTTGTACATCTCAACCGAACAAGAGGCTGCGGCCTATGCCGCCTTTGCCAACGGTGGAACGTACTACAAACCTTACTTGGTTTCCAAGGTTGTCACGCAAGATGGTAAGGCTCACAACTACGCCTCGACTGGTAAACGTGCCATGAGTGCAGCGACCGCCTTCATGCTAACTGATATGATGAAGGATGTCATGACTAACGAAAATGGATCCGGTCGTTCCGCCGCTATTTCTGGCCTTTATCAAGCCGGGAAGACTGGGACGGACTCCTACCCTGACGACTACGCGGACAAGGTTCCAGACGGGGCTACGATGGACTCCTGGTTCACCGGATACACCAAGAACTACGCTGTGTCTGTTTGGACCGGTTATGACAAGCAGTTCCAGACTGGCCACTACGTTAGTGAAACACAGACTACGATCGCGCAAGAAATTTACAAGTACACCATGAGTTATCTGGCTACCAAGAGTACCAACTCTAACTGGACCAAGCCAAGCACGGTCACCCAGACCACGCAAAACGGCAAGACCGAGTACTACGTTACCGGTCATCCGGGGACCGTCACGGATACGACGTCTACCAGCCAGTATGGGTCCACGAACACCACGAGTTCTTCGGCTTACAGTAGTAATGGACAAGTCACGACCAACTCAAGTAGCTCTAAGACCGAGTCATCCACCACTACTGAATCCAGCACCAGCAAGGAATCTTCCAGTACGGAACAGACCCCTGGCGGCGGTAATGGCAATGACAACAATAGTAGTACCACGACTAACTCAAGCTCCACAACCACGTCATCCGCGACAACCACGCAAAACAAAGATAACAATAATTAAGTTACAGCTAGCTAAAAAGAGCATCGCCATTCATCTCAAACGAGATTGAATGGCGATGCTCTTTTAGCTAGTAGTACCGAGCCGTGTTAGCTTTAGTTATCCGTTAATTTAAAAATCGGAACGTCTGGAATATCATTGCCCGGCGTTGTGGCCGGCTTCGACGATGGCCGCGGGTTTTGCCGTTCCTTGTCACGCTGCACTTGTGCCGCCGTTTTCAAGTTCTTCTTTTCCCAGTTCAACAGGATGCGATCCATGTACTTGAGACTGTAGGCCTGACTCAATACAGCTTCCTTTAAGGCGAGCTGAATCAACTCAGGGCGATAATGGTCGTCGTCTAGCCACTGATTGATACTCTCCATTTCGAGGGGGGACAGTGGCCGACCGAACTCGGTCTCAATCTGATTAAACACGGTCGACCGGTCGTTGGTCACCGCCGCTTTGACTTCCTTTTGTGTCGTCTGTACGGCTAACTGACTTAACTTCTCCGTCAACAACCTGAAATCATAGGCGTCGCGCTTCTGACCGTTGCCATCCGGCACACTGGTAATCACCATGAGCTTGTTGGCAATCAACTCGTGAAGAATCTGATAGACACGCTGCTTGTCCCAACCCAAGTGGACCGCCATGACATCGGCCTCGGGCATCGATTGTCCGCGATCCATGTAACGCCGCAATTGCAGAAACACCAGCAATTGATCGGTCGTCATCCCCACCTCGCGGAAGTGGTCGAGCAGATAGTTCGCAATGCTTGTCTGCCCATCTTGAATGTATCGCTGTGTAAAGTCTTCCATGAAAGATCCCCCTTAATTCTAAAAATCCGCTTTTTAACGCACACAAGACTCTCTCGGCCTGAGTGACAGCAAGAGACGACCGAACCCTTATTCTAGCAGTCCGATCGTCCCCCACAACTATTTTCAACACACTGGTCATTTAAGCAATTAATCTAATCATTCATAAACGCCTTGAGCCGATCCACCGCCGTCTGAAGCGTGTCCAGATCCGTCGCGTAACTCAACCGAATGTGCCCCGGTAAGCCAAAAGCCTCGCCGGTGACCGTTGCCACGTGGGCCTCATTCAAAACCAACGTGACGAATTCTGAAGTCGAGGTTACCCCCTTTAAAGCCATCGCCCCCGTCACATCGGGGAAGAAGTAAAAGGCACCGGCCGGCTTGGCCAATTCAAAACCGGGCAACGCATTCAATTGCGGATAAATGACATCACGTCGCTGCTTGAACCCGGCCTTCATCTGCGCAACTGATTCCTGGCTGCCCGTCAAGGCCGCCGTGGCCGCCGCCTGACTCACGGCCGCCGGATTGCCCGTCATGTGGGACAGTACCGTCTTCAGTGCCCCCACAATCGTCGTATTTGCCACGGCAAAGCCAATCCGCCAACCGGTCATCGCGTAAGTCTTCGAGACCCCGTTGATCAGAACGGTGTGCGCATCAATGGCTGACGAAATGCCCAACATAGAAGGCGCCGCAGTCGTTTGATCATATAGCAGTTCCCCGTAGATCTCATCGGCAACGACGATCAGGTCGTGAGCCACCGCGAAGTCGCCAATTGCTTGCAGTTCAGTCCGCGTGTAGGTCGTCCCACTCGGATTCTGCGGTGAGTTCAACACGATTGCCTTGGTCGCTGGCGTGAGTGCGCTAGCTAACTGATCAGACGTGACCTTGAGACTGGGCGTTGGCGCAACCTCAACCGGCCGACCACCGGCCAGCTTGACTTGTTCACTGTAGCTAACCCAATAAGGCGCCGGTAAAAGAACTTCATCGCCAGGATTCAAGAGCACCTGGAACAACGCATAGAGGGCCATCTTAGCACCGGTCGTCACAACCACTTGGCTGGGATCGACCTGAATCCCATGTAAGGCCGCTAGATTAGCCGCAATGGCTTGGCGTAAGGGTAAGACCCCTTCCGTTGCCGTGTAGCCATTGACTTGGTCGGCCTGAATTGCTGTGACCGCCGCATCTTTGATGGCTTGTGGTGTCGCGTAGTCCGGTTGACCAACACTTAAATTAATGATGTCAATACCCTGCGCTTGTAAGGTCTGCGCCCGTTGACCGGTTGCCAACGTCGCTGAGGGACTGACCGCTGAAGCTCGCTTAGACAATTGCATGTGAAACCGCCTCCGTTAAACGATTATGTAGGACCACCCGCACGACAAGAGTGTTGTGCGGGTGGCATTTGTTCGGTGATCAAGACGACGCAACCGCCAACCTGATCCTCACAATTAGATATTAGAAATTTGTTGTAGCACCTTACCATTACTATATTGGTAGGTCAGGTAACAGAGCTTGCCACTCTTGTTCAGGTAGCTAATCTGCCAAGCTGGTTTGCCGTTAAACAGACTCAACGCCGCCGACAGCACCTTCTTCGGATTCCGATTCCAAACCCGTTTGAGGGCCGCATTCCGTGAAAGGCCATCGCTTTGCTTGAGAACCGTCACATTATTCCCCGACTTGGGAACAATCGCGTACACGGCCTGCTTGGACTTATCCTTTCCGGCGACTGTGTAGTAAGTCGTATCCAGATTAGTCCAGTAAAACCCGCTGGTGCTGGTCAGATGGCCAGACTTCTTAGCAACTGACTCGGCTCGTATTTGGTCTTGGCTGAGGGGCTTCGTTGCCTTATTGATCACGTAGCCCGCGCTCAGCAACAGCACAAGGATCACGATTAACACACTGAGTAACACCCAATGCCGTGGTCGCCGGCGCCGTTGATATTGTTGTCTCATCAATTTCCATCGTACTCCCTTGTCAGAATTCAATCTTGTCCAATTATATCAAACTTCTGGTGGTGTCGTCGGCTTCACCGGCTTTTTTTCAAAAAAATTAACTAAACCTTGGGAAATAGCCGTGACATCCCCAGTTGTCTGTGGCAAATCAGCCGGCAGGGCGCGCAGAATACTCTGGCCGTAATGCCGCTCAATCAACCGTTGGTCCAGGATCACAATGGCTCCGCGATCCGTCGGCGTCCGAATTAGCCGGCCCACCCCTTGGCGTAACTTCAGGGTAGCCGCTGGTAAGGCCGCATTGTAGAACGGATTCTTCCCCGCCGCCTCTAATCGTGAGTAATCAGCCTTCACGAAGACTCGGTCCGGCGAGTCAAATGGCAATCGCGTCACAATTAGGAGTTCCAGTTGCTCGGCGGGCAGATCAATGCCCTCCCAAAAACTAGCTGCCCCTAACAAGATGGCACCATGACTGGTAGCAAATCGCTTGGCAATCCGTTCACGACTTCCGCTGATACCTTGGGCAAAAATTTCCCGTTGGGCAAACTCGGGTTGCTCGACCAGTTGTTGATAAACCTTTTCGATGACACTCAAGGAATTAAATAAAATCAACGTTTGTTTATTAACGGCCCCAGCAATCTGACTGATTGCCGCGGTCAGATAGACCACGTAGTTCGCTGGTGCAACTCGACTCAGTTCGGGACCCGTGTTGGCAATGAATAATTGGGCCTGATCGCCGTAATCAAAGCTTGACCGCATCCGGTGAGTCACCGTCTCGTCCCGATCCAAGTCGAATTGATCTAGGATGTACTGTGAGCGACCGGAAGAAAAGAGGGTCGCCCCGGTCAGAAGAACCGGTTGGAAGTGCGCGTAAATTTGCCGACGCAGGAAGCCCTCAGTGGCCAACAAACCACTTGCAAATTGTAAACTGTTACGATCACCCACATGATTGATGGTCACCCAAAAGAGACTGGCCGTATGGGTCTTCGTTACCTGTGCGAAAATGTCCTGGAGCTGCGAAACTTCGTCATCAAACTGATGAATTCGTATATCGACCTGTTCGAATAAATGACGTTCGGATGCCGAGAAGCGATCCTGCTGCCGATCGAAGCTTTGCCGTAACCCGCCCAACTCGGCCAACAGTTCAGTGGTGTCGGCCACAATCGTTGCGACCAATGGATCGGTCTGGGGACGTAAGGCATCGAGTTCTTCGGTTGGAATTAACTTTTCGATCGTTTGATTCTGATTATTCCCCCGCTGTCGGGCGAGAAAGGCCAAGAACAAGTGATTGACCAGCTGATTCAGCGTGCCTTCTAATTCTTCACTCAGCCGAACCAACCGGTGTAACGTGTTGGTCGCCTGCGTATCGCCGGTAAACAGTGCTAGAAGACTCGGTCCAATTTCCCGGTTGATGTCGCGTTGCATATGATGTAGTCCGTTGGTCAACTGAGCAAATTTAATTTGCGTCCGCCGTTGTCGCAACGTGTTCTCCGCCAAATGCTGGGCCTCATCGATCACTAAATATGGCCGATCAAGCCGCTCACCCAGGTCACTGGCATGCTCGCTGAGGTAGGCGTGATTCACGATGATCACTTGTGCCTGCGTCATATGCTGATCCCGCCGCCGTAAGAAATCATCCTCATAGAACGGATTGTCCTCACGCGTCGCGCCCTCGTGGACGACCTCCTGAAAGTAAGGTGCCCGATACGTAGCCAAATGCAGTTCATCTAGGTCACCGGTCGTCGTCATCGTCAACCAAACCAGCAATCGGAGCTTCAATAGTTGCGTTTGCTTCGAAGTCTCAGCCACTTTCAAGGTTGCTGCAAATTTCTGCAGATCAAGGTAGTGCCGACTCCCCTTAACCAACACGGCATTGATTTGGAACGGTACAATCTGGTTGAGCAATGGTAAGGTCTGATCCAACAGTTGTTCTTGCAAGAGTGTCGTTGCGGTACTGATCACGACCGCTGGCCCCTGTTGATTCAGATACGCCATCGGCAACAGGTACCCCAAACTCTTACCAATCCCAGTCGGCGCCTCGACAATCATCTGCTTGACTGGATGCTGATCGCTATTGGCATAATTGTTATAGATGTAATTCATCATTTTAGCCTGTTCCGGCCGCCATTCCAGGTTGTCCGGCATCTGTTTCTGCTTCTGTTTCTTGGTCTTAGGATACTTGACTGGTTCCGCCAAGGTCGTTGCCGGTATCGCTGAGGAGTGACGCAGAGCTAAGCCATTCTTAACGTACAAATAATCCGGCAGTTTTCGTGGCTTTTCATTGTTCAACCGCATTGCCACGTCAAAAAGTGCCGCCGTTTGTAGCGGTAGCTCGGGGTGCAAGTCAATCATCTGTTGCAGCGTCACCATAGGCAAGGCCCGTAGCCGTCGAAAGAGAAAAATAAAGAGTTCTGCAGTAGCACTGGCATCGCTGTCCGCAGAGTGCGGATTGTCATGTTCAATGTTAAAAAGGCCACTCAGGTCACGGAGACGAAAACTAGCCGCCGTAGGAAGCAGAATCTGACTGAGCGATACCGTATCGAGGCCTTCAATCGTCAGTTCCGGATACCCCACCCGGGCAAATTCCGCATTGATAAAGGGTAAATCAAAGTTAACGTTGTGGGCCACGAAGACCGTGTTGGTCAACTGGCTATACAACGTGGCGGCAACGTCGTCAAAGAGCGGCGCGTGTCGAACCCGTTTGTTCGTAATCCCCGTCAACCGTGAAATAGCTGCGGGAATCTCCCGTAACGGATTCACATCGGTCTCAAAGTGATTAATAATCTGATTATGCTGGACGAAGACGCACCCGATCTGGATAATGCGGTCGCCATCTGTCACACTGGTTCCGGTAGTCTCGATATCGACCACCGCGTAAACCGTGTCTTTATCCATAATATGCTCACCAATTTCTGCACAATTGCGTTAATAACTGGCACTATGATACACCACTTGCGCCAGTAGCGCTACTACGGTCTCAGTCTAATTGAACTTAAACATTTGTTGTTTACAGCGCCAGTCATGACTCTTCTCAATGACGCGCTTACCGCAATGACCGCACGTGACAACAGACTGCCGACTTTTTCGACCAGATTTTGACGCTTTTCCGGAAAAATTTCTATAGAAAGGGTTAATTTTTCGTGGATTTGCGAATTTTCGGTGGCAAAACTAGCGCAATACCAATCAGTAGAGTATGATATTCTGGTAGGAAATTTAATGAAGAAAGTGAGCGAGTGACCTTGGGGAGAATGGTAAGCGGACAAAGCAATGCCAAAATTATTCTTATCGGCGATCATAGCGTGGTCTACGGCCAGCCTGCGATTGCCCTGCCACTACCATCCGTAACGACTAACGTTGCGATGCGGTCGATGCCTGCCGGGCAATGGTTGACTAGCCGCTACTTCGACGGTCCCATTGCCCAGTTGGGTCAAAACCTAGCTGGCGTTGCCAAGTTGATTGACACCTTACTCACCCGTTTTGACGGTCACGAAATACCGTTTGAAATGAATATTACCAGTGATCTACCGGCCGAACGTGGCATGGGTTCTTCCGCGGCCGTTGCCGTGGCGATCACCCGGGCCATCTACGCTTTTTTTGACCGTCCGTTGAATCGCGACCTGTTACTTGCCAACGCTGAGATTGCCGAAAAGATCACCCATGGGAATCCCAGTGGCATCGATGCCGCAACGGTTAGTTCGGACGTCCCTATCTGGTTCGTCCCTCATCAGGAAACCACGCAGATTCCGTTTGCCTTACAGGGCTACTTAGTGATTGCCGACAGTGGGATCAAGGGCCAGACCGGGAAAGCGGTTGCTGCCGTCGCTCGACGGAAGACGACCCTGCCAGCCGAAACGGACTTACAGATTAAAACATTGGGGCGTTTGAGTACTGATGCGCGAACGGCGCTGGCCGAGCCTGATTTAAATCGATTGGGCGCCATCATCAGCGAGGCTCAGACACAATTACGGGGCTTGGGGGTCAGTTCACCCGAACTGGATCGCCTGACACGAGTGGCGACAACCAACGGTGCACTAGGCGCCAAACTCACTGGCGGTGGCATGGGTGGCTGTCTCATTGCCCTGTGTCCCGATCTGACCACTACCCAACGCGTCCAGAAAAGCCTGGTCGCTGCTGGTGCCACGGCAACGTGGATCGAAGCCTTCAATCTAGAGGAGGAACCCGAATGAACACAACCGTAACCGCAAGAGCGCATACCAACATCGCCCTAGTGAAGTATTGGGGCAAGGCCGACACCGAGCTAATGCTACCCCAAACAAGTAGCCTCTCACTCACCCTCGACCAGTTCTACACGGATACTACGGTCACATTCGATGACCAGCTAAGTGCCGACGAAGTCACGGTTAACGATCAGTTACTCTCGCCGGTGGCCGCCCAAAAAGTACATAACTTTCTCAACTTGGTGCGCCAACAGGCTTCGCGCACCTCTTTCGCGCGAGTAACTTCCGTGAATCACGTGCCGACTGCCGCCGGTTTAGCGTCTTCGGCCTCCGCTTTTGCGGCGTTAGCTGGTGCCGCCAGTCAAGCCGCTGGAATGGCTCTCGACCGAACTGCCTTGTCACGGTTAGCGCGGCGTGGCTCCGGTTCCGCCACGCGCTCCATCTTTGGTGGATTTGTCGAATGGCAAGCCGGTCACGATGATCGTAGTTCTTACGCGGTTCCCCTGGTTGAAAACGTGACTTGGCCAATCGCTGTGGTGGCGCTGGTCTTAGATCCCCACCACAAGAAGGTTAGCTCGCGTCAAGGGATGCAAAGTAGCGTGAGAACTTCGCCTTTCTATCCGGCTTGGAAACAGATCGTCGCTGATGACCTCGACGCCATCAAGCCGGCGATTCGGGCCCAAGATTTTACGACGATGGGAGAAACATTGGAGACCAATGCCATGCGGATGCACGCCCTGACGCTTAGCGCACGACCACCCTTTAGTTACTTCAACGGTGACACTCTGCTCGCCATGCAGACGGTCAGGGGTCTCCGGGCAGCCGGTCTGGAATGCTACTACACCCTGGATGCTGGTCCGAACCTGAAGGCCTTTTGTCAGGCGGCAGACGTCCCCGCAATTCAGGACCGGTTCGCCCGGCAATTCGGGAGCGACAACGTTATCGTCGCTCATCCAGGTCCTGGCATCCGATTTTCACCTGAATCCTAACCACTTTATGCGTTAAAAACAAAGATAAACCATTAAAAATATTAACTGTTACAGAAGGGACCTGATTTTTTGATTTCCGCGCAAGCACCCGGAAAACTCTATATTGCTGGCGAATACGCCGTGGTTGAGCCGGGATATCCGGCCATTATTGTGGCTCTGAATCAATTTGTGACCGTCACAATTAATGCTAGCCACGATTACGGGCGTATCGCCTCCAAACAATACCAAGAGAACTCCCTCTACTGGCAACGCCAGGGAACCGAGCTCGTTTTTGACAACCGGGATAACCCCTTCCACTATATTCTGTCGGCCATTCGTTTGACCGAACAGTATGCCCAATCACTGGGCAAACCGCTGGCCATCTATCATTTGAACGTCAACAGTGACCTCGACAGCGCCGATGGTAAGAAGTACGGGTTGGGTTCTTCCGCTGCCGTGACTGTTGCGACTGTGAAGGCCCTGTGTCAATTCTACAACATCGACATGCCTAAGGATCGCCTATTCAAATTGGCCGCCATCGCCCATCTGGACGTTCAGGGCAACGGCTCCTTGGGTGACATTGCCGCCTCCGTTTATGGCGGCTGGATTGCCTATCAAGCCTTCGACCGCGACTGGCTAGCCTCCGCACGGCGTGAGATTAGTCTGACCGACCTGTTGACTATGGATTGGCCCGGTCTACAGATTGAACTGCTGACCCCGCCAGAATCCCTGCGCCTGATGATTGGATGGACTGGTACACCAGCTTCCACCTCTCATTTAGTCGACAAAGTCGCCCTCTTTAAGGCCACCCGACGCGACGACTACCACGCCTTTCTGCGGGATAGTAAAGCCTGCCTGCAGCGCATGATCGTCGGCTTCCACGATCAGGACCTCGATGCCATTCAAAAAGAAATTGCCATTAATCGGCAACTGCTGAACCAACTCGCCAATCTTAGCCACGTCACCATCGAGACCGAGCTGCTGAAGACCATGTGTGACATCGCCGTTCACATCGGCGGTGCGGCCAAGTCCTCTGGTGCCGGTGGTGGTGACTGCGGTATCGTCATCATCAACGCCGCCAATGATCTAGCTAGTCTGCTGAGGGAATGGGAACATCGCGGCATTGAACCGCTAAAATTAAACGTCCATCACGTGATTGAGTAAGGAGACCACTTATGGCACAACTATCCCGCCACGCCCACCGGAAGGATGAACACCTTTCGCTGGCTGAAAAATTCTATCAGGAACACGCCGCCAGTCAGTTCGACCAGTTGCGTTTCGTACACCAGAGCTTGCCAGAAATGGCGGTCAGTGACGTGGACCTACACACGCAGTTAGGGCCACTGACACTCCCTGTACCCTTAATGATCGAAGCCATGACCGGTGGGAGTCCGCGGACGGGCAAGGTCAACGCCACGTTGGGGCGTATCGCCGCTGCTACGGGAATGCCCGTGGCCAGTGGCTCACAGAGTATTGCCCTTAAGGATGCTACAGCCGTGCCGACCTTTACCGTGTTACGGGAAAATAATCCCGACGGTCTGGTCTTCGCCAACATCGGTGCCGGTCACTCGGTAGCCCAAGCACGGGCGGCCGTGGCCATGGTGGCGGCCGATGCCCTGGAAGTTCACGTCAACGTAGCTCAGGAATTGGTCATGCCCGAGGGCGACCGCGACTTTCACTGGTTGGATGAAATCGGTGAAATCGTGGCCGCACTCGACGTTCCGGTTATCGTGAAGGAAGTCGGCTTCGGAATGGCTCACGAGACGTTGGCACAATTGGCCAACGTGGGGGTACAATTCGTAGATCTCGGTGGCCGTGGTGGCACCAACTTTGCCCAAATCGAGAATTTCCGCCGGCCGGAAAAGGAACTGAACTACCTGGCGGGTTGGGGACAATCGACTGTAGAGTCCCTGTTGGAAACCCGGCTGGTGCCCGACTTATCAATCATCGCGACCGGTGGCGTTCGTCAACCACTCGATGCGGCTAAGGCTTTGGCGTTAGGTGCATCGGTCGTCGGTAGTGCTGGTCAAGTATTGCACAGTCTGATCAAGACCGATGAGGCCACGACCACTCAGATGCTGTTGGATTGGCAAACTGGACTCAAGACGATCATGACATTGCTTGGTACCCACAACTTGGCGGAGCTCCGGGAACAGCGACTACTTTTGTCGCCAGAATTAGAGAGTTATTGTCGACAACGTGGACTAACGCAGTAAAGCTTTTTGTCCCTTACAAATATTAGAATTTAGAAAATCCCCATAGCAGGACAGACGTGGTTGTTAAAGCCAGAGTTGCCGTGCTATGGGGATTTTAGATTGCAGTTTTTCTCAAATCGCAGTTGTTGTCTGCGGAGACCAGATCAACAGCTAATTAACACGTCGATCGTGTGGTCAAATTTTTCAAACCTTCAAGTTATTGTTGCCTCTATCGGTTATTCATCTTGTAAGTCTTCATCGTAGACTGTAAAGCGGAGCCCCTTAGGGAAAAAGTTCTTCACCGTCGTGCCAACAACCTTACCAAACCCAACCGGTTGACTGTCACACGTTAACAGATACCACCCCTTCTGTGGCGCCACTGTCAACGTGAAGGTTTCCCCGTGAACCCAGGCTCGCCACTGATCTGTACTGATAGTCAGTGTTTGCGCGACGTCTTGGGGATCACTTGCCAAGGCCAACGCATAGGCTGGCTCGAAGCGGTTCTTTTTGAACGTCCCCAGATGTAAGCCGGGACGGAACACATGACACTTTTTCAGATTGGGTAACCCAGCGGGCACGGCAAATAATTGATCCTTGACTGTGACCAGATTATCAAAGGTACTCTGTCCCAAGACTTCTGTCGCAAATGACTGCCAGAGCTTTCGCTGATCACCCGTCAGTGGCGTCCCCAACTTTGCTTGACCGTGAATGGCCGGCACATCGCCAGCATCGCGTTCAAGCTTGGCAACAAAGTGCCCTTCACCCTTCATCAGGTGTGGAAACAGCCGCGCCGCCTTCTTCAGTTCCGGATTGCCATTTGCCCATTCCGGACGAGCATCCACAACACCCCCAACCTTCTTGATCGGCACGAGGTGAAATTCTGGAAAATCAGCCAACACCCAGGCCATCATCTGTTCGTCTTCTTCTGGTGCAAAGGTACACGTTGAGTAGATCAGCTGGCCACCAGGCTTCACCATCTTTAAGGCTTCCGTCATGATCTCACGTTGCCGCGTCGCACAATCCTGAACGTAATCGAGTGACCAGTAAGACATGGCATCGGGGTCTTTGCGGAACATCCCTTCGCCAGAACACGGCGCATCGACCAATACCTTGTCAAAATAATCGGGGAATACGGGGCTTAGACGGTCTGGCGACTCGTTCAAAATTAAAGCAGACTTCACGCCAAAGCGTTCGACATTTTCTGCCAGCACTTTGACCCGTTTTCGGTTGATTTCGTTGGTCACCAGCAGCCCGGTTCCCTGGAGATAGCTAGCCAAATGGGTGGTCTTCCCACCAGGAGCGGCACACAGATCGAGAACCTTCTCACCCGGTTGTGGTGCCGCCGTCGCCCCGACAAACATCGCGCTGGGTTCCTGACTGTAAACTGCCCCGCTCTGGTGCATCAGCGTTCGTCCGCCAACCGTACCAAGGTGGCCGAGCGGTTCGTAAGGGACTTGCTCAGGCGCCGTTAACTTTGCTGGCAAGTCATGATGCGCTGGATTGACCCGGTAGCCACTCAGACTAGGCGTGTCAAAACTCGCTAAAAAGTCATCGGCTTCTGAGCCCAATAGGTCGCGGTACTTCAAGATAAAGTCTTCAGGTAAATTCACCGTTATTCCTCCATTTTGCATCTTACAATTAATTTGTTTGCTATATACATAATGCCTATTCGTTCAAATTCACTCTGTCTATTATACCCGTTTCAGTCGGTCAGCACTACCCCACAGCCAGGTGAAATGGATGCAAGTCGCGCCAACTTATGTTACATTGGAAGGGTTACTTTACGTCTTTAAAAGACTCTATATCACATGCGAGGTGTTCTCTGTTGGAACGAAAATTAATCGCCATCGACCTTGATGGTACCACTTTAAATGCGGACGCCCAGATTTCTGCCAAGACGAAAGCCGTTTTGACTCAGGCGCGCGAGGCCGGTCACATTGTCAGTATCGTGACGGGTCGCCCAAACCGCATCTCCGCAAATTTTTATGATGATCTACATCTGGATGGCCCCATGATCAACTTCAACGGTAGTCTGGGCCATATTCCTCACCAGCACTGGCATGATGAATACCAGTACACGTTCAGTAAGGATGTCGCCTTTGACCTTTTGGCCCATCGTGCCGAACTGGGCATCAACATGATTGCTGCCGAAGGAAAGAATCTTTTCCTGGCTGTACGAGATCGTCCGGTCGAAGTCGGTTTCTTTCCGACGGTGCTCCAGTCCAACGAAATTTTAAATCAAAAGACACTTCAGCAAAATCCCATCAGTCTAACGGTTGCCGTTGACCGCAGCCACGAGGACCACCTGTTGAGCTACCTGCGACACAACTTTGACGATGTTGTGGACGCAGCACCGTGGGGCGGTCCTAACGCCGTAGTTGAACTAGGCGTCAAGGGCGTTCAGAAGGCGACCGGTGTTGAAGCATTGGCTCACCATTACCAGATTGATCGGAAAAACATCATTGCCTTTGGCGACGAACACAACGATGCCGCAATGATCGACTACGCCGGTTGGGGCGTAGCCATGCAAAACGCCACTGAACCGATCAAGTCCTTGGCTAACGACATGACTGCCCGTGACAACGATCACGATGGCCTGGCCGACTACCTGCAAGACTATCTCAAATTAGCTGAATAACCATGATAGGAAACGCGTGAACTCGATTGGGAGCTCACGCGTTTTTTTCGATCTGGAGCGCATCTGTTTTTTACTAATTTAGCCGTGATAATTCCACCTGTCGCAAGAGTAACGCAAACATTTGGGCCCGCAATATCAGGTTAAAGAACAAATCCTAACCGGAGGCGGCCAGAGATGTAGGTAGCTGTGTCGACGGTGTTAGCTGGGAACCAGCTTACAACGTGGGACGCGTTTGGAGACTGATGCTTTGTGTCAGGCTTCAAACCGAGCCGGAGGACCGCTTCTCAGGCCGCGGGCGGTCCCCACAGCAGCCGGAATTTCTGGTAGCCGCAGGTGGTAATTTTCGACTAATCCCCAAGGTACGACGTCATTAACTTTTGATAGAGTGCCGTGAAGTCCAGGTACATCTGTTGGTCCACATACTCATCAACCTGGTGTGCTGTCTCATTACCGGGACCGAAGACGATAAATGGATAATTGTGACCCTTATCCTTTAACAGGTTGGAGGCATCGGTAACTGCCGGCAACGCCAACTTTGGCACGGGTTCCCCGGCGTAAGTCGCCCCAATGGTGGCTGCCAAGTCACTCAGCACATTATCCTTAGGCTCCTCGACGGGTGACTGCGACATGTAAATATCCATCGTGACGTGACCACCTTGTTCGTTTTCCTGCGTCACAAGTTGTTGCAAGACCTGTGTAACCGTGGCATTATCGAATTCGGGAATCGTCCGAATATTCATTTCCGCCGTGGCCGCCCCCGGAATCGAGTTGACCTGGTCGCCACCGTTGAAGACGGTCGTATTAAAGGTTAGTTTCCCAAGTGCAGCGTTTGCGCGGTCGGTCTTCCGAAAGGCCTCGTTTGCCTGACCTAACAACGACAACAGTGGATCAATCGCATTTTGCCCCAGTTCTGGCATTGAACTGTGCGCGGTCTTCCCTTGCGAGACCAACTTAACGTCCATGGATCCCTTGTGTGCGGAGAAGATGTGATAGCCGGTCGGTTCCCCAATGAGCAGGCCATCGACGTCATCCATATTGCCTGCCTCGTAAAAGGC
The DNA here is from genome assembly GCF_045862015.1 of Levilactobacillus muriae. Classification (NCBI taxonomy): domain Bacteria; kingdom Bacillati; phylum Bacillota; class Bacilli; order Lactobacillales; family Lactobacillaceae; genus Levilactobacillus; species Levilactobacillus muriae. The sequence continues at coordinate 196,187 of NZ_BAAFRU010000003.1, forward strand.
CTCAGAGCCGGTCTCGCCAACTTCTTCGCCCACGGTTGCCATCAGTCGGATCGTGCCTTTAGTGGGCTGTCCGGCCGCATGAAGCGTAATCATCGCGATGACCAGTGCTGCGAGTCCCGCCTTCATGTCGGTAATGCCACGACCGTAAAGCTTTCCGGCACGCGCGGTAACCTGAAATGGATCGGATTGCCAAGCGGTAATGTCGCCTGGATCCACCACATCCATGTGGCCGGAGACCCCAAGCACTGGATGCCCGGAACCAATTTCCGCAATCAAATTGGCCCGCGAGTCACTTAAGGGAATGAGTTGTGCCTGAATACCATGCTTACCTAACAATTGCTGAAGATAGGTTGCCACCTCAACTTCATGATCGTTAACCGATCGAATGGCCACCAAGTCCGTGAGAATCTGTAATTTCTGTTCATCTGTAAACACTGCCATCGCTGATTCCTCCTTAGTTAAGTTGATTTTAACGCAAATAATTATGAATCTCACTTATTTGCCCCCACATGGAATTTGGCTACAAGTTGCCGATCTCTTACTAGTCACGTGTCTAATTTCTATCACAAGCGTTGTGCACTTTTAAGGACATCCTTCCCCGTCTAAATACCCCTATACTATTACTAATGTAAAAATCGCAAAATTAGTCTCACTATTTTTGAGAAATAATCTTTTAAAAATTGTTGTATCCTACATATGACCATTAAAACGGCATTCTAAAATCAGCCAGTTCTAATATTTAAGCTATATTGTCTCAAAATCAGCTAAATTTCAAAAAAATCGGCTTTGATCCACAAAATATTTATCTAAATCGATGAATTGTATATAGCAAAAAGCCTTATTAAAAGAGCATGTTCTCTCCTAATAAGGCTTTCAATCTGTGGATTTACTGTAAGTTTACATTTTTTGTGGTCAATCACACCTATTTCAACAAGAACTCTAGCACTAAAATTGGATAACTAAGGGCTGAAAACCAAAATACTCGCCTTACTCTTGCGACAGTGGAAATGATCACGGCTAGATTAGTGAATTTCAGGTGGTTGTTAGGGGTTAAGCATAAAACGATAACGTTTCTATAGGCATAATCCACGTTGCCTCAGACCAGCCCATATCTGCCGACCGGTAAGTCGATGGCTGCGACAAGACGTGCCGTGTTTAGTCATTATCCACGATTACCCCTGCGTTTCGGTCATAAACCAGCCGAAGTCAGCGTATGATTCGCGTCGATAGGCATCCCAAGCCCCGATACCAACCATCAGTCCCGTGAAGCCATCGACATCCTCATCGGACAGATAACTAATATCGACGGGCTTGCCAACTGGTGCCCACTTTGCATTGACGTCTTCACGCCAGGAGAACTGGACCTGCGCGTCATCCGTCGTGACCCGGAGTTCGGCGGCCGAGCTGGCTACTGGTATTTTAATCGGTTCGAGTTCGGTCCGTTCCCCATTCTTGGCCTGAACCACGTCCAGCACCGTTTGGTCGTTGCGTTCGTCATAGCTCAACCGTTCAAACAGCCAGTTGTGGTTGTCGTAGTAGAGGACTAGCCCTGCCGATTGTGAAAAATGAATTGGCTTGAATTTTAGCTTGGTCGTAACCGTCTCGTGGAATCCAGTGACCGCCGTGGCCATCAAGGAAACATCCATCCGCGAGAAGAACGACTGGCGCCCACGCATCCGCAAGCCCTGGTCTTGCAACGTGAGCCAGTCTTTACTTGGCCGACCGTATGGTGTTAGCCAGTGCAGGTCCAGCGTTGATTTGCCAAAATCGTCGATCAGCGTAAATGGCCGCTGGGCGTGTGCCAGTTCAACGCCGGTCATCCCCGGTGTCGTGGCTTTGGCTAAGTTACTGCCATCAGCCATCCGCAACCAGCCATCAGTCGTCCAGGCCATCTTCTGCAGCGACGTTTCCCGACCTAAAATAGAATGAAGTCCGGGTAGCGGCCGCGCTGACAAATGGGCAACGTACCATTCGCCCGTCTGGGTAGATACCAGCGACCCGTGACCCGCCTTTTGTAGCGGTGCATCTGGATTATACAGATCCGGGCGCCCGGCGTCAGGGTCATTACGCCGGTAATAGTAGTACGGCGTCGACGTGATGATAGGGTTCTGTGGATCGGATTCGTACGGCCCCGCGATGTTCTGGGATCGTTGCAAGACGACCGCATGTCCATAGCCGGTGCCACCTTCCGCCGTCATCAGGTAGTAGACCCCGTCGTGCTTGTACAGGTGCGGTGCTTCCTGGGCCCCGCGATCGGTGCCACCACGTGTGATGCGGACAGGATCACCGATTAGTTTACCTTGCTTGGGATCAAATTCTTCCAGCACGATTGCCCCGGGATGTTGATAGCCCAGCCGTGTCTCCCACTCCAACGTGACGACCCACTTACGGCCATCATCGTCATGGAACAATGAGGGATCAAAGCCAATGGAATTGAGATAAATGGGCTTGCTCCAAGGTCCCGTAATCGACTCGGCCGACATAGTATAGTTATCGGCATCAAACATCCGGCCGTCTTGATTATTCATTTTGCTATAAGTCATCCAGAATAATTTGGTCTGCTCATCGTAGGACAGGTCGGGTGCCCAAATACCACCGGGCGTCATAGTTCCTCGCAGATCAACCTCTGGCACATCAGCCAGTGGATGCGCGATCAACTCCCAGTTGGCCAAGTCCTTAGAATGGTAGACCTGAATACCGGGGTTCCAGTGAAACGTTGACGTCGCAATGTAGTAATCCTCGCCGACACGCAGGATCGAAGGATCGGGGGTGAAGCCGGGTAGGATTGGGTTTTGAATTTCAGTCATAAATGACACGCTCCTTTTTACAAATCTTTCGGATCAATCCAATGTTGATCCAAGGCACGACTGGCACTCCAAGAGTCCCAGCCGTACCACGCTGGCTCGTTAATGGTGTCGATATTGAGCTTATAAGTCCAGAAGAAGTAACCGCTGCCATTATTCCAAGCGTTAACCTGCGCCCGCCATAGCTTCTGATAGTCTTTAATCAACTGTTCCTGGCTTAGGTGATGAACGGTTCCAACCATCTCCTCCTGCGTAGGGTTAACGCCACCCTTCGTATCAATCCCAGCCGTGTAGGAGTTGAATAGTGAGAATTCGCCAGTAACGACGGGAACTTCTTGGGCAACTACTGCAAGTCTTTTTCCAAAGTCCCGCATAACTTCAACGTAGTCCGTCACACTTTGGGGAGTTCCGGATAGCTCGGCCATCATTAGGTATTGATGGGTATCGAGAACCACATTCTCAAAGGAATTAGTTGCGAAGAAGTCATGCCAAGCCTCAAACTCAAAACCATCATGAAAGTAAATTGCCTTATCAACGGGCAAATCTTTACGCAAACTATTATAGGCCTTCAAATAGAAATCATACAAGAAGTCTAGTGTAATCGGTTTACTTTTTTCTGCCAACTTGGGGTTCCGCGCTTTATACCGGATCGACATCGACTGAAACATCGTCTTTGTTGCCGGTTCATTCAGGACTTCAATGCCTAGTAACCCTGAGCGATGACCATACCGTTGGGCTAAACGTTGCAAAACACTCAGTGCAAAATCGACTTCTTGCGGTTGCTGTGCCCATGTGCACACACCGGAGATCCCACCGTTATCAAACCCATTTTGGCTACCTGGAACCGTATGTAGATCAATTAAGATCTGCAGCCCATAGGCCTCCGCCCAAGCAAAAGCGTGGTCTAGATCTTGGACACACCCCACAAACGGTGGTCGATCTCCAAAGATAAAATAGGGCACTGGAATTCTGACAGCATTAAATCCCCGATTAGCAATTGTGATAAAGTCAGCCTCTGTGATGAATTCTGCCCGATGCATTTTAATTCTGGTTTCATACACGGCCGTCGGTAAGTCCTGAGCCAGGTAATATTCATCGTCACTTGGGACGTCATCAAATAAATGTGGTGACATCCACTTTTCCAGAACTAGCCAGCCGCCTAAGTTAACACCTTTAATTTCAGTCATGTTCGCCCACTCCTTTACTTAACCTTTTTAATACACATAATCATGACGCAACCAATAATACAAATAACAGCCATGACTGGGAAGATGAGACGATACCCAGCTAATGAAATAACGGCACCAGCCGTAACGGGTCCCATAATTTGGCCCAAAGTTGCGGACAAGTTCATAACACCCAAGTCCTTGGCTGCCGTTTTAGGATTAGGTAACACTGCAATGTTTAAGGCTTGATCAACCGCTAGATAGGCGCCATTGCCAATCCCAGATAGGACAGCGTATACCAGCATTGTCCACGGTGCCGCATCAAAGAACGGGAAAAGGCCCGCAATCGCAATCATTAAGGTTGCCAGGGCAACGGGTGCCTTCAGTCGGCCAATCTTATCGGCCAGTGGCCCTGAGACGGCACCAAATACAATGGCCGTGGTCATCAGGATCATCGAGATTATCGCAACCATCCGTGAGGTGGTGGATTGACTCAATCGCATGTAGTCCGTCAAAATGTAGAGCTGATAACCCGTAATCATGTAGGAACCCACCATCATGAGGAACTTTCCTAATAGTGCTAGATAAAAGTCGCCCGCGTTCTTTAGGGGAAACGCAAACGATGCCAACAACTCTCTCCCCTTTAGGGACACTTTAGGTTCATTGGCACTTGAAGGTTCTTTGATTAGAATCATGGCAATTACCGTCAAGACAACCTGTACGAGGGCAAACACCCAGATTCCAATGTTTACCTTGCCCAGAAATTGTGAGGCCACCACCCCTGAACCATAGGCACCAATGGACATCCCAATACCGTAAAATGAGGAAACGGTCCCACGATACTTAGGATCAATGGCATCTGCAATAATCGCAACCATAGGTGCAACAATGGCATTGAGTGTTAATTGATAGATTGTCCAAGTCATCAAGAGGATGGGAATCGTTGGCGACCAAGATAATACGAAAAACATCAGAACACTACCGATCGTTCCGCCGATAATCCAAGGTTTTCGTTTGCCGAATCGCGAGCGAGTTCTGTCAGATAAAGCCCCTTCAACTAAGTTAGCAAACATCGCCACAATCATGGCAATAGCCGCAAAAGTCGCCACCAGCTTAACCTTATTAATGGGATCCAACATGCCAATTTTAGCAGGCAACAAAGTCCCGTTCATCCCTGAGTAAGGACCCATCCAGCTCACACACCCAATTAACAACCCCCACGCTAAACGTTTCGGCATCTTCTTTGCTTGCGTCGGATTCATGACAATATCAGCCATATAAAACACTCCTTAATTATTTTGAGAGAGCATGATCAACTATTGTGAGCAGTTCCCAATAATCTCATACAAATCGTTCAAATCCTTCGTCAAGGGTTGATGAAGCGCTTACAAGACCTATTCTATCCGAAATAAAGTGTCAAAAAAGAGGATAATTCGTATAGAACTATCCTTAATTCGTACTATTTCGTTTTTAACTCTCGCAAATAATCTCGAGGTGTTTGCCCGAAATGTTTCTTAAATTCCCGAGTAAAATGGCTGGGCGCGGTGTACGCCAGCTTCGCCGAAACCAAATTGATTCGTGCCCGTGGCTGACGTAACAATTCCTTAGCGGTCGCTAATTTCAAGTTAATCAAGTACTGCTGTGGTGACTCATGATAATATTTCTGGAATAATTTTAGCGCATAACTTTGCGAGATGTTCCGCCCGGCAATGATTCGGGTAACGGAAGGCTGTTGTGGCTCTGCAGCATGGTATACCTGATAGTCCAGCTGTTCCTTGAGATCACTGGCCAACTGATGACACAGCATAAACTGATCGATATCGGCCGCTTGTGGGGCGAATTTTCCAGCCGCCTTCAGATCCCTAACCAACGTCATGATGAGATCAATCACACCAACTTGAAGGTCGAGCTGATCAGCCAGACTATAGTTCGGGCCAATCATGGCCATGAGTTGCTCGGCCTGCGTCTTCAGGCGTGGATACACCGCATCATGTGGCGTGATAATCCGTCCGGCATACTCACGAATCAAGAGATAGCGCAGTGCTGGATCATCCAAGTTAAAGTGCATGCAAAAATAAGTCATCGCCCGATGGTCCAGTGCATAATTGGCATGACGAGTTTCGATCGGAATAATCGTAAGCTCTCCAGCTTGCAGAACCAGCTCCCCCGTCTCCGTAATCGTTCGTTGCCGGCCCTTCAAGATATACATGAACTCAAAGGCCGGATGTTCCTCGGCCGGCCACTGCCACCCGGCGGGAACCGTCTCCTGGTGACCGCCAAACAAGGTGAAATGCGTGTTGATCACCGGTAAATAGTCGATTGCCATGCCGCTCTCCTCCTAACCAAAAACTACCACCAGCCAACGCGGGCTAATGGTAGCGAAGCAATCACTTAATCTTCGAAGGCTTGGGTCGCCTTGATAGCGGCCTGCCAGCCTTTGTAACATTTTTCCCGTTTGTCAGCCGCCATGTGTGGGGTAAACTCATCCCGCAAGGCGTGCATCTGCCGGATAGCATCCATATCAGGCCAGAAGCCAACGGCTAGGCCGGCCAGGTAAGCGGCCCCCAGCGCGGTTGTTTCGTTGATGGCTGCCCGCTTAATTGGTGTATCCAAGATATCTGCTTGGAATTGCATCAAGAAATTATTATTGGCCGCCCCACCATCGACACTCAGGGATTGAATATCCAACCCGGTCTCGTTGGTCATGGTGTCCACAACGTCTCGTGTCTGGTAAGCAATGGCTTCCACCGTTGCCCGTACGAACTGTTCACGCGTGGTCCCACGAGTCAGGCCGAAGACGGCACCCCGCGTTTCCTGATTCCAGTAGGGTGCACCCAACCCGGTAAAGGCAGGCACTACGTAGACGTTCCCAGTAGTCTTAGCATCGACCGCCATCTTTTCGGATTCGCCGGCGTGCTCGAAGAACCGCATCCCGTCACGCAACCACTGCACCGCGGAACCGGCCACGAAGATCGACCCCTCCAGCGCGTAGGTCACCTTACCGTTTAAACCGTAAGCAATCGTGGTCAACAGGCCGTTATGGGACAAGGTGGGTTCTTCACCGGTATTCATGACGATGAAGGCCCCAGTCCCATAAGTGTTCTTGACCATCCCTTTGTCAAAGGCCGTCTGACCAAATAAAGCGGCCTGTTGGTCCCCAGCGATTCCGGCAATTGGCACTTGGACCCCAGAGAATGTGTACCCAGCGGTGTAGCCGTAAATTTCAGAGGATGAGCGGACTTCGGGTAACATGGCGGCCGGAATGTTCATCCAGTTCAAGATGTCATCGTCCCACTTCAACTCATGAATGTTGTACAACATGGTCCGACTGGCGTTGGTATAGTCCGTGGCGTGTACCCGGCCGCCTGTCAGCTTCCAGAGAATCCACGTGTCAATGGTCCCGAAGAGCAGTTCGCCACGTTCAGCGCGCTCCTGGGCCCCTTCAACGTGGTCTAAGATCCAACGAATCTTGGTGGCAGAGAAGTAGGAGTCGACGACTAATCCGGTCTTGTCGTGAATGGCATCGGTATACCCGTCCGTCTTCAGTTGGTCGGCCAAATCACTGGTTTGCTTGGACTGCCAAACAACCGCATGGTAGATGGGTTCGCCAGTCCTCTTGTCCCAGATAATCGTGGTTTCCCGCTGATTGGTGATTCCGATTCCCCGCACCTTGTAAGGTTGCACGTCGGAATCGATCAGCGCGTCGGAGATGACGGATTGCACCGCATTCCAGATTTCATTGGCATCGTGTTCGACCCAACCTGGCTGGGGAAAGTACTGGTGAAATTCCCGCTGTGCTTGTCCAGCAATTTGGCCGTGCCGGTCGAATAAAATAGCCCGGGTACTCGTCGTCCCTTCGTCAATTGCCATCATGTATTGTTGATCATTCATTGTCATAGACTCTCCATTCATTCATTCTTAGCCGGCCTAGATCCACCGTGATGTCACACTTGCTACTAGTATACCGAAAAGTACTCGCCGCGCCAAATGTTTTTGTAAATGAAACCGCCACCAAGACGAGAATATCGGGGTTGGTGGCGGTTTATAAGATTTTGGAAATTTTGCCTACTTTTCGTCGCTCTTCAAAACGCCGGCCACACCGTAACGGTCGGGTTGCATTTCGCGCAAGATGACGTGAACGTGTTCGGCTGGTGCACCGGTGTTCTTGGTCACAGCAGACGTCACGTCTTGAACTAAAGCCTTGAGTTGGGCTTGTGAACGGCCCGCAATCAAATCAATGTTAACAATTGGCATTATTTTCGTTCCCTTCTCTGTATGAATATGGCTATTATACCGGTTAATGCGGTAAGCGACAAGAATTTACGGCGAAATATCGTTTGTGGTTGATGATGATTGTTGGGCACTATTGATTATTTGATTGACGAAACTAAATTCTGACGATTGGGTGATATTGACAGAGACTTGTTGTATTAATATACAGGAAATTCCTTTATAATTGGATTTTCTTTAATCTTGCTCTAACCAGTAACTTCTCGGTTGTTTTCCAAACTATTTTGCATTAAATAATCGATATTTTGAAGATGTTTCATTAATTAAATCTGAATATTATTCATAACATTTTGCTAAAGGATAGTCCTGCACATCTTTCAACATTCCATTTCGGTTGATATGGGTTACGTTCATTGGCAACGATAAGGTTATCCAACCCATTTAGAACGAAAGCAATTTTTCCTTGTTCTGCATGAGTTGGAATTGATATTTTCTTGTTTCGAACTAAGTCAGAATTCAAGTTTATCTGACTCTCTGGTTGACCATACTTTTTCCAAGTTGGACGAACAAATTCTAGCCACTGAAACAAAAATTCCAAATTGAATTTTGGATTTAGAAAAATTAGGAATCCATCATGCACACCAGTCTCGACATAATTAATAACTGGCTTGCCAACTGTAGCTGCAATGCTAAGGAGCAAATGTGGTTCATGAAGGACTCTAGTTTTTGACTGCCCTTCCGCAGAAAGTCTTTGTAATAAATAATGAATTCTTCCGTTCTGATTAGTCACATCCGATATTCTAAGCCATCCAATACTTGAACTATCGTCAAACCATCTAGGATCTTTAATTGGACGAGGTGAGGCCCCTCTTACTATCTCAGCAAGTGCCCCTAACTTACGCTGCTCCCAAGCATGACCTGATTTTCTAAGCAATAAGCACCTCTTACCTGGGAGCAGCGTAAGTTAAATTCAATCGCTACCAGAGTTACTGACCATGGTAATGATACGAAACTTCAGCATATCGAATATGCTAATATTATTCCTAATTCGGGAAGATTGAGAAATGTAAGACATGGTTATACGGATTCTCGAGAGGGCATAAAATTTGAAAAAGAAGATATTCTCTACGGAAAGTTACGCCCTTACTTAAACAATTGGTGGTTTGCCAAATTCAATGGCATAGCAATTGGCGATTTTTGGGTTTTGCGAACAAATGATGGATTTTCTTCTCGTTTTGTTTATGCACTAATACAAAGTAATAGGTACCAAAATATTGCGAATATCACTTCTGGAACAAAAATGCCAAGGTCTGATTGGAGTATTGTTTCCACTACATTATTTAATATTCCTACTGAGGGAAACGAACAAATAAAAATTGGAAAAGCATCACAGTTACTTGATAACCTTATCGTTGCCAATGAACGACAATAAAAAATTGCATTAATCAGATCAGTACAATTCTCTCCTACTTCTTTAATTAATTTTGAATACTTTAGATAAGACTCGCCAAATGTTTCATCACCTTATCGTTATCCTGATTTTCCAATTCCTGAATAATATGAATATAAGTTTGCTGTGTCGTTGTCATATTCGAATGGCCTAATCTTCGAGCCACCGAAGCAATACTTACACCAGCATACAAAAGTAATGACGCATGGGTATGTCTGAGACCGTGCACCGAAATTATTGGAACTTGAGCATGCTTGCATAAACGCTCCAGATAATGATTGACCGTATCATTATAAACCTGGCCTTTAACAAAGATGGGTTTATCCGATGGTAAGTGCTTAGTCAACTGGGAGAATTGAATAACCGTTTGCCAATCCAAAGGAATCTTACGAACTGATGATTCATTTTTTGTTGGGGCAAATCCACCAACCTTAGACTTATAGTCCCAAGTCTTATCAATCGTCAAAGTTTGATGAGCAAAATCGAATGAATCTGGTGTAACTCCTAGAGCTTCGGCAAATCGAAGACCAGTCTTGGCAATCAATAGAATGAAATAGTCCCAGTTAACCTCACCTTCCAGTTCTAACTCATTCAACAATGCTTGCAGTTCATACTGATTGAGATACTTAATTTTATGTTGCTGATGAGCGGTTCCTTTAATAATAGCCTTACGCGTTGGATCACGAGCAATCAGGCCCTCTTCCAACGCATCTAACAAGGAGCTCTTGAGATGCCGGTGAAAATCCATTGTGGTCTGTCTCTCATGGGTTTCAGCGTAATCATTCAGTAATTGCTGGTAAGTTAATCGCGTTAGGTCATGCAACATTAGATTAGGTGCTAACATTGCCAGTTGTTTATGCGTCATTTCATATTTTTGATACGTCACGGGTCGCACAGCCCCACACTTATAGAGTTCCATCCACTGCTTGAAATACTGACAAAATCTAGTATCATTAGTCATTTTGAATTCCTCCCCAAAATAAATAAGCTATCTAAACATCACGATGTTAAATAACTTATTTATACCTGAAATATTATTCAAAAAGCGAGCAATACGAATTGATTCTTAAGTGACCTTTCACCCATCACGAGTGATAGACGTAACGTTCCCAAAATTAATTAAACAAACATATTTTGCATCAAATATTTCTTCAATTGTTTGAGTTGGTCTAACTTTTTCTCATTGGCAACGATAAGGTTATCTAAATTCATAAAGATACGGCCAATCTTTACCTGTTCACACTTTTTAGGAAATGTTACCGGAATTTTTCCAATGTCTTTCTTATTTATTTTCTTTGGAAAGGCCACATGCAAGGTTCGCTTCCATAATTCTTTCTGGAACCCAGCCGATTCAATTCTATATTTCAAGAAACTTGAATCAATTCGTGGTTTTATTAACGCTAAGCTGACATAGTAGGCTACTTTTCCTGTGTAATTAATTAATTGAGGGGTTCCGACGTCGCCAATCCTTGTCATTAGGATATCCCCCGGTTGAGGGAATTCTTTAAAATTATTTTCAAAATCTTTTTCTGAGATAAATTTGTTTGTGTTTAAAGTGCTTATATTCTCTACACTTAAAAATGGTATCCCCCTACTTTGGTAGTTTGGAGTTTGATGAGTTCCATCGAAAATGCTGCTTATGTCACCTAACTTACGCTGCTCCCAAGGAAGCGTAAAACCATTAAATCTCCATGATTGATTAAAAGTAATTTGCAATACTACTTTTTTAAGCTTTTTTATATCAGAAATCTTATTCTCATTAAGAGTGATAAGGTTATCTACTTTCAAAATAACTAACGATATTCTTTTCTGTTCTTCTAGTGTTGGTACATTAGCCGAAAATTTCAAAAGATTTTTAGCCGATATTCCAAAAACTTTTAATCCAGTTCCAGTTTTACGAGTAAACCAGTGAAATTTACTCGTATCCAGCAAATAGTACAGAAACAACGAATTTATTGAAACTGGTCTTAATGCTATCGTGTGAAGGCCAGCGACTATCTTCCTTCCAGAAGTGTCAAATAGCACCATCGGTTTGGCGATTTCTTTAAAATCTTCAGATGCATCCGCAAGCACTATATCACCATTTTTGAGAGCTTGATAGGAACCTTCTCGTATTGTGGGCAGGGTTAATGTCTTTGTTATAATTGATCTCTTAAAACGGTGTATATCACCATAATGAATATATTCAGTACTTCCACTGAATTCTTCTTTTTCTCGTGTAATAGTATATGATTTTACGTGTTGTACCAGGCTCAACAATTGCTGCGTATTCCAAGAATCTTTAAATTTATTAAATCGTATGTTGGGCATAATTATGTTTTTGTCTTTCATAATTTTCCTTTCAGATTTGATGTATTTCTAAACAAATCTTTCTACCTCAAAACATTTACGCTGCTCCCAAGGGTCACTGAATCCTTTGAATCTCCAACTTCGAGAAAATATCTTTTCCATGAACAACTTCTTCAAGCTTTTTAACTGCTGTCCCTTTTTCTCATTGGCAACGATAAGGTTGTCCAACCTTTTGAGTAGTAATCCTACTTTAGCTTGTTCCTCAACTGTTGGCACTGTTATCCAAAGGTTGAGGATATCTTTGTTGTACAGTCTTTTTATAGTACTTCCTTCTGACTTATTCCATGATAATGTTTGATAAAAGAACTTCAAAAATGAATTCAACAAATTTTCGTCATGATTGAACCAAACTATATTTGAATCTTGATAATAAGCATCTTCTCCCTGATACTCAATGGTTCGTCCAAGTGTCCCTGCTGCTGATATTAAAATATCGCCAACTTTTGGATAAGGATATTTTTTCTTATACGTGTTGAACAGTTCCTTACTAATAAATGCATCTGCTTTTTTCCCAAACGTCCCAATTTTATAAAACGGAATTTCCCCATTTTCTGATGTTTCTTGTTTAAATATCCTTTTGTTCATCAATACTTGTCCAAATGATTTCAACTTACGCTGCTCCCAAGCATCCTCAAACCCTCGAAACCGAATCCGCGGCACCATTTTCTTTTTATCATCCATCATCTCAAAATCCTCTTAATGGCCTCAAGCTGCTGTTGAGCGACAGCATCCTGACCGACTAAATCATCTAACATATCACCCAAATCAGACTGTAAGGTCTTGATCTGACTGTTCGTATCCTTAATATCTGCCACCAGCTTATCGACATCAACGGGTGGCTCTTCTTCAAACGTATCCACGTAACGCGGAATATTTAAGTTGAATTCGTTTTCTTTAATCTCATCCAACGTCGCCACGTGCGCATACTTCTCGACATCCTGACGCGTCTTATAGGTCTCAATAATCTTATCAATATCTTCGTCTCGTAGGATATTTTGGTTTTTGCCCTTTTCGAAGTGCGCTGACGCATCGATAAAGAAGATATCCTTAGTTGGCTTGTGCTTCGAGAAGACCAGAATCGTTGTCGGAATTGACGTGGAATAGAACAGCTTAGCTGGCATCCCAATTACAGCATCCAGATAGTTCTTTTCAATCAATGCCTGCCGAATCGTGCCCTCCGCTGCCCCACGGAATAACACCCCGTGTGGCAAGACAATTGCCATGCGTCCTTGATCTGCTAAGTGATAGAGTCCATGAAGTAAGAAAGCAAAGTCCGCCTTTGAGGCCGGTGCCAATTTTCCATAATCCTTGAAACGCGGATCCTTCAATTTATTGGCATTGTTATCCCACTTACTGGAATACGGCGGGTTAGCAACCACCGCATCAAAGTTCCGCGGGTGGTCCACACCATCCGCGTCAGCGCCATCTGGCCAATCCATCTCCAGCGTATCCGCATTCCGCAAGTCCATGTTCTGATAATCCACGCCATGCATCATCAAGTTCATCCGCGCCAAGTTAAATGTCGTCGTATTCAATTCCTGCCCGTGAAAGTGCACCCGGTCATGGAATCCAGCTTCACTCAAGGCTTCTTGAACCGTCAGTAGGAGCGACCCAGACCCCATCGTTGGATCATAAACGGTAAACTGTGAGTCACCGGCCTTAAAGTCGATGGTGACCAACCGTGCCAAGACCTTTGAAACCTCATGTGGTGTATAGAATTCCCCGGCCTTTTTCCCGGAATTCCCAGCAAACTTGGCAATCAGGTATTCGTAGACATCGCCTAAAATATCGTGACCACTCTCGTCGTTGTAGTTGAACTCATCGACTAATTTGACGATTCGGCTCAACGCTTGCGCCCGCGAGACCGTGCTGTTTCCTAACCGTGAATTCCCCAAGTTAACGTCGTTGAAGATCCCCCGGAAATCCTGTTGAGAGTTGGGGTTAATCTGCGCATTTTGATTGAAATCATCGAGCATGTCTTGAAAGTCAGACGGCTTGATCTTGCTATCCTGGACTTTTTCAGTAATCGTCCGCCATGTAAATTGCGGTGCAATAGCGTAGCCTAGCTCGCTGGCAGCATCCTCAAGATAGTCCTTAATTTCGTCCTCAGGAACCTTTACATAGGCATCGTTTACTGAGCCCCCATTTGCTAAATCAAAGAGCCCTGAGCGTTCCCAGTGCATCTCCTGATGTTCCGACAAGTACCGGTAGAACATGAAACCTAAAATATAATTTCGAAATTCACTGGCATCCATGTTCCCTCTTAAATCATTGGCCATGGCCCATAGCTGTGATGTGATGTCCTGTGCTTCTTCTCTCTTGCTCATAATGGCTCCTTAAATTCTTGATTGATTTGATCCGCAAACTTACTGAACTCGTTGCGCAGCTCATTACGGTATTTAATCTTTGATAATTGCCGAATATCTTCATCAAGGGCATCAGCTTTGTAGTACTTTTGCCCTCCGGTAATGATATTGGTGACTTCATTATTCTCGTTTAAATCATCGTTACCGACCACGTGACGATCTAACGCTGAATTGATCCAGTCGCGAACCCCTTCAGCATCGACCAGCCCCCACTTTGTCCGGAACTCGACGATAGCAGCTCGCCGACTGCGCTTGTTGTGTTCATCTAAGATACCCTTAACATCGTTGGCCTTAACTGGATATGACTTAACCACGTCAGATGCCATTTGATTATTGTGAACATCAGTCGTCATCCGTTTGATTTGCTTCCCATACTGTCGATCTTCCAACTGGTCAGCTAAATCATTGATTCGGTGGTAACTCTTTTCAGCAGCCTCAGCTTCACCCGCATTTGTTTCGTTCAGGAACTGCGCGATGAGTTCTTCCAGATAATCGTAGTCCACTTCAACTTCATTAACGTGTTCCATCTCCAGCTTAAAGTCACTGTAGATCACGCTATCATCGCCACTGTCGATGCACTTTAAATGATCCTCAAGTTCGTTAGCAATTGTAGAGGTCAATCTAATTTCCTGGGCCTCGCTAATGCCAATCTCTGACAACAAGGCATTGGGTTCATCATAATTGTACTGATCATCTTGTTTGAGTAGCGCAACCTGGTGGTTATACTGCTTCAAAAGTTGGAATGCCTGTTGTTGCTCGGCTGTTCCTCGAGGAATCTGTTGATAATCATCCGTCAGATCAGCTAATTGGTCCAAAACTTTTTTTGTTGAGTCTTTGGTTTCTTCAAACGTTGGCGCAACAACCCCCGTGCCTTCGTCAGCCCCAGTCTCCTCAGTAATCCCCGGCAACAAATCGATTGGAATATCCGCTGAATTCGGATCCGCATAGACCTTCAGTGCATCATTCATCAGTTTCTCAGCCTGTGCTGGCCATCGATAATTAACAATTCGACCGTATGGCTTGTGCTGCATATCCTGAATCCGATTAGTCCGAGAATAAGCCTGAATTAAGTTGGCCCCTTGCATTGTCCGGTCAACGTACAACGTATTCAAATGTGGCGCATCGAATCCCGTCAGCAACTGATCAATCACAATGACAATGTCTAGATAGTCAGCTGGATCATTACTAACGGTCCGGTTCAACCGTGAGACAACATCTTCGGTATACCCTCGAACATTGTCATCACCAAAGGCCGTCCCGAACAGGTGATTGTAGACCGTCATTGCCCGATGCAGCCCAGTGTTGGTTCCTAACATGTTGTCACCATTTGAATTGTCTTGACTAAAGGTCACAGCCACCTTCAGTTGGTGGTCGCCATCAGCCACTGCATTACGCCGTTGAAATTCGTCAAAGTACTTCATAGCCATCGGTGAAGAAGCCTTGCGACCACCAACGTGCGTGGTCAGTAACGCACTATACCGGCCACTAACAGAACGGTTTCGCCACTTGTTTAAAATATCATCGACCACGAGTTTTACGTGATCTTCATTGTCATCGTAGACGCCTGAATTAACAGTATCGTCCATGTCCTCACGAGACAGATGATCAATCTTATACTTGATTTTTTCCGTCGTCCAGTCGGGATGCTCGCGCTGATAGAACTGCGGTAGGTACTGCGTCTTCAGGACATCTTCAGATAAGGTCGTGTTGAAATCGACCTTAAAGCCCAGAACATTACGATCCGCAATCGCCTCACGAATTGTATAGGCGTGCAAAAGATCCCCAAAGATCTCCTGCGTCGTAATGCCATCAAACCGTGGCGTACCCGTATAACCGACCCATGCCCCATGGGGAAAGCCGTCCTTTGCTCGTTGAAGCATGTCTCCCGCCGTTGAACGGTGAGCCTCATCGACAATAAACACAATATTTTGCTCAGGCCGCTTAAAGCTTTGCCGCTGAACCAACCGATCTAATTTCTGAATCGACGTCACGATAATCCCGCCATGCTGTCGTAACTTGCGGGCCAGGACATTCACGTTGGCTGTATCAAAAATAATCCCATCTTTATTCTCATCATTAGTATCTGGATCATATGCCGAATAATTGTCAGCTGTTTGCTGTGTTAGCGCGATTCGGTCAACTAGGAAGACCACTTTATCCACGTTTGGTAACCGTGAAGCCAGCCAAGCCGTCTTAAAGCTACTGATTGTTTTTCCAGAGCCCGTCGTGTGCCAGATATACCCTAGTTTTTGACTATCCAGTTCAAAGCGCGACCGTTTGATTTTTTCAATGACCCGGCGCGTTGCGTAAACCTGGTAGGGCCGCATCACCTTTAACATCTGTCGGTGCTTGGTTCCATCCAGAATCATGTAGCTTGTCGCCATCTGATGAGCCATCGGAATCGATAGCATGCGGTTCATGAAATCCCGCCATGCCATAACAGGTTGATTATTGTCTTCACGTTGCCAATGAAAGGCAAAGTCCAGATTGAACTTATCCTCAGTTGTATTGGCCATGTACCGCGTATCGTCTGGGGTCATCCCCACTAAAATTTGAACGGTTGAATAAATATCTGAGAACTGACCTTCATGGATATACTGCTGCATTTGATTCAAGGCTTCCTTGACGTTACGAGCAGCCGTCTTCTCTTCAATCTGAATGATTGGCAATCCATTAATCAAAAGTGTTGTATCGAAGCGCCGATCCTTGCAGTTTGCCAACTTGGCTGGACGTTCAATCTGGCTGACAACTTGATAGACCGTTCCCCCAGCACCAACAAACGCTTGATCAAAGACCGTCAAAAAAACGTGTTCCCCAGCATCAGTATCGATTTCTACTTGGGACACGCCATTTAAACCATATAAAAATTTTCCCGCTTGGTACGGCGTTTTTAAATCATCAATTTGTTTTTTAACTTGTGCAAATTCGTTGTCACTCAGTGGCTGGTCTAATTTTTCCTGATTGTTGCGTTCCAAAATAAGCTTGAAGTTCTGCCACAGAGCGGCAGTCGTCTTAATATTCGGCATGTACTGCCACTGCTTAGAGCCACCAATGTTCGTTAAATAATCGATCAATCGGTTTTCAAATTCCAGTTCTGCTTGCATCCTCACTCACCCTATATGATTACGTCTTATTGAAAAGTCTATTTAGCTACTATCATAACACGCCGAAACCCCTTGCGCGACCTACTTTTCCGTTGTCTTCTCCCGCAACTTCAACTGTTCCGTCTCATTGTAGAAATTCCCTTCAATATCGACGGTGTTGACCAGGTTGACGAAGGCCTGGGGATCAACTTCCTTGACCGCCCGTTCCAATGCATAAAGTTCATACCGCGAAATAACGGTCATCAGTACCGTACTCGACTGTCGCGTGTAGGCCCCGAATGATGGGATGGCTGTGATACCGCGGATGAGAGTTTTATTAAGTTCTGAGATAACGGCGTCCTGTTCCGACGTCACAATGAAAGCGGTCAGCTTTTGGTGACGCGTGTGAATACTATCGACGACCCGCGACATTGCATAAATGGAAATAATCGTGTATAACGCGCTCTCCCACCCAAAGAGGAAGCCGGCGACAATAACAATCCCCGAGTTGATCATCATCATGAGGGTCCCAATCGTCCGCCCTGTGGTCTTCTCCAGGACGACGGCAATGATATCCATCCCCCCAGTCGAGAAGCCATTTTTCAACGGGTAAGCCACGCCAACACCGGTCAGGATACCCCCGAACAGCGCTGCCAACAGTGAATTATTTGAGATGTTATTGACCGGAATCACAATGGCTAGCACCGAGGTGAGAATTGCCACCGCAATGGAATAGATGGTGAAGCCCCGGCCTACCTTGAACCAGCCCAACAAACCGATTGGAATGTTAAACAGCAAGATGAACCACCCGGTACTCAGGTGAATCCCGACCGCCACCAATAACGTGGCAATAATCTGAGAAATCCCGTTGATCCCTGCACTGAAAATCTTACCAGGAACTAAGAATTCATTTAATGCAATGGCCGTGATTATAGCCGATCCAAGCAAAATTAAGAGGTGTTTGCCCACTTCACGCCGATTATTTTCTAACATAATTCTCATCTTCACGCCTTTCAGTCGTCAGTCGTTTTCACCATTTAACCACAACTCTTGCGACTTAGCTAGCCCTAGCACAGCCACCCTATCAGTCTTTAGCCCCCACAACTACCGCAATATCCGGGCCTAACGTAAGCATCAAATTGTATAAATATTTATTTTCATGAGAAAATCGTGTAAAATAATTAAAAATATCCAGAAATTGGCCCGGTTAATCCTTAAAAATGATAGAATAGTAACGAGAATTTATTCATTATATATAGAAAGGAGCGCTCCCATGAATTATTCCGCTTGTACGAGTATTTTAATTGGTGCGCAGGCTTCCACGGATGGGTCAGTCATGATCGGTCGAAATGAAGACGCTAAGGCCGCTTGGCCCAAACACTTCATCGTCCACCCCGCCGCGACAGCCACGACGCCCCAACCGTTTGTCAGCACGGACAACGGCTTCACCATGCCACTGCCCCAGTCCGCTGCCAAGTACACCGCCACTCCCGAGTGGACCGACAAGTACGGTCTGTTTGAAGAGGACGGGATCAATGAATTTGGCGTGGCGATGAGTGCCACCGAAAGTACCTATTCGAATGAACGGGTACTGGGTGCCGATCCACTGGTCAAAGACGGGATCGGTGAGGAAGCCATGATCACAGTGGTCCTACCATACGTCAAGTCTGCTAGAGACGGGGTTGCCCTGCTCGGCCAAATCGTTGAGCATTACGGAACCAGCGAATCCAACGGCATTTTGTTCGCCGACCAACAGGAAGCCTGGTACTTGGAAACGGGGGCCGGCCACTACTGGGTCGCCCAACGCATTCCGGATAACGGCTATGCGGTCGTTGCCAATCAAATGGCCATTCAGGATATTGACTTCAAGGATCACGAGAACTTTATGTTTGCGCGTCATTTGCGTGAGTTTGTGACGACCAACCACTTGAATCCCGATCGCGACCGCTTCTGTTGGCGCAACATCTTCGGAACCCAAGATCAATCGGATCTGTACTATAACACGCCGCGCGTCTGGTATGGCCAACGTTGCTTCAATCCAGAAGTCGCACAGGATCCACAATCATTTGACTTACCCTTTATTCAGTACGCCGACCACCTGTTGACTATCGATGACGCGCAGGGTTACCTCAGCAGTCACTTCGAAGGTACCCCTTACGATCCCGTCGGTGCCGGTACACCAGATGAACGCAAACGGTTCCGACCAGTCAGTCTCGCCAAGACGCAGGAATCTCACGTCTTACAACTACGGCCTAATATGGATCCCGCGTTCGCTGGCATCCAATGGCTCGCTATGGGCGTTGGAGCGCAGAGTGTCTACGTGCCGTTCTATGCCGGTATCGAGAGCACGCCAACCGCCTACCACTTGGGTAAGGCGACCTACGATGCGGATTCCGCTTACTGGGTCTATAAGCTGGTCAGTGTCCTCTTAGATGCCCACTATCAGTCAGCCTGGCCCACGGTTAGCGCCGTGCAAAAGGAACTCCGGATTGCCTTTAAACAGGCCGTGCAACATGCCGATGTCGTCGGTCAACAACTGTCCGGCACCGAACTGAATCAGTACTTAACGCAACAAGCCAACGAGAACGCCGCATTGGGAATTCGGCGTTACCGCGAGCTGGCGGCGACCTTGATCACGCAGGCCACCGACCTTGGGCCCCTCAATTACCACCAGGACCTGAACTTATAACACGGCCCGGGCTAGCTGACCTAGTCCGCACCACATAAATGGGAGATATTAATCTAATGGAAAAGCAAAAGAAGATTGGACTCTTCAGTCTGATCTTAATGATTTTTTCGGCCATCTACGGTTTCGCTAACGGAACTGTCGCCTATGACCAAATGGGATATGCCAGCATTATCTGGTACGTTTTAGCCGCCCTGTTCTTCTTCCTGCCAAGTGCCTTGATGTTGGCGGAATACGGGTCAACCTTTAAGGAAGCTAAGGGGGGAATCTACTCCTGGCTGGCCGAATCTATTGGTGAAAAGATGGCCTTCATTGGGACTTTCATCTGGTTGTCATCTTGGATCATTTGGATGTTGTCGACCTCGACCAAGGTTTGGATTCCACTGTCAACCTTGATCTCCGGGAGCGACCAAACGCAGACCTGGGGGATCCTCGGTCTAAGCTCCACGCAAACAATCGGGATCTTGGGAATCGTCTGGATTCTCTCCGTCACCTTCTTTGCAACGCGTGGGGTTAGCTCCATCGCTAAGATTTCCTCATTGGGGGGCATCTTCGTGATGGGCCTGACCATCTTGTTCTTCATCGCCAGCATTTTAATCTGGATCTTGAACAAGGGCCAACTCGCAGAACCCGTTAACGGTCTGCACAGCTTCATCGCTTCACCTAACCCACAATTCCAGTCACCGATGGCCCTGCTGTCATTCGTGATCTACGCCGTCTTTGCTTACGCCGGCATGGAATCTATGGGGGGCATCACGGATAGCATGGATAAACCGGAAAAGACTTTCCCTAAAGGGTTGATCATTTCCACGATTACCATCACAATTGCCTACTCCGTGTCGATCTTCCTCTGGGGGGTCAGCGCCAACTGGCATGAGGTCTTGGGTGGCGGTTCTGTGAACTTGGGGAACATCACCTATGTTCTGATGAATAACTTAGGGCTGGTCATGGGACACGCAATGAACCTCTCTCACGGTACTTCCGTGTTGATTGGGAATATCTTGGCCCGGTTGACTGGGTTGAGTATGTTCATGGCTTATCTGGGATCCTTCTTCGTCTTGGTCTACTCGCCACTGAAGTCCTTCATCATGGGGTCTTCACCCAAGCTGTGGCCTAAAAAGATGACGCGTCTCAACAAGGCTGGCGTGCCAGCCTACTCCATGTGGATTCAAGCCACAGTGGTTGCTGTCTTCATCTTCTTCGTCTCCTTCGGGGGTTCCGCAGCCAAGGAATTCTACCAAATCCTGACCAACATGGCCAACGTTTCCACCTCAGCACCTTACCTCTTCTTGATTGGCGCCTTCCCATTCTTCAAGAAGCGGACTGATCTGGAACGGCCATTCGTCGTTTACAAGAACAAGGTCTTCACCAACATTATCGTGGGGATCGTGCTGCTCGTCTTGATTGCCGGAATTGTCTTCACTTGTCTCCAACCAATCATGGCTGCTGACTACAAGACCGCCTTCTGGACGATCATCGGCCCCATCTTCTTCGGTGCCGTGGCCTGGATCTTCTACCGCAATGCTGAGAAGCGTGCGGCTAAGGAAGATGATCCAGCTAGTGACGAAAACTAATTTTGCGTTCAAAAAAGGCGAGTGGAATGAAAGGCGGTTAGCTGGCTATCAGTTTTAAGCGGAGTCAGCTGCCTATTGTCACACGTTTCAGTAATTTAATTTTGGAGATACAAAAGTAGTCTGGGGTGCCCCAGACTACTTTCCTACGTTTAGTCAAGCTCTGTAAATAAATATATTTCAAAATTTCGTGTACACTAAACAGTACCTCACTAAGAAAGATTTGAAAATTAAAGTGAGACTGCTAGACTAAATTTATAAGGTGTATGCC